>NZ_JBRBAU010000039.1:0-531 GCF_053480195.1 Corynebacterium guaraldiae | reverse complement strand
TTGTGGGCTTAGTCGATGCGATCAACACCTCCGTGCCGTTTCGCAGTCAGCAGTCAAGCCGCAGGGATCTCTTCGAAGCACACGAGCAGCATCTCCTTGCTGACCTGCCGGCAACCCCGTGGCAACACACCGAGTGGAAACGGGCAAAAGTGGCCCCGGATTTCCATGTCACGGTTGCAACAGTGCGCTACTCCGTTCCGCACCAGCTTGTTGGCCGCACTGTCGATGTGCGCATCACCGGCCAGATGTTGACCGTCTTTGACCAAGGGGCAACCGTGGCAACCCACCAGGTTTCACATAAGCGTGGGGCCTATGTCACTGACTACGAGCACATTCCATCTGGGATGGACTCCACCCGTGGACTGTGGACAAGCGACTACTTTTACCGCGAAGCCAGCAAAGTTGGCCCGGCAACACGCAAGGTCATCGAAGAACTCATTACGGCGAAAGCCATCCCGGCCCAGGCATACCAGTCCTGCCGAAACGTGCTGTCAATGGGCAAACATGCCAACAAACCAATCCTGGAAGAAG
>NZ_JBRBAU010000038.1:0-593 GCF_053480195.1 Corynebacterium guaraldiae | reverse complement strand
GGCCCGGCAACACGCAAGGTCATCGAAGAACTCATTACGGCGAAAGCCATCCCGGCCCAGGCATACCAGTCCTGCCGAAACGTGCTGTCAATGGGCAAACATGCCAACAAACCAATCCTGGAAGAAGCATGCCAACGCCTGACCGCCAACGACGGCAGTCGGCGGGCAGTGTCATATACCGCAGTCAAAAACATGATGACCGCTGTCCGCAAGGAACACGCAACCCGACCACGCGGGTTTGACCAGCCCCCGCGCAGCACCACCACCAACCAACCCGCCCGACCTGTAGCCGCTGACCGGGACACCACCGGCGCGTTCCTTGGCGGTGCAGACCAGTTCAGCATGGACAACCTCGCTAAGAAAGGAAACTAAAACCCATGTCCTCACCAACCCCGCCAACAGATCGCTTCCTTGACGAATCCGTCCTGGCCGACTTCACCGCACTGCGGATGACTGCCTTCGGCAAAAGCGTCATCGACATCGCCAACGATCCCGCATTCGACGCATGGACGTTTTCCCAAAAGGTGCTCTACGCACTCGATAAAGAAGTCGCGGCCAGGCGTGAACGACGCATCAACAAACTGCTAAAAGCA
>NZ_JBRBAU010000037.1:0-734 GCF_053480195.1 Corynebacterium guaraldiae | reverse complement strand
CCATTGTCGGAAAGGATTTCTTGAGGTTTGCCGTAGGCAGCGAACGCTGCGGCCAGTACGGCGCGTGCGTCAGTACCGTTTTCTGGCAGGGCGAACGCTGTGGTTCCGACATCGAATCTGCTGGCATCATCGATAATCTGGTAAATCGTGACATGTGTGTGGGCATGGTCAAAGAGGCGATAGACCAGTCCATCGATTTGCCAGAGTTCACCGACGCGATCACGGGCGAAGCGCTTATAGGAGCTGCGTGGCCGTTTGCGGGCATTGGCATCAACAAACCCCAGTTCATGCAGCCACGAGGCGATTG
Organism: Corynebacterium guaraldiae; assembly: GCF_053480195.1. Taxonomy (NCBI): domain Bacteria; kingdom Bacillati; phylum Actinomycetota; class Actinomycetes; order Mycobacteriales; family Corynebacteriaceae; genus Corynebacterium; species Corynebacterium guaraldiae. The sequence goes on along the minus strand of NZ_JBRBAU010000037.1, from coordinate 427 downwards.
TAGAACGCGATGGGGTGTAATCTGCGCCTACAGTGTCGAACAAAAAGTAGTAGATCGACCAAGGCCCATAATCCAAGCCTTGCTCCATTAACTGTTGTCTGGCGTGGACGACTGCGATTTTATCGGCCTCGTCAAACTTCTTAATCGGATTCTTCGGGGCAGTCGAATCCGGCACAATACCTGCGCGCCCCTTCTGCGCTATCCGGTGTTTGATGTTGTGGTACGTCTGCCGCGAGATCCCTAATTCTTTGCAAAACTGTGTGACCGTCTTGCCGTCACGAACGGGATCGAAATCTGCGACCTTTCTACGCTTATGCAATGGAATAGCCATCCGGCTATTCCACCGCCGCAAACGTCCAAAAAGCCACTAGACATCCCGTCCAAAAACATCCTGGACTCCGTGTCCAAAAAGTCGCTAGACATCACA
>NZ_JBRBAU010000036.1:0-877 GCF_053480195.1 Corynebacterium guaraldiae | reverse complement strand
TCGATCTCAGCCTTACCCGGACCCTCGGTCTCAACCGTGGTGCCCGCCGGGACATCGCCACCGGTGTTCGGGATCTCAACCTTGTCACCAGGCTTACCCTTGTCGTCACTCCAGTCAGGCTTCTCAGTCTCCGGAGCCTCACAGACCTCGTTCTGCGGGGTCGTATAGGTCCAGGTCGTCTGAGCGCCCTCCGGGAAGGTGAAGCCCTTGGCCGGGGTTGCCTCGACCTTGACCGTCTGACCGTACTCGTAGACGTACTTGCCTTCAGCGTCCGGAGTCAACTCCTTACCGTCGACGGTCACCTTGTACTCGACACCCTCGGTCTCTTCAACGGTGACGAACGGCGGAACATCACAAGATGCCGGGTCATCAGCAGATGCACCCAGAGATGGGTTGTTCTCCTTCGGGGCAACAGGCGTAACCGGGGTAGCGTCCTTCTCGGTCACCGTAACGGTGACGTCAACGTTGTCCTTAGAACCATCTGGGTAGGTCACCTCAACCGGAACAGTGATCTTGTCACCAGGGTTAGCATCCTCAGGGATGGTGACCTTGATGGAACCGTCCGGATTGACGGTCGCGCCTTCAGGGGTGTCTGCACCTGGGCCGAAGGTGGTGCCGCTAGGAACGTCGACCTTGTTGTTGTCGCCGTCCTTGAAGGCCGGAGCGTCAATATTGACGTCCTCGCCAGGCTCGCCGGTGCCACCGTTGTACTCAGGCTCATACTTCTCGTTGTCCGTAGCCTCGGGAGCGTCCGGCTGCTCAACCGTAACGGTCACCTCAACGGTGTCCTTGGAGCCATCCGGGTAAGTCACCTCAACCGGAACAGTGATCTTGTCACCAGGCTTAGCACCCTCCGGAACCGGAACAGTGATCTCAC
>NZ_JBRBAU010000035.1:0-915 GCF_053480195.1 Corynebacterium guaraldiae | reverse complement strand
GGTTCGACTCAGGTTGTTGCTGGTGCGAAGGTTAACGATACGGTGACGTACAAGAACCTGGTTCCGGGTAAGGAATACACCCTGTTCGCTGAGCTGATTTCCAAGGAGGACGGCAAGACCGTTCTGGGTAAGGGTGAGAAGACCTTTACTCCGGAGACCGCTAACGGTAAGACCGTTGTTGAGATCACTGTTGATGAGTCCGTCAAGAAGCCGGTTGAGGCTGCGGTTGCTTTTGAGAAGTTGACTTCTGTTGAGGTCAACGACAAGGGCGAGGAGACTCCGGGTACTGATCCGGAGAATCCGAACGACATTGCTAAGCACGAGGACATCAATGATAAGGCTCAGACTGTGACCTCTAAGGATGAGCCGTCTGAGTCCACTACGCCGGAGCAGCCGGGCGAGTCGACGACTCCGGAGAACCCGGATGAGTCCACCACGCCGGAGAACCCGGATGAGTCTACGACTCCGGAGAATCCGGGTGAGGAGCCGTCTGAGTCGACCACTCCGGAGAACCCGGATGAGTCCACCACTCCGGAGAACCCGGATGAGTCGACCACGCCGGAGAACCCGGATGAGTCCACCACGCCGGAGAACCCGGGCGAGTCGACCACTCCGAAGACGACGGAGCCGTCTGAGTCGACGACTCCGGGTAAGCCAGGTGATGAGTCTGGCAAGCCGAAGATTTCGACGAATGCTGACTTCGCTAACGGTTCGACTCAGGTTGTTGCTGGTGCGAAGGTTAACGATACGGTGACGTACAAGAACCTGGTTCCGGGTAAGGAATACACCCTGTTCGCTGAGCTGATTTCCAAGGAGGACGGCAAGACCGTTCTGGGTAAGGGTGAGAAGACCTTTACTCCGGAGACCGCTAACGGTAAGACCGTTGTTGAGATCACTGTTGATGAGTCCGTCAAG
>NZ_JBRBAU010000034.1:0-948 GCF_053480195.1 Corynebacterium guaraldiae | reverse complement strand
GTGCTTTGGCGAGTGCGTCCTGGCCCCAGTTTTGCTGCCTGGCGATTTCTACGGGGTCGCCAGGCAGCTGCGTGTGTAGGTACAGCCACCAGTCACAGGCGATGCGTTGTTGCTCGTCGCGTAGTCCCCGGTGGGCGTGCATCAGTTTCTTGATTTGTGAGTTCACTCCGCCTTCCAGGCTGTTGGTTGTGCGCTCTAAGCGTTGGCCTTCTTTAGCTTGGGTGAGGTAGGCAAAGAGGTGTCCGTGTTGACTCATTTTCTTCAGCTGTAGGTAGATTCCGCGGTGAACATCGTGGGTGTACCACCATTTTTTGTTGCCGCGTTTGGATTTAGGAATCTGCTCGAAAGGGACGTCTTTGACGTAAGTTTTGGCTTTGAGCTGGGCGCTAAATACAGTGCCGAATTGGTGTAGCTTGGCAGTCCATTCGGCTGCTTCATCCAGGTTGTCAACGGCTAGCAGTTCGAAGGAAAGCCGTCGCAGTGCTTTGCCCATCGGCGAGGTGGGGTGCAGGCCTGTGGCGCGTTGAATGTTGCGTTTGACGTGGACAATGCAGCGTTGAACTGGAGTATCAGGCCACAAGTGGCGTAGTGCTTTAAGTCCTCCTGAATCCCCATCACAGGTCACCAGTTGTGGTGGGGCTATCTCGTCTAGCAGGCGCATGTATGACCAGGAGGATTCCTTAGTGCACCAGAACCAGTTGATGACATGGCAGGAGTCAGCAGCTACGACAAGGCACTTGGTGTTGAAGTAGGTGCCGTCGATGAAGATTTGGTCGTAGATTCGCTGCTTATCAACGCTTCGGGGAGGTTGGATAAGCCAAAACGTTTTGAACCGGCGTTGCAGAGTTCGTGATGAAACTCCGCAGGTCTTAGCTGTCTCTGCCAGGCTGTGGCCTGACATGAGCCAAGAGATGAAAAGGCGAAACCATTTTGCTTGAACTGCGTCGT
>NZ_JBRBAU010000033.1:0-953 GCF_053480195.1 Corynebacterium guaraldiae | reverse complement strand
GTGTTCCACCAATGCACCCACCGCAAGGTGGCCAGTTCGACTTCTCCGACCGATGTCCACGGGCCTTGGGCATGAATCAGTTCCGCCTTGTAGAGACCATTGACTGTTTCGGCTAGTGCATTGTCATAAGAATCGCCGACTGTCCCCACACTCGGGCGTATTCCTGCTTCCGCGAGAGCGGTGGAATACTTCAGTGACACGTACTGGCTGCCCCGATCACTGTGGTGAATCAGCTGGTTTCCATGGATTCGCCCTGCAGTCGTTAACGCATGCTCCAAGGCCTCCATGGGTAGCGCATCGGTGCGCATCGTTGAGCGTGTAGCAACACCAACAATCTTTCGACTGTAGACATCCACGACAAACGCGGTGTAGGCGAATCCTGACAGGGTGCGAACGTAGGTAATGTCGGCAACCCACAACCTTCCTGGTGCTTGTGCTCGAAAGTTTCGCTGCACTAGGTCTGGGCGATGATCCGGTTTCTTCGGGCTAGTCGTTGTCACGGGGGTTCGTCCACGTCTGCGGCCGGAAACACCAGCTAGCTTCATCAGTCGTGCAGTCTTATCGCGGCCGATATGAAAGCCTTCACGGTTCATCGCGTGCCACATTTTGCGGATGCCGTAGACCGAGAAATTCTGCGCATGCACACGTTGTATCTCTGGGATGAGAAGGCTATCGCTTAAGGTCCTTGCACTGGGAACGCGTGTGGTGGCTTTGCGGTAGCCGCGTGAGGTGATGAATCCACGATCTGCTTGTTTAAGGACTCGGCAGATGGCCTCGACCCCAAACTGATCCTTATACGCGTCGATGTAAGAGATCATTTGGTCGTGGGTCGGTCGAGTTCCGCTGCGAAAAAAGCCGAAGCAGTCTTAAGAATCCCGTTTGCTCGCTTCAGCTCACGGTTTTCGCGGCGCAAACGCTTGAGCTCTTCTTCCATCGTTTCGCCACCTGAAGCG
>NZ_JBRBAU010000032.1:0-974 GCF_053480195.1 Corynebacterium guaraldiae | reverse complement strand
AACACTAAGCGGCTTCACGAAGCATTGGACTACGCCACCCCACAAGAAGTAGAAACCGAGTACTATCTCACCCAGCCCATCAACACAGGGCCGTAAAAGAAGCGGAACTAAACCCAGGACGCTTCACAACAACATCAAATGAGGCAGAAGAAAAAGTCCGGCTTGGAGCGTATTACCACCCCAGAACCCCCAGGATCGAAGAAGTAAGCCGCCAAGAAATCCTCGGAAGAAAACTTCCTCGCCTATAGCCCTGAAAATGACAGCAAGGCTTACCCCTTGAGACAGAACCACCCCCGGTATGGCCAGACTAGCCGTCGATACAAGACGGATACCAGCGTATCCTATTCCAAGCAACACGGGGAAAAAGATGATGCTTAATACTACTGATTGCCAATTTCCCCATTGCCAACCCACATTTGTCCGAGCTTGAGAAACCCCAATTCTCTTGCGCTGAAAAATGATATAAAGCACTGAAGGAACGAGAAACAAAAGGAATTCAAACATCTTCTCCGTACCCTAATCCCGGACCGGGTTGGCTACTTAGCCAGAAAGCTCGGTGCCCAGTTTACAATTCTGTATGAGGACGAGACGCCCGAGCATTGGTGGGGTAGATCATACTTCCGTGGCCCTTTCGCAGTAGTTAGGAACTAGGCAGCTACCCGGGTGGGTATGAGCCTTGTTTATCAGCGCTTTCAGGTGAACATGATTAGGCCCAATTGCCGAGGCGGGCCCTCATGAATCGGTCACTAAAAAGCCATTTGTTCAGACCTGGAAGTGCAGACTTGCCGCGTTGTGAAAACGAGAAGGAGACCGTTAAAGCAGTGATGGTGCTTTAACGGTCTCTTCGTTGTTTGTATTGAGTTGTTGTTTGTTGTTTGGTGTCGGCGGTTTCTTACTCTCCCACAACCTCCCGGTTGCAGTACCATCAGCGTTAGCAGGCTTAGCTTCCGGGTTCGGAATGGGTACCGGGCGTT
>NZ_JBRBAU010000031.1:0-998 GCF_053480195.1 Corynebacterium guaraldiae | reverse complement strand
TGCTTTTAGCAGTTTGTTGATGCGTCGTTCACGCCTGGCCGCGACTTCTTTATCGAGTGCGTAGAGCACCTTTTGGGAAAACGTCCATGCGTCGAATGCGGGATCGTTGGCGATGTCGATGACGCTTCTGCCGAAGGCAGTCATCCGCAGCGCGGTGAAGTCGGGCAGGACGGACTCGTCAAGGAAGCGATCTGCTGGCGGGGTTGGTGATGACATGGGCTTTTAGTGTCCTTTCTTAGCGAGGTTGTCCATGCTGAACTGGTCTGCACCGCCGAGAAACGCGCCGGTGGTATCCCGGTCGGTGATTGCAGGGGCGGTGGGCTGGTTGACTGTGGTGCTGCGCGGGGCCTGGTCTAACCCGCGGGGCCGGGTGGCGTGTTCTTTGCGTATGGCGGCCATCATGTTTTTGACCGCGGTATATGACACAGCCCGTCGGCTGCCGTCGTTGGCCATCAGGCGCTGGCATGCCTCTTCCAGGATTGGTTTGTTGCCGTGTTTGCCCATCGACAGCACGTTTCTACAGGACTGGTACGCCTGGGCCGGGATGGCTTTCGCCGCGATGAGTTCTTCGATGACCTTGCGTGTTGCCGGGCCGGTTTTGCTGGCTTCGCGATAAAAGTAGTCGCTTGTCCACAGCCCACGGGTGGAGTCCATTCCAGATGGAATGTGCTCATAGTCAGTGACATAGGCCCCACGCTTATGCGAAACCTGGTGGGTTACCACGGTTGTCCCCTGGTCAAAGACGGTCAAGACCTGGCCTGTGATGCGCACATCGACAGTGCGGCCAACAAGCTGGTGCGGAACGGAGTAGCGCACCGTTGCAACCGTGATATGGAAATCCGGGGCTACTTTCGCACGCTTCCACTCGGTATGTTGCCACGGGGTTGCCGGCAGGTCAGCAAGGAGATGCTGCTCGTGTGCTTCGAAGAGATCCCTGCGGCTTGACTGCTGACTGCGAAACGGCACGGAGGTGTTGATCGCATCGACTAAGCCCACAA
>NZ_JBRBAU010000030.1:0-1129 GCF_053480195.1 Corynebacterium guaraldiae | reverse complement strand
TGTTGCGACCGGCTATTTGGTAGCAGTGTCGTGACTATCTGGTAGCGCTTCAGTGAGTATCTGGTAGCAGCTCGCGGCGCTCGGGGTGATACTTCCGGTAGCCGCACCACTCGGGTGCGGCGCGTACTGGAAGGAGTCCGCTGATGACGGATTACCGTGCGGTGATGACGCTGCTGATTAGGAAGCGTTCTTACCGCCAGATTGAAGACCAGCTCGGGTGCTCGCACCGCGCGATTTCCCGAGCGAACCAAGCGCTGCGAAGCCTTGGCCTGACTACTGCCCAGCAGGTCGCGGCGTTGACGAATGACGAGCTAGACGAGATATTCGTTGATAAACGCACCAGCGGTCAAGGCGAGTTCGTCCCGATTGACTTTGACGCGGTCGTCAAAGCACGCACAGGGCGTGTGAAGCAGACACTGCAAGTATTGTGGGCTCGCTACACCACCACCCCCACCCAGCCGGGCCAGCGTCATTACAGCTACGACCGGTTCCGCCAGCTGGTTGCCTCCCATGTCGATGCGGCCGGGCTTACCGCCCGGATCACCCATGCACCAGGGCATACGATGCAGGTGGACTGGGCAGGGAACAAGATGCGCCTGTACGACCCTGCGGGCACACCGGGTGCGAAAGTCAGCATTTTCGTCGCTTCGCTGCCGTATTCAGGAATGCTGTTTGCTTGTGCGTGTGTTGACCAGCGGCAACAGTCCTGGCTTGATGCACACCGCCAAGCGTTTGACTACTTCGGTGGGGTCTGCCAGGTTGTTGTCCCCGATAACGCGTCGACGGCATCAAACGCAATCAGCACTGCCGATAGGAATCGGAAGGTCAACGACACCTACCAGCAGTTCTTGGAGCACTACAACACAGCAGCACTTCCCACACGCGCGCGTCGGCCGAAGGATAAAGCAAATGTGGAAGCTGCGGTAAAGATCGTCACGCACAAGATCATCCACGCCCTTGAAGACCACCAGTGTGTTGACTTAGATGAGCTCAACGGAAAGATTGTGGGCTTAGTCGATGCGATCAACACCTCCGTGCCGTTTCGCAGTCAGCAGTCAAGCCGCAGGGATCTCTTCGAAGCACACGAGCAGCATCTCCTTGCTGACCTGCCGGCAACCCCGTGGCAACA
>NZ_JBRBAU010000002.1:0-284149 GCF_053480195.1 Corynebacterium guaraldiae | reverse complement strand
AAAAACTTTCCAACCACCACACTAAAGGCAGTTCATATCCGGTATTAGACCCAGTTTCCCAAGCTTATCCCAGAGTGCAAGGCAGATCACCCACGTGTTACTCACCCGTTCGCCACTCGAGTACCCCTTGCAAGCAAGAGGCCTTTCCGTTCGACTTGCATGTGTTAAGCACGCCGCCAGCGTTCGTCCTGAGCCAGGATCAAACTCTCCACAAAAAGGCCGTGAAAAGCCCAAACCTAGACAAAAAGACAAACCACAACAAACAACACCACAAAAAGCAGTGCCACCTGAACTGGCTATCCAAAAATTACATAAAGAAAAAATCTCGAAACCAACCCCCAACCCGACGGGGCAAAAAGGAGGCTGGCAAAGTCAGAAGATTTTAAATCATTTACGCCCAAACAACTTATGTTATTTACAATGACGCCGCTAAAGGAAAAGCGCCATCCGGCATACACCAACCACAACACACATACAATGCATCACGGCCACAATGAATAAAATCAACCAACACAAAAGTACATTGGCACACTATTGAGTTCTCAAACATCGTTCGCACACCACAAACAAAATTAACCAAACGTTAACCTCTCTGCAGCGGCCCGAACAACCATACCCAACAAGCTCAACCAAAGTCAAACCCGCCGAACAAACATTGCCCGCACATCTACCACCAGTTAACCTCCCGGCTACCTCGCGGCGACTCGCATAAATATACGCACACCCCCAACAAACAACAAATCCCCAGGAAGATGCACATTTTGACGCTCTTCCTGGGGCGGTTTTCTGACTGTCGGGCAGTCCACCTGAATGTTAATAGCTAGTGGTAACAGGCCAAGAGCCCATCCGGTCCGTCGATGACCGTGATGGGAGTTTCAAAGATTGGAGTCAGGATGTCATCGCGCATGATGTCCTCCGGCCCACCGAAGGCAACGATGCTACCGTCCTTGGCCGCACAGATATAGTCGGCGTAGCGGGCAGCGAAGTTGATGTCGTGCAACACGATAATGATCGTGCGGCCGAATTCCTTGGCGGCCTTTCGCAGGTGCTTCATCATCTCGACCGAATGGGAAATGTCGAGGTTGTTGAGGGGTTCGTCGAGAAGCACGTAGTCCGTCTCCTGGCACAGCACCATCGCCACGTAGGCGCGCTGTCGCTGGCCGCCGGAGAGTTCATCGAGGTAGCGGTTCTCCAATTCGCCAAGGCGGAAGAAGTCAATGTAGCGCGAGACTACCTCTTCGTCTTCTGCAGTCAGTCGCCCCTTTGAGTAAGGGAACCGGCCGAAGCTCACCAGCTGGCGCACGGTCAGCTTGGTAATGAAGTGGTTTTCTTGGCGCAGGATGGAGAGGATCTTTGCCAGATCCTGCGATTTCGTGGAAGCGACGTCGTAGCCGGCGACCTCGATGGTGCCCTCGTCGACGTCGAGAAGCCGGCCAATCATCGTCAGCATCGTAGATTTGCCCGCGCCATTCGGACCGATGAGGGCCGTGATGCCACCGGAGGGGATCTCCAGATCGATGGGACCGATGTTGGTCTCACCGGAGTAGGACTTCGAGACATTGGAAAGCTTGATCACAGCTTGCCCTTTCGCAGAATGACCAGAAGGAAGACGCTACCGCCCACCAACTCAATGATGATGGAGACCACGCCCTGTGCGTAAAAGACGTGCTCCATCAGGAAGTAGGCGCCGGTGAGTACAGCGAAGGCGGTGGCAATAGCCATCGGGAAGAGGAAACGGTGGTCATAGGTCTCCGCCGCCTGGTAGGCCAACGTTGCTACGAGGAATCCGAGGAAGGTCATGGGCCCAACGAGCGCGGTGCTCGTGGCCATGAGGATAGAGACCAAAATCAGCGTGTAGATGGCGTTGACCTTGTGGTTAACGCCCAGGTTTGTGGCGGCATCTCTTCCTAATGCCAACACGTTGAGCTGACGGGAGTTGAGGAACATCAACAGTGTCACCGCAATGACCAGCGGAATCGCGATGGGATAGTACTCACTTTCCGCGTTGTTAACGGAGCCAAAAAGCCGCGCGGTGAGCACATCGAACTCGCTGGGGGTGAGCATGCGCTGCATAAACGTTGCCAACGAGCCGAGGCCGCCGCCGATAATGATGCCCACGAGCAACATCGCATGCATGTTGTTGCGGCGGCTAGTCAGCAGCCAAGAATACAGCACCACAGACAGCGCCACCATGAGCGCGAGCTGCATGAGAAAGGTTCCCATGGTCCGCGCCTGGGTCAGGCCGGCAGCACCGAGGAAGAAGACCGTAGCCGTATTGATGGCCACGTACAAGGATTCAAAGCCCATGATGGAGGGCGTGAGGATTCGGTTGTTTGTCACCGTGTGGAAAGCGACCGTGGCGACTGCTTGGCACACGGCGACAACCGCCATGGCGGTCACCGCATCAGCGCGGCGACGCGCAATGAGCCACCACTTCCGAGTCCCAAAGTCCATGGGGTTGTCATAGGCCAAGAGGCCGAAGGCGAAGAGCAGCCCGGCGAAGATCAAAGCGCCGAGGATGATCCAGTACTTTCGCGCCGCAGCCGCAGACTGGAAGCTGCCCACGTTTCGCCGGGCTCGAGAAACTTGCACAGCTTCCTTCGTCGCGGGGATAGAGATACTCACACTCACTTGGTCGACCTCACGATCAAGACGACGAAAACGATAGCACCCACAACGCCCAGGATGACCGATACGGGCATCTCAAACGGGGCAATGATGATGCGGCCAATCAGGTCGCACAAGGTCACCGTGGCGATGCCGAGCAGGCAGACCCATGGAAGATTAGAACGCAGGTCATCGCCGCGCACCATGCTCACCACGTTGGGCACGATGAGGCCCAAGAAAGGCAGGGCGCCAACGACGACGGTGACCACGCCCGTCGCCACCGCGATGAGGCCAGTTCCCAGCAGGATCATCCGCTGGTAATTCAGGCCGATATTGGTGGCGATGTCCTCCCCTAGCCCGGCGACGGTGAGTTTATCCGCGTAGAAATACACCGCCAGCAAAACCAGGAGCACGATCCACAGGACTTCGTACTGTCCTTCATAGACAGAGGTAAAGGATCCCATGAACCAGATGCCGAGCTGCTGCAAGGTATCCGTCGCTAGCGCTACGTAGGACGACACCGCACTAACGACAGCGCCCAGCATAATGCCGATGATCGGCACGATGAGTGAGGAGCGCAACGCCACGCGGCGCAGGAACGCGAAGAACACCATGGTGCCCACGAAAGCGAAGAGCACCGAAATGATCATCTTCACCAGTACCGATGCATGCGGGAAGAGGATTAGGGAAAAGAGCAGGCCCAATCCGGCCCACTCGGTAGTTCCCGTCGTCGTGGGTTCCACGAAGCGGTTTTGAGTCAGCAGCTGCATAACCAAACCGCTCATTGCCATCGCAGCGCCCGCCAAAACGAGCGCCACGGTACGCGGTATGCGGGTGGTGAAGAACATCTCCCAGCCGTCCTCATTATCGAGGATGCTGTACTCGCCCACCATGAGGGAAAGGAGGAGTAGCGCGACGACGCCAAGTACGCCAAGGCCCAGCTTCCAGGTCAGCACAGAACCGCGCGAACTGCGCTTGTTCGCGGCTGGCCGCTGGGACGCAGCGCTACTCTTCACCGTCACGTTGTGAATCTTCTCCTTCGCTAACGCAGAACTGTTTAGGCTTGGGCCTTCTCGAAGGCGTCGGCAAGCGCGTTCAAGATCTCGGTGTAGGTAATGATGGACTCATCAATGTAGGTGTCATTCGGCGCCACGTAAACGTTGCCGTCCTTTACCGCGCTCACGCTCTTCAGCGCCGCATTGTCCTTGACCAGCTTCTCACCCGGGGTGACCTGCTCGCCTTCCTTGGAAATGGCAGCGTCGCGGTCCATAACGAGGATCCAATCCGGGTTGGACTGAGCAATCGCCTCGACGGAGATATCGTCACCCTCGTGGTCGTCAGAAGCATTGTCGACTTCTAGGGCCGGGGTCAGGCCGAGCAAGTCGAAGACCGGCCCATACACGCGCCCGATGCCAGGAGCGATGTAGCCGATTTCACCACCGGAGGTATTCACGGCCATCACCTTCTGCTCAGGGTCATAGGCCTTCTTGGCACGCTCGGCGGCAGCGTCGAAGTCCGCGATGAGCTTTTCGGCGTCTTCCTCGTGGCCAAAGACCTGGCCCAGCGCCTCGGTGTGGCGCTTGAGCTCTTCGAAGAAGTCCTTGTCATCGCGCGGCTCGAAGTCAACAACTGGAACATCTTCGAGCAGCTTCTCGATGTCCTCCTGGTGCTGCTCGAAACGCTGGCCGTTCCACACCACGTCCGGCTCCGCTGCGACGAGGCTTTCCAGATCCGGTTCCTTATGGGAGCCCAGATCAACCTCGACGGTGTCCTTGTTGTAGGTATCACGCAGGGACTTCGGCACCAGCGGAAGCGGCGCGGCGGCAAGGTCGATATCCCACTGAGCCAGAACGGAGAAAGCGCGGTTATCCGTCACCGCGGGGTTCTCTACCGGCAGCGCGACCTCCTTCGAACCAAAGTTATCCTCCAGCGTAATCGTGGAGGAGTCCGCGGCTGCGGAGTTGGTCGGCTCAGCAGAATCCTGGGATTGGTTTGCGGAGCAACCCGTTAGAGCGAGCGCAGCCACGGAGAGGGTGGCGGCAACTTTGGTGACGGTCGCGCCTGCGGCACGGCGAGAAAGAGTAAACATAGCTTCCTTGCATATTAGGTGTGGCTAACCACAGCTGGCAAATAATGTCAGCGCATAACCTAACCTATGTAAGGCTTACCTTTCAAGCACACAATTGTTTCTTAATTCATCACGGGGGTACGCATACGCTGGGCGACGCCCCGTGACGTGCCATTACAAGAACGTGGCCCGCTACCCCTTCTCCGCGATGAGATCGGCCACCGATACGGGCCCTTCCCTATCAAAGTCTTCCTGCGCCGCGCGGCGAAAGTCCGAGTCCGCCAAGATATCTAGCGCTACTTGCGCCAACCCTGCAGCGGAATCGACAGCCGCATCCACCGCCTGCGGCGTGGCCGCCCAGCGGGCGAAGTCCTCGGTATGCAGGGCGACGTCGGCAGGCGAAACCTGCACCATCGGGTGCAAACCCGGAACTAGGTGGGAGACGTTGCCGAAGTCCGTCGAGGCAGCCACCGTATCCGGAACCGTCCCCGCCGGCAGCGCAGTGCGCCCCCGGCGCGCTTGCGTCGCCGTCCAGCGGTCCACCAGCGCCGCATTGTTGCGCACGGGCAGCGTCATCGGATGCTCGTCCCAATCCACATCCACCTCAACGCCGGCCATGAGCGCTGCACCCTGGACGATGTCTTCCACCCTGGCGGACAGATCCATGAGCGTGCGCGTTCCCAACGAGCGCACGTAAATAGTCATCTCCGCCTCGCTCGGAATAATGGAAGGGCGATCACCACCGCCCATGATGGCGTGCACGCGATCCGAAGGCGGCATCTGCTGCCGCATCAGACCTATGCCCTGGTAGGCCAAGCTCGCAGCGTCGAGGGCGTTGCGCCCCATAAACGGCTGGGAGCTCGCATGTGCAGCCACACCACGAAATGTCACACGCAAAATGCGGCGGCCTACCCAGGCGTGCGCGCCGATGTCATAACCAAAGCCATGGATCATCACTGCGGCATCCACACCGTCGAGGCTGCCTCCGCGAATCATGTACTCCTTGCCGGAATGGCCTTCCTCAGCTGGGGTTCCCTGGAGAAGTATGCGGCCGGATAAGGAAGGAGCGGAGTCAAGCGCGGCTACTGCAGCGAGAAAACCAGTAACACCTGCCGCGGCGATGACATTGTGCCCGCACGCGTGCCCAATATGCGGCAGGGCATCATACTCCGCAAGGATGGCCACGGTGGGATCCTGCTCGGGATCGAAATCCGGGCTCTGCCACGAGGCTTCGAACGCGGTCTCCACACCATAGACCCCGCGGCGCGTGGAAAAACCATGCTCCTCCACGAGGTCCGCGAGTACCGCCATGGAGCGATGCTCCTCAAAAGCGGTTTCGGGGTGGGCGTGCAGATCCGCAACGATGTGCGCTGCCTGCTCCCGCAGGGCATCTGCCTGTGCGGCAGCAGCGTCCCAGAGCCACGATTGGCCCGGGTAGTCTTCTCCGTGCTTTTCCGGTGGGGCGGCGGACGCCACGCGCTTGGCGACGCCCTCCTCCATCGCTTCCAAATACGCTGTCGATGGGTTGTTGCGTTGATCCATGCATTTAACCAATCATGACGTTGTTGCCCGGTCCCAGCGGAAGGTCCACATAGAACCAGATGGCCAGCAGAATTGCCCAAGCGGTAAAGAACGGGATAACGAAGGGCACGAGGCGCGACATCAGTGTTCCCAGGCCCGCCCCGCGCTCATAGCGCTGGAGGAAGCCAAGCATGACGATCATGTACGGGTTCAGCGGGGTGATGATCTGGGTCGCGGAATCACCAACACGGAACGCACCCTGAATGAAGGCCGGCTCATAGCCCAGCAGGGCAAACATCGGAACGAAGACCGCTGCCATGAGCGTCCACATGGAGGAACCGGAAATGATCAGCAGGTTCAGGCAGGACGCGAGCGCGATGAAGGCGAAAATGGCTGGGAAGCCGGTAAGCCCGATGGATTCGAGGAAGGCCGCACCCTTCACGGCAGTAAAGGTACCGATACCGGTCCACGCAAAGAGCGCCACGAACTGACCCAGGATGAAGGCCAGAATAAGGAAGCTCATCATGTCTTTGAGAGCACCGATCATCATGTTCACGACGTCGGTGATCCCCTTGACCGTGCCCACAACCTTGCCGTAGACCACGCCAAGCACCAAGAAGTAGGCGAAAACGATGAAGACGATGGAATTCAGCAGCGGGGACTTGGGCAAGAAGCTGCCCTCTTCATTGCGCCACGGCGATTCCGGCAGAAGGACTGCGAAGAGGATGATGGCGGTGAGGATGACCGTGGCCACACCGGACCAGATGAGGCCCTTGGATTCGGCCGGGCGCAGTTCAGCGGTGAGCTCCTCGCCGTTTTCATCGCGGTCACCACGCTCAGCGGCGTCCTCGGGATCAATATCTTCCTCAGTGGGAACTTCCTGCTGCCACATGCGCGGCTCGATGACCTTGTCGATGATGAAACCAGCCAGCACACCCAGCACGATGGAGGAGGCCACGTTGAAGTAGTAATTCGACATGGCGTTTACCGGCGCAAAGTCAGTATTCGGCAGGGTATCCATGACCGCGGTGGTAATACCGGCAAAGAGCGCATCCAAGGAAGTCGGCACCAAGGATGTGGAATAGCCAGCGCCCACGGCGGCGAAGCCACCAATCAGGCCAGCCACTGGGTGGCGGCCCGCGGCCTTGAAGACCATCGCCGCCAGCGGCGGGACGATGACAAAGGCGGCATCCGCCATGACCGAAGCGGTCACGCCGATGACGCCGACTGCATAGGGCAGCAGCCACGGCTTCGCAGAACCGAAGAGCTTACGGATGAGCGCCGAGAGCATGCCGGAGCGCTCCGCCACACCTACCGCCAGCATGATGGGAAGTACCGTCACCAGCGGCGGGAAGTTGATGTAGTTCTCACCCATTGTCGTGGTGAACCACGTCAGTCCTTCACCGGTGAAGAGACCCTTCACCGGCTGAATCTCATCCGATCCGGGAATCTTAATCTCCACGCCCATCTTGGCCATGATGGTGGAGAGGACACCGGTAATTAGGAAGAGGATTAAGAAGATGGTGAAGGGCTCCGGCAGCTTGTTGCCGATGTACTCGACACCGTTGAGGAATTTATCCAGCATTCCCCCGCTGGATTGCTGGCTCGATTTTTGCTCGGCCTTGGCGGGATTTGCTTTCGACTTCTCCGTGGTGCCGGCGCCGCCTTTCGGCGCCGTATTGGATGGGCTGTTCATGGGTACTCCTGTCGTAGGGGTCAGTCCCAGTGCTCCACGTCACACTGTTGGGGAAAGGCTACCACGGGAATGTAACTTGGGTAACAAATATTTTCCTTCTTCGTCACATTTTCCCGGCCAGCCGTCCTCCGCTTTCGCCCCGCGCCCCTACACCCCTCACGGGATTCTCATTACGCTCACTGCAAATAGCGCCCCAAAATCGACGCCGTTTTTAGCCCCTTATCTACCGTGAACAACACTGAGAGGTGTCCATTAGCCCTGAGTTGGCAATGATGCTCGCTTTTCACGATTTTGTTGGAGACTATCTGCGCTCCCAACGGACTTCGCCGTCAACGACCTGTGCCGTGGGGCTCATCCCTGCATAGGCAGCGACATGCTGTGAGGCTAAGTGCTCGGGATGGATATGAGCGATGAGATGCGTAATGCCTCGCTCCGCAAGATAAGCGCTAAGCAGTTTCACGGCTTCCTTGGCGTATCCATGCCCCTGCCACTGTTTCCCAATCACCCATGCGATCTCCGTCGCATCACCGCTGCGGGGCACAGTCGCCTGGACGTAACCTATCGGTTGCTTACTCGAACCGAGGGTGACGATGAGATTGATCCATTCTTCGGTACCGTCGCTCGAGCCGCCTCGGGTTTGGAACGCGTACCGTCGCGCAAGCTCATCAGCAGAAGGCGGCTCACCACCCGTAAACGTGTACAGGGCACGGCTGGAAAGCACAGTAGCCATCTCGGTAGCATCCTCGACACGAAGCGGCCTTAAGTCGATAGGCATCTTTATCGCCATAGTTCACCACGCAAGATTTGATCAGTCACTAGAACATTAACGCTTCTGCTGACGACGAAGTTCCGAGCGCCCTCTCACCAAGAGCGCTTTTCACCCATCGCTACACTCACGGTAAATAGTGGCCCAAAATCGACCGTTTTTAGCACCTTATCTACCGTGAGCGTCGTCGGCTTCCCAGACGTCACTCCCCGCATTCAGCGTCGTCAACGCTCGAGGGCACCAGCCCATAAAGCCGGGCGAAAGGATCCCACTCGCAATCGCGATGCGGCTCGAATTCCGCAAAGTTGGCAGCGTCGATGGCAACAGCTTCGGAGCTGAGGTACTCAATGAGTGCGACCGTCATATCCATCCCCGCCGCCACGCCTGAGGAAGTCCACCGATTACGGTCCTGCACCCACCGCGCCTTGGGCTTCCAAATCACGGACTCCCCGAAGGAGCTCGCCCACGCAAAGGCACGCTTGTTGCTCGTCGCGGCGTAGCCTTCCAAAAGCCCCGCTGCCGCCAAGACCGCAGAACCCGTGCACACGGAGGCAACCCACGGTGCTTGTGCGCCCAACCCACGAAGCCACGACAGAAAAGATTCGTCCCCTACGAGCTGCCGGGTTCCTTTACCGCCGGGAACGAGGAGAGCGTCGGTCAGCCCAATCTGCCCATAAGAAATCGTCGGCACCACTTCCACGCCCTGCGAGCTTGCAACTGGCTCGCCCGTCGGCCCGGCGAAAACCACGGTGATGTCAGGCACCGCTTGAAGCAGCTGGACGGGTCCGAAGACGTCGAGAAGCTCAAAGCCTTCAAACAAGACGACAGCGATGCGGAGAGATTCGGTATCCATGCGGCCATCCTAAAGCAGGCCCTATGAGCACGGACGAGCATCTGGGACCCGGGTTCAATTCCCGGCGGCTCCACTGAAGAGCAAGAAACCCGCTGGTCGTAACGGCCAGCGGGTTTCTTGTGTGAAGGGGGTGGATTAACCGATCGGGTAACCGGTGACCGGGCCCTCAGTGTTTGGCTGCCAGCCCAGCGCAGGGGCGATATGGGTGGCGAAGCTTTCGAGAATCTTCACGTTGACGTCCACGCCCATGCCGGTCGGGATGGTGATCAGCAGGGTGTCGGCGGACATGACGGCCGGGTCGGCCTTGAGCTGCTCGATGAGCTTGTCGGGCTCGGCGACATAGGTGCGGCCGAAGGTGGACGCACCGACGTCGGGCAGCATGCCCACTTGGTCGGAGCCGGAGGCCTGCATGCCGAATCGCTGCATATCGGCGCCGTCCACGATGGGGAAGATGGAGCGGGAGACGGACACGCGCGGGGTCCAGTCGTGGCCCGCTTCCTTCCACGCGGCACGGTAGCGGCTGATCTGGTCCGCCTGGATCTCACCTAAGGTCGCGGCGGTGGTCTCGGAAACCAAGGTGGAAGACATCAAGTTCAGCCCGTCCTTCGCGGTCTGCTCTGCCGAAGTGTGAGTGCCGGAGCCGTAGAAGATGTGCTTGCGCAGCTCAGATGCCGTGGGGAAGACGGGGAGGGTGGAGCCTGGCTGAAACATATTTGGGTACTGGCGGTCTAGGGGTGCGGCGGTGGCAAACCCGTTGCCGTCCACCGCGGCCATGAACGCCTCGAGGTGGTCGCGCGCCACGTCCGCGCCGTTGGGGGGCCTCGCCCTTGTAGCCGAAAGCCTCCCAACCGCGCTCGGCAACCTCCGGGGCGCCGCGAGAGACACCCAGGGTCACGCGGCCGCCGGAGAGCTGGTAGAGGGAGGCGGCCTCTTCGGCGAGGTAAAGTGGGTTTTCGTAGCGCATGTCGATCACGCCGGTACCCACCTCGATGTTCTTGGTGGTGGCGGCGACTGCGCCGAGTAGCGGCATGGGGGCTGAGGCTTGCGGTACGAAGTGGTGGACGCGGAAAGACGCGTTGTTCACGCCGATCTCATCTGCAGCCTGGGCGATTTCCAGGTGGATCTTCGCGACTTTTTCGGCGGACGGTCCACGCTGGCCGCCGAAGGCGTAGTGTCCGAAGCTTAAGAATCCGAATGCTTTCATTGGCTAAACACTCCTATTGGTGATGTATCAACAACCAGGGTAGCGCCCCATCAGCAGATTGTCACGGTCTAAGGCTGCTCCGCCAAAATCCCCAGTTAGAAAGCGTTCTATCTGGGGTCTCTTCGTGTGTGGAGCCGCCGGGGATTCACGACAAAAGGCTCTTAACAGTCAAAAGTAGGGTTTGAAATTGATTCGTGGGACAATCGTGGGACAAGGCTTTTCACTGCCCAAACACGTCCTCGTGGACATCTGCTGCCAACTTCGCATCCTCGACGACGTGCGGGTGGCGGTCGAATACACGGCGCAGACCCATAATCGCGCGCCAGTACTTCGCCTGAGTTTCCTCGACGCGCTGTCGGAGTGAGCTTACTTCCGCCTTGAGCCCATCGATCTCTCCCTGCTGCTCGTTCAGCCGCTTGATGATGGTGTCGGTGAAGTCTTTCCACTGCGGCCCGGCCGTCTCCACCTTCTTCGCATCGATCTGGCTACTCGCCGTGGCGCGAGCGGCGAGCCAGGAGAAGATTCCGGTAAGGAGCGCTGCCACTGCGCCGCCGATGATGGTTCCTGTCAAAGCGCATCACTCCAATTTCGGCGGTTCGTTCGGTACGAGCTCCGGCTCCCGGCGCCCGCGGGCGAATGCCCAGAGGATGAGCGCGAAAATCGAAAAGTAGGTCATCGACGGCACCCACCCACGCCCGTCGGTGAACGAGTAAGACGCTGCCCAGAAGAAGTGGATTCCAGTCATCGCGGCTACTGCCAAAGGCTGCGAGCGACGCCACACGATGGCCACGAAGCAGCCGACGCTAATCAGGAGCCAGATGAGTCCCCAGACATGCGGCGGAAAAATCTGCTCGAGCAGGTGAACTGGACGCCGATGAATGTCGACTACCCACGGGGCGAGACTCACAGCTCGGCCGAGGCCGACAGAACCCAGAATAAAAAGGCCCGCCTCGTCTGAGGTGAGCCAGCGCTTCACGCGCGCCTTCGTGCATGGGTCTGGTTGAAACATGCCGACCGCCTAGTGATACGCGCTAAATGGAGGCTCGACCGGCTCGGCGGGGACATCGGCAGACTGGGTGTCCTCGACGACGGCGGACTCATCTGAGGCGCGTCCCGTGTGTACTGCGGCGAGCATGCCTCCGATAAACGCGGCGATGCCGCCGGTCTGGCCGAGCCACGAATCCACCTGCGACGGTTCCACGATGCCCAGGATGGTGAGCACTAGGCCGACGAGGCCGACTGCAACATAGATTGCCAGTCGAATCCACCACGGCGTGGCCACGACGGCGCGGGCCTTGGAGCTCTTCGAGATTCGATGGGTCATCGCTCCTCATCCTTCCGAGTGAAGATGCCCTTGAGCTTGCCCCAAATGGCGGGCAGCATGTTGGCGTGAATGTCCTCCACCTTGCGGTCGAGTTCGAGCACGTAACCGACGAGGGTGTCACGAAACGTAGACAGCTCGCCGTCCGCGTCCTTATACCGAGACTGGAATCGCTCGGTGAGTTCGAAGTGAATAGTGTCGATCTTGCGCGCCAGGTCTTCCTGGTGCTCCTTAGACAGGCTCATGAAAAGCCCCTCCTCTTCTGTTGATTTTCCAGCAAAGATTTTGGCCAGCTCGGCGCGCGTGCCTCGGAAGGCGTTGACGTCGACTCCCCTCGGGAACGACGCGACGGATCCGTTGGAGCCGAACTGCAGGATGTCGGGGCGCTTGTCTCCGAGCGGGTAGGACCAGCCGGGGTGTTTGCCACCGCCATCACCTGCGTAGAGGCTGGCCGGGGAACCCCAGCGGTTGGAGCCGTAGGACGAGACCCACAAGTAGCCGAGTCCGTTCATGCTGGGCTCGCCGCCGGGCATGTTCTCCCAATACCAGGCACCGCTGTAGACACCCGGCACGATGTAGCCGCGGCGCTCGAGCTCATGCTTGGCAGCCCACACATCGTCTCCGGTGAGCAAGTAGTAGCGCGGGTCGCCAGGCCCGAACCGCGGGTCGCCAGGCCCGAACCGCGGGTCGACGGACTCGACATCTATCCACACGGGTAGGTCGCGTCGCCCGCCCATCTGCGCGTCGATGACGTCGACCTGCTGGGCGATACTGGTCCCCTCGCTCGGCGCGCGGAGATACCAGTAAGTGGACACCAGCAGGCCCGCCGACTCGGCGTCGTCCAGGTGCGACTGGAAGATGGGGTCGCGGTAAGTTCCGTCGCACAGACGGATGATGACGAACGAGATGCCTTCAGACTTTGCAGCTGCGAGGCTTAACCCGTTCTGGTGCTCGGAGATGTCAACACCGAGGAGAACACCCGGCGCGTCCTGGTCCCCACCGTGCTTTCCTGGCCAGTGGGCGTCGCGGAGGACTGCCTCGGGGTCGAGGATGGTCTGGCCGAGGACGCGCTGTGCGGCTGGGACCCAGGAGTAGGGGTAGCACTCGAGGTGCAAGTGCGGGGCGACGCCGCCGTTGGTGGAGCTGTCGGGGTTGATGTGGCCGATTCGCTGGCCTTCGCGGACGAACTGTCCAGCGCTCACCTCTGGGATGATGTGGCCGTAAATCGTTTCGCCGCCGCCGACGTTGGTGTCGTGGTCGAGGCGGATCCATTGGCCGAAACCTGTGGCAGTTCCGGCGGCGATAATCGTGCCGTCGCGGACGGCGTAGATGGGTTGATTGCCGGAGCCGCCTGCAAGTCCGTAGTCGGTTCCCCAGTGGGTCGTGCCCCAGCGTGCGCCAACCGGCGACGTGACCACGAACCCTGCGTTTACCGGCATTGTTGTCATAATTCGTTCTCCTCTCTGGGCATTAAAAAAGACCCCGCACCGGGGTCTTAGATTGCGTATAGGCCAATGTCGGTGATGGTCACGCCGCTGGCTTCGGCCGTAATTTGCAGGGTTGTAGACCGACGAGGAATACCAACGGGAAGATGAGCAGTCCCGCCATCCTCAATAGTGAATGTGCGGTAAACGTCCATTGGCACGGTTCCGTTTGCGGCTTGGACTCGGAGCTTTACACTGCCAGTACCGGTGACAGTAGCGGCTAGCTCGCGCATGCCCCCGCCTGAGTCATGCAGATATGACAGATTCGCGGTGGTGCTCAGTGTGCCGGTGGGGCCGCCTGACCACCCAGACACTTTAGGGGTCAGGGAGTGCCGCCACCCGGTAGAGGGGTCTGCCACGGCTTGCCCGCCCATCGTGAGCACCATAATTTCGCCCGCGTCACGCTTGGCGACGATGTAATCCAGGATTTCCTCAAAGACTGCCAGCGGCATGTAGCCATCCGTACCGATTTTATTGGGGTGGCACATCAGGGTTACGCCAGTGGTGGTAGCAATGGCCCGGTCAATATGGGACTTTGCGGTTGCTGCTGTGGTGTTGGACTCGATACCGAAATAGCGAGACTGCGCCTTGCCTAGCTCATTGAGCCCGTAGCCGGACACATTGTAGGTGCCGTAGGTAGAGCCCAGTAGCTGCCCAGCAGGGTGCTGCATACGTGTTTCCGGGTCTACCCATGCTTGCCACCACCCCAGGTACTGTGTACCAGTCACACCGGGCATCGCCCACCCGTGGACACGCACATCCGGCATCGCTTCTTCCAGGGCCGTACGTGAGCCAGAAACTTCTTTTGTGATTGCCGCAACGCTAGCTGCATCCTGGTGACTGTATGAGTGGGAAAAGACTTCTACACCACGGTAGAAATTCTGCTGCACGTCATCCCACGTTTTACCCGCCGCAGCTGAGTCATCATTAGTGTACCCAGGTTGCGGGACAATCATGTTGTAAAAGCACGGCATAGTCGCCGGCAGACCGCGCTCAAGCAGACGCGGCTTAATATTCTTGTCAAAAGCAGCCATGTTGTGGTCAAATCGCAGCGAGACAACCGCCTTGCCACCCGTGCCGATTTTTCCGCCGCGAGACATGGCAAGCAGGTTTTCCCGCCCGGACGAAGCGCCAGCCGGGGCAAACGCGTCAGACGAAGATGAGGCCCACTCCGACCATTCTTTATTAGACACGCGCGAGCGCGTATAAAGCTTTCCAGAGCGCGTCGGCACCCAAATTTGTGTAGCCGAGTAGTAATCAGCGGCAGACCCCGCAGCATAGAGAACAACGAGCGACCCGATCCCCGGCTCCGGCAACCCTAGAGCCTCCGCCGTAGGTGATTCCATGCACTGCCATACACCCGCGTCAGCAGCAGACCACATCACATCAAGGTTGTGGTCGGCAGTCAGTTTTCCGCGCACGAACGAAGCAGAGTCAACATATCTCTTGTTGACCACATCGTACTCATTGGTAATCGATCCGGAACTGAGAACGAGCTTTCCGGCCTCGTCGGTACGCAAAATCTTCGAACCATATTCGGGGTACCCTACGAACTTAGTCGTTATTTCGCTGGTTATTTTGTCGACGGCCGCATTCGCCGCTTTGTCAATGTCGGCGATCAGTTTTAAGTAGTCGATGAATCCAGGCACACCCGCAGCATTCGCGATAGCTTCAACAAGTGTCGTCATGCCCTCAGCCGCAGCTAGGGCAATGGAATCCGACCAGCCCGGCCCCTCGAGGTAAAGCCACGACAAGCCAGCTGCCAAGCCGGAGATGGTGACTTCACCACTGTCCCCAATCTCAACTTTCGCCGGGCTCGAGCTGATAATCCCGCTGCCGCTACCAATGCGCGCAGTCGGTGCTTTTACTGTGGCAGTTGTAACCGCGTCAACAGGCTGGCTCGTTACATCTGTCAACGTGCCAGTAATCGTAATTGACATGATTTCTCCTTAATAAGTCCGTTAAAATTAGGCAGCAAAATACATGACAGATGCATAAACAGGTGCCGTAGTGTCCATGATTGAAACCGTCCCTGAGACTAAGAATCCCACGCGTGCCAGGGTTGTTTGCCCGTCAGCTCGCGCAGCAGCCGGGGCATGAGTAGTCGCGTCAGGCCTCCATCCGTCTGGCATTGTCCACCCTGCGGTAGCACCGTAGATAGTCACGACCACTAACCTGCCCTGCCGGCGTGCAGACCATCCACTGCCGGAAACTGTCTCCACAGGTGGTGGTGAATATTCTGGCTTTGATTCCAGCGACGTAACTCTTGATTCGAGTGCTGTGAGATCGCCGGCTAATTCGGTGGCTCCCGCGTTCGCAGACTCTGCCTTAGCGTTGATGTCCTTGAGAACCCCACCTGCTCTCGCGCCATCGGCTTCGAGTCCCGCGTTCATATCGCCGTAGCGGTCGCTCGGTGTCGAAGTCGGCGCTGTAAGGTTCGCGTCTCTGTCTGGCTTAATTCCCACCTTCGGCCTCCTTGATGAGACGTGCTCGCTGTGCACGCTGGATTTCGACGGCGAGTTGCTCGAGCTCCTGCGGAGTCATCTCGTCGATGGCCTTGGTGGGTGCCGGCGCGACATCGACGGCCTGGCGCGGCTGATCGACTGGAATCCACTGCCCTGCCGAGGCGGGTGAGCCGTCGCCGCCGAGCGGGTCGTACTTGACCGCGGGGCGGGCGCGGATGGAGACCTGGTAGAGGCCGGCGGTCGTGAAGGTGCCGACGAGTCGTCCGGTGACTCGGTCGAGGGTGATACCGGGCGGGAGTGCGCCGTCGACAATGCGGACTGCGGTGGTATCACCTCCGGGGACGGGCATGTCGACAGTTTCGCCGATGGAGGCGACCATGCGTCCTTCGTTGGCGGGGCGTGGCCAGGAGACCTGCCAGGAGTAGGTGGTGGTGATGTCGGTGGCATCGTCAAGCCGGAGGCCGAGGTTCTCGTAGAGATGGCTGGCGATTCGGTTGATGTCGTCGACGTCTAGGCCGAAGCCGAGGAGGGTCCATGCGAGCGGATGGATGCCCTCGGGCAGTTCGAAGGGATAAAGCTTCATGGGTGCTCCTATTGGGTGACTGCGGTGGATATGCGGGAGGCGAACTGCTCGATAGCCTCGAGGTTCTGCGCGAAGAGTGCTTCGGGGTCCTTAAGTGCGTCGAGGGAGCCGAGGCGGATCGTGTAGGCCAGTCCTTCGCCAGGCTTGATGGTCCAGGTGATTTCCGAGACGTAGGCTGCCCAGACTCGGCCCCATGCGGTGATTCCGATGGTGTCGCCTACTTCGAAGTCGCGGTGTGGCAGGTACGGGTCCCAGGACTCGACGTCGAACTCGATGGAGAGTCCGCCGGCGGTCTCGGTCTTGGCTTGCCAGCCCTTCTGTAGGGCCTCGTAGGTGTTGGCCTCGCCGGTCTTCATGAGGGCAACGTAGCCGGAGCGTCCATGCCATGCCTTGCGCTGTTGGTCTGTGAACTGGTTGATGTTCAGGAAACGGTCGGCGGTGAGCTTGGCGACGATTTCAGCGCCGCCCTTGATGGCTTCTGCGGCTGGCGGGCCGATAACTGGAATTACGGAGACGAGTGCGGCGACTGCGGTCTTCACGCCAGCGGCGACGACCTCGTTGACGCTCTTCGGGGACTTGCCACCGACGACGAAGGTGTGGTCGGTGGACTTGCGAATGGAGACCTTGGGTGCGTCTGCGAAGTCGTAGACCACCCAAGGGTCGCGTCCGTCGGCGGTAGGAATCGGAACATCGGAGAACTCGGTAGCCGAGGAGAAACTGTCGGATCCGATGGTGCGCTTCAGTGAGCGCCAGGCTTGGCCGATGAGCCCCACGGCACCATCGACAGTCGAGCGTGGCTTGAAGTCGATGATGGCCGTCGGCTTGGCGAGCGTAGTGTGCTTCGGGAACGGCTGCTGGTCGGCGGGAATCCACAGGTCGACCGTGGGCATGACGCCGCCT
The DNA here is from genome assembly GCF_053480195.1 of Corynebacterium guaraldiae. Lineage (NCBI taxonomy): Bacteria > Bacillati > Actinomycetota > Actinomycetes > Mycobacteriales > Corynebacteriaceae > Corynebacterium > Corynebacterium guaraldiae. The sequence goes on along the minus strand of NZ_JBRBAU010000002.1, from coordinate 266,681 downwards.
GCTTCCCAGGACGGGCGCAGAAGGTCCCAGGCATTATCCCAGCGCGCCTCGATGACGCAGTACTCGCTCTCTAGGCCGGAGGCTATCGGTGAGCACATGATGGGGTGATACTCGGGGTTCACGCCTGCCCATTTCTTCGTGCTCCACCAGTCCTCCGTCCATCCGAGCGAGGTGCCCAGGAGGGACGGCTGGAAGTAGCCGAGGAGGTTGCGCAGGATGAGCTTGCGGGAAACGACCTCGACGCTGCCCTTCTGTCGGTCGGAGAACTGTATCTGCACGACCTTCGAGCGATTCGAGGGGTCTGGCCACAACGGGATGTGCTTCAAGTATTCGATCATGTCAACGCCGGAGACGCCGACGGTGTCGGGATACAAGCGTCCGCCCTCGGGGTCGAGGCCTGTAACGCGGTAGACCCGGCGCGCGACTTGTCCGTCTGCGGCGGGGGCTTCGGCGAGGATGTGGACTGCTTCGTTGAAGAGTTGGTCGAGTGCGCCGGTGTCGTCGAAGTCGGTGACTCCTCCGGCGAGGAGGTAGTCGGTGGCGGGGTTGGCGACCTGGTCGCCGGAGTCGGTGGGGAGCCAGCCTGGGAGCGTGAGCGAGAGGTTGGCGGTGTCTCCTGCGGCCTCGGCGAGGTCGGCGCTAATGATGTCGGTGATGTCGAGGACTGGGGTCCAGTCGCGGTCGAGGATGCAGAGGTAGTAGCCCTGGGCGTCGACGATGGCGCGGCGGTGTGCTTTGTGTGCTTGCCAATCGAATGCCATGTGTTACTCCCAGGGTGATAGGTAGCGGTGGACGATTTCGAGGGTGATGCCGCCGGTGAGCTGCCAGTCGTAGGTGCGGCCGGGCTTGAGCTCGACGCCGAGGACGCGGCCTTTGAAGGTGCTCCAGGTGGCAGAGTCGACGGTGCCGTCTTCTCGGGTGACTTGGCCGGCAAAGCCGCGGTCGAGGTTGATGTAGCGCAGTCCTGCGCTTGCATCGGCTGCGGAGGTGAGCGTGAGCGTTTGCCGGTCTGGGAACGTGATGGCGGCGTCCTGGGTGGGGTCCCATCGCAAGCGGGCGGCGGCGCGGAGGTGGCCGCCGATGGCGACCTGACCGCCGGTCTCGAAGAGTCGGATGGGGCCGAACCACGTTCCGGCTAGGGACTTCCAGGTGACTTCGCACGGGTAGGAGAAGATGCCGCGGTAGTTGTTGGGTAGCGACGTCATAGCCGTGCGGTAGATGGGTAGCCAGCGGTTGTGGGCGCCGGTGTCGGCGACGATGAAGCGTCCGGTGAGGTATGGGTTCCAGACGCTCCAGGTTGGCGGTTCAGAAGCGTGTGTGAGTGGCCAGGACTGTCGCCAGTTGCGGTCGATGTCGCGGAGGTCGAAGTCTTCGCGTCCGACGACGGTCTTTAAAGTGCCGCCGAAGGCGGGAATCTTGAGTCCCGTGGCGGTCTCGCCGTAGCGGTCGACGGTGGCGCGCGTAGTGATGTCCGGTGTGTTGTCGAAGCCGTCGGTTCCGCCTTGGAGCAGGAGCACCGCTTGGCCCTTGCGCTCTTGGGCGAAGGGCGTGGCGATGTTCCATACTTGTCCGTCTTCGCCGGGGGCGGCGTAGGTGATCTTGTAGTCTGCTTCGACTGTCACTGAATGCCTCCTCGGGTGCTGGTGCTCGGGCGGGCCCGGCGCGGCTTCTTGAGCTGGTCGAGGTCTTCGGTGTGAAGGTCGATTTGCTCTTCTGCTGCGCCGAGGCGCTGGCGGAGTGCTTCTTGGCCGTCGATGTTGATGACGACGGTGCCGCCGGAGATTTCCTTCGCGTTCTTCGCCAGAGTGGCGAGGGAAGCGTCGATGTTGGGGCTGGCGTTGTCGAGGGACGCGGCGGTGGCGCGCGGGGCGTCGTGGAGAGCGAGGGCTGCGGCGGTGAGAGGTGAGTCCTCTTCAATCCAGGGGTTGCCGGTGAAGTCTCCGGTGATGGCGCTATGTGCCAGGTTGGTGCCGGCACCGAGCCAGGCTGCGGGGCCGGAGGCGGCGAGGGCGTTGAGGTTGGCTCGCATGTTTCCTACGTCGCCGAATTTGTCGTAGACGTAGTCGTCGTGTCGTCCGGCGTTGTAGGAGCCGAGGGTGCGGGCTGCATCGAAGATGGCGCCGGCGGCGTTGTCTCCGATGTAGCGGGACATTTCGCCTATGCCGAAGTCTCCGCCTGCGTAGGCCGTAGTGACTTCGTCGAATACTGCTCCGGCGGACTCGATGGAGTTGAGCAGCGCGAGGGCGGTGCTGTCTCCGATGAGAGAACCGGTGGCGGCGTAGCCGTCGTCCTTGGAACGCCAGGCTGCGCGTGCTTCGCCGCGGGCGGCGTCGATGGTGCTCATGAACTCGGGCAGGTAGGTGATGAAGCGGTCGAAGAGCGGTGTCATCTTCGCGTCGAGTACGCGCTCCGGGCCGCCGAGGTTGATGGCCACGCCGCCGCTCTTGAGGATGCCGCCGGTGTCAAAGACTCCTGCGGCGCTTACGAGGCGGGCTGCGGCGTCCATCTGCTGCGCGTAGCGGTCTGGGAACGCGGAGACTTGCACCTTCTGCGCTGCGGCTCCGGGGTCCATGGACTGCCAGTCGAAGGAAGCGAGCTTGTCGAAGAACATGCCCGCGGAGTCGTATGGCGTCATGCGCTGCTTGACGGTGCCCCAGGCTCCGTTGTTTCGCTGCTGGAAGAGGCCGACCGAGTCGTAGTCGCTGCCGATAGCGTCGTGGCGGTACTTGAGCGATTCTGGGACTTGCTGGTTGGCGTACATCTTGAGCGGGTTGCCGGATTCGACGAGCGCGGTGGCCACGCCGATCTTCGCGGCTTTTTCGCCGAGTTTCATGTCGCGCGCCTTGCGGGCGATTTCGTAGGCGAAGAACTCAGGTCCCCAGTCGGGAACATGAGGCTGCTTGACGATCTCCGGGTCCTTGAGGGAACGCAGCTGCGGGTCCTTGTTGAGCTCGGTGGGCGTCATGGTGGTGAGCGCCTGGTCGTTGATGGTTGCCGCATGCTCGGCGGCGAGCGACGTGGAGGCGTTGCCGGTAGACGTTGTCGAGGTCTGGGACTTGCTTACTCCGAGGAGCTCGTCCATCGGAGTGAAGAGTACCTTCTTAGTCGTGGATGCGTCCTTGCCGAAGAAGCCGAAGATGGCGTCGAGGCCGATTTCGGCGACGGAGCGGTTGCCCATGGAGTCGGCCCACGTAGAAGCTGCTGCCTCGTACGGGGTTTGCGGCGTGGCCACGGCGGTCGTTGCGGTCGGCGTGGCCATCGCGTAGGTGGACGCGGTGCTTGCCGATGCCGACGTCGTGTCCCAGGTTGCCCCGGTCGAGGTGGTTCCGGTGAGGTCGCCGAGCGCGCTGGCCTTCGTATCGTTCCAGACCTTTTCCTTCATAGGCATGTAGAAAAAGGTGTCGAAGTACGAGTCCCAGGCACCGGCAGCGCCTCCGCCGTACTGGCCGTCTCCCCTAGCTCCGCCCATCTCGACGTTGACGCCGTTGGGCAGTGTGCCGGCGGTGTGGCCACCCGCGGGGCCTCCGTTGAGGAAGCCAATGCGGAGGTCACCATTACCGCCACGGCCGCGCAGGAAGTTGTGAGAAGAGAGCCAGGAGGCCTCGTTGCCGGTGGCGAACTTGCGCGGGAACGGGTTGATGTTGTTGGCGAAGGCTGCGATGGCGCTCATCGCGCCGGAGCAGTCTCCCCAGTTCGATCCGCCCCAGTCGTAGGGCGCGCCCTCAAGCGGGCGGCGGGCCTTCCAACCATGTGAGGACTGCCCCTGGACGAACTTGACGAGGTCGCCACCAGTGATGCCGCCGTCGGCGAAGGAGCGCACGTCCTGCGGTCCGAGGTCTCCGGAGTAGCTGGAATTGACGGCCTGGCCGGTCATCGGGTCGATGAGCATAAGACCGAAGCGGTCGGAGACCTCGCCGAGGATGGCCTCGGAGCGGCGACGCTTCGATGGCGCGAGCGGAATGTAGGCCTCGCCGCCTGTCTCGGGCTCGGCCCAGATACGCCAAGCGCCGCCCGGCGCGATTTGGGCGGTGTGCTTCTCGTTGCTGCCGGCGGCGTGGTGAGAGACGGAGCCGAGGGCGTTGCGGGAGAAGATGCCGCCGATGTCGAAGGAGATGGATCCGATGGAGTTGCGGATTTTCGACGGGAGGTCGGAGAGCCAGTTGCGGGCGTTTTCCCAAGCGGACTGCAGGCCGGACCAGAGTCCGTTGATGATGTCGGCGCCCTTGTCGACGAGCCAGTCCTTTGCGCCGGTGAAAACCGATTTGATTTTCCCTGGTAGCTCGGAGACCTTGGCCTTCACTTGCTCGGCGACGTTGGAGACGATGTCGCGGAAGCCGGTAAACGCGGCCTTGGCCACGCCTATCGCGGTGGAGACTCCGTCCTTAAGGAAATTCCAGGCCGTGGAGAAGATTCCAGTGACCAGTCCCCAGATACCGGAACCGAGTTCGGAGAAGCGATTTCCGATGTTGTCGAAGTTTCCGGTGAGGACGTCGGCGACGAGTCCCGCGGCGGATTTCAGGATTTCCCAGACGGGCTGGATGATTCCGGTCCAGACAGTGGAGAAGAGATTTCCCATGGTCTGGAAGGCTCCGGCGATGATCACCTGGAAGATGGGTGCGAGGAACGCAGCGAGGTTCTGTGCGCCGGTGAACAGGAACGAGAACGTGGGCTGGATGATTCCGGTCCAGACAGTGGAGATTATCTGGCCGAGAATGGAAAATGCGCCCTTGACGAGGTTGAATGCTCCGGAGAGTATTCCGCCGAGGATCTGGCCGGCGAACTGCATGGCAGACCAGACCGGGGCAATCCAGGTCTGGTAGAACTGGCCGAATCCGATGGAGAGTTCGCCCCACTTGTCCTTGACCCACTGAAAGGCCGCGATGAGACCGTCCTTTAGGACCATGGCCCCGTTGCGGATAAGCGTGAAGGTCTGGAGGATCCAGGAGGACTCATCGAGACCGAGGAGCTTGGCGATGCCGCCGGTGTCGCCGGTCTTCCAGAAGTCGAGGAAGACGGAGACGGTGTCCTTGATTCCTTCGAAGGCGTTGACTGCGGTGTCCTTGATTCCGGTGAACACGGGGGCGAAAGTTTCCTTTGCCCAGTTCAGTCCGGCTTTGAGCTTGTCGACTACCCAGTCCCAGCCGCGGCCCAGGGCGTCGGTGAAATTCGACCATATTTCGCGGCCGGTCTCGGTCTTGGTGAAGAACGCCCACAAGGCTGCGCCGATGGCGATAACGCCTGCGACTATCCAGGTAATCGGCGATGCCCACATTGCTCCGTTGAGGAGGAACTGGGCGGCGGCGGTCTCACGCAGCATCTTGACGATGCCGCCGGCTGCGGCGAGCTTCTGGGCGGCGGCATAGGCTCCCATGCCTGCAGCGAGCGCGCCAAAGGCTACGGCCATCGGGCCGAGGATAGGTGCGAGCGGGCGGATGATTCCGATGAATGCGGACGCGGTGTCCCAGGCGGCCATGAAGCCATCGGAGGCGAGCGACTGCAGGGTTCCCTTGACGGTGTTGAGTCGTCCTTGGAGGGAGCCGGAGATGTTGTCGGCGAGCTGCTGAGAGGAGCCAGCAAAGTCGGCCATGGACCCGTCGGCTCCGGAGAGGGATTCGAGGAACTGCGGGATCTGGTCGACAGAGAGGTCTTCCAAGGGCGTTCCGAAAAGTGCGATGGCCGTGTTGGCGCGCTCCGCCGGGTCCTCGATTCCGAGGATTCCCTGTGCGACTTGCTGCATGGCATCGCGGGCGGCGGGGCCGCCCTGGGCGATTTTGCTCGACATGTCTTCGGCAGACAGGCCGATGGCCTCGTAGGCGGCTACCGACGAGGACGACATGTCGCTGCCTCGGATAGTGAATTCCTTGAGTGCGTCGCCGGTCTTATCGAGTGCCCATTTGCCCTTTTCGGCCTGCTGGACGAGTAGACCAAAGGCCTCTTCTCCGGAGAATCCGAGTGCGCGGAAGTTGGTGCCGTACTCGTTGATGATCTCGGGCAGTTCGTCACGCATCTGCGCGGGAACACGCTGCATGGCCGCCGTCATGAGGTCGGCGGCGGACTCAACATCGGGGGCGAGTCCGTTGGTGATGAGCTGGCCTGCAGTCTGGGTGGCCTCGGCGATGTCGACGCCGAAGGTCTGGCTAAAAGCCATGAAGTTATCGGAGAGCTCGGCGGCGGTCTGCTCCCCTTCTGAGCCGAGATACTTCCACTGGCTTTCGAGCGCGCCGATGGCCTCGGCGGCCTGGTCGACGGAGCCAGCGACGCCAGTGCGCATGGCCGACTGGATGGACTCGCCGGTCATCTCTGCGGCTGTTCCGGTAAGGCCCAGCTGGTTGTTGACCTGGTTCATCGCTCCGGAGAACTCCATGCCGATCGAGGCGATGCCGCCGATAGTGGCCGCGCCGCCGAGCACGCTGATGGCGGATCCGGCTTTCTGCGCGAAGTCGGCGAGTCCTGAGCTCGAGGTCTCGATGTCGTCGTTGGCAGAGGCGAACTTCTGGCCTGCGAGCTCGACTTCGGTGCCGGTCTTGCTGGCGGCATCAGCAGCGTCGCGCTGCGCGGCCTCGTAGGTCTTGGTCTTGGCCTTGAGGGTGTCCGTCGCGGATTCAAGCTCTGCGCGCTTGATTTTGACCTGGCCCTCGGCCTTGGCCACCTGCTGGTTGGCGGTGGCCGCTTGCTTCTTGGCGGACTCGAGCTGCTTCTCGGCGCGCGCTGTTTCCTTCGTGTTCGCGCCGTAGCGGTCGCGGACGTTGATGAGGTTGAGCTCGGCCGCAGCGACCGCGTCGGAGCGGTCGGCCGCGCGCTGCTTCTGCTCCTCGAGCTTGAGCATGGAGGTAGACAGCTGGTCGGCTGCGGTCTGCGAGTCCGTGTGAGCCTTGGCGAGTGCGTCTTCGGCGCGTGCCAGGCTGCGAGCGGTGCCCTCACCGCCGCTGCGGACAGACTCGAGGTCGCGCTCAGTGCGGGCGAGCGTCTGCGCGGCGTCCGCCTGGCGGTTCTTGGCCGTGGTGAGCTTCTGCTCAGCTGCGGAGAGCTGCGAGGCGGTCGCGCTGCCAGAGTCGCGCAGCGATTGCAGCGCGGCCTCGGCGACCTCGACCTGGGCGGCGGCCTGGGCCTCGACCTTGCGGGCGTTGGTGAGCTTAGTGGTGGCCTGCTCGACGCGTGCGGCCTGAGAAGCCAGGCCATCGGCGAGGCTCTGGCCGGCCTGCTTGCCGCCCTTGGCGAATTCGTCAGCTGCGGCCTTGCTGCCCTTCTTTGCGGCACCGGAGGCTTCCTTAATGAGGGTTCCTACGAAGCCCTTCATCTCGGCGTTGACGGGGACCCATACGGTCATGGTTGCCTCCTTGGTGGTGCGTTAAAGAGAATCGAGGTAGTCGAGGACTTCCTCGGGGCTGTGGTTGCCGAAGCTGCCGAACGTGGTTTGCTGCGCGTTCTTGGCTTTCTCCCAGGGGAACTGCGGCATGTCTTTGAAGACGTTGTTGTTCTTTCCTGCAAGTCCGTTGGCGATGGCGGCAAGCGCCCACGTGGTGCGCCACAGGAGCGCGGACTCCACGGGGAACGGCTGGCCGTCCGTCTTATGCCAGTGCGTCGGCGCGTTGGCCGGGAGATACGTGACGAGGACACGGAGCTTGCGGAAGGTGATGTCGCCGCGCCAGTAGGCGGCGAGGACATCCCAGCCGTAGTGGGCTTCTAGTGCCGCTTCGCACGCTTCCGGGCCGCCTTGCGACGCGAGGAGCGATTCGGGCGTGAGGATTTTCCCTCTGCATCGCGTTCAATTGCGGTGTCCTGGTATGCGCGGAACGCGAGGAAGAACACGCTGGATCCGCCCTGGATGGTGTACTCAGTGCCGTCCTCTGCTGTGACCTTCGACGAGGTCGAAAGCAGGCGGTCGTACTCGTCCGGGCCGAGGTAGAACTCGGCGATGTCCGAGTCGAAGGACAGCTCGGCGAGCTCGTCCTTGTCGTCGTCCGAGAGCATGAGCGGGTCACGGAAGCTGAACTTCTTTCCGGCGAACTCGAAGGGGACGCGGTCTCCGGCGACGCCGGTGGTCTCTGCGCGCTGTGCGTAGAGCTCTTCAACATTGATAGTCATGGCTTGACTCCTTTTAAGTCTGGTTAGTGGCTTGACTCCTTGGTGCAGGTGCTTGGGAGGGGTGCAGGCGAGTCAAGCCAGGAGATGTCTCCTGCACCCCACCCCAGGGGTCTGCTACACGACGTTGAGAGTGAACTCTCGGGACGCAGACAGCGACTTCCCGTCAGTGACCTTGATGGTGAACGTGAATTCGCCGGTGGTCTCTGCGGTGCCGGTGATGGCACCCGTCGCGCCGTCGAGCTTCACACCAGTCGGCAGAGCGCCAGCGGCGACGGAGTACGTGTACGGCTCGGTGCCGCCGGTTGCGGCGACGGTCTCGGAGACCGTCGTGGAGGACGAGCCAAGGTCGGCGGCGGTGGTGAACGACAGCGGGGTTACACCGTCGGTCGTGGACGAGGAGGCAGTGTCGGTGCCGTTGGCCCAGTCCGAGTTGAACTGCCAGTGCGCGGTCTTTCCGCGCGCGCCATCGACGGACTCGTAGTCCTCGCCTGCCGGGAAGGTGTTGTAGGTGACCTCGAGGCCGAACATCTCGTCCTTCTTGAAGACCATGGAGCCGCGCTCGGTGATCTTCGCGTCGAGCAGGGTCAGGCGCATGGCCTTATCACCGTCGACAACGTCGAGGGAGAGCCACTCGTGCGGGAAGTTCGGCAGCGCGCCCTCATAGAAAGAGAAGTTGTCCTTCTCGTCCTCCCTGATGTCGGAGACCGGGACGCCGAGGAAGGCCGCGATGTTCTCGATGGTGGTCTCCCAGAGCGTGAACTTGATCGCCTTGACGGCCTTGGTGATGTCCGTGCGGATGGCGTTGACTTCCTGCCACGGGATGTATTCCTGCTTGTCCTCGTCGAAGCTGATTTCCAGGCCATCGGGTGCGAGGTAGCCGTAGTTCTTGTGCTTGGTGGTGTCGTACTTCGTGCCCATCGGCACGGGGGCCTCGCCGAGAGCAGCGTGGCGTACGGCGCCGGTCATACCGACGCGGGCAGCGGAGGCGTTAAAGCCTTCAAGGGTGTTCTGCTGTGCCATGTAATTACTCCATTCATGGAAGAACCCCGCGGCCGTGTGGCAGCGGGGTTAAGCGGTTGATTGTTAGTTGGGCGTGGCGCCGACGTCGACCGTCGTGCCCAGCACGCGAATGTGATGGTTGATGTCTTCACGGGTGGCGAAGCGCGGGCAGTTCACCCAGCGGACTCCTAACCCGTCCTGGTACGGCAGCTGGTGCAGCGCGGCGCGCACGTCGGCTGCGATAAGCGTTGCCTGTGCGCGGGACTCGGCGATGATTTCCACGTCCAGAGCGAGGAGCTCGCCGACGACAATGCCGTCCTCGCCTCCCCAGGGAGTGACCTCGTCTCCGGGAAGGACGTCGATAACCACGGCGGGCAAGTTCTCCGCTAGGTCTTCGGCGCGCGGGAGCCGGTCGGCGACCCACATGTCCTCGCCGAGGATGGCGGAGACCTGCTCGATGGCCACCTTGAGAATGTCGAGGTCTTTCATCGGCGGATCGTCCTTCCTGCCCGGCGCGCGATGCGTCCTGCGGTGCGGGCGTCTTTGTCGGAGACGGTGCCAGTGACGTTGTAGGCGGCGCGGCCTGTGGGGGTTGCGTGGGGTTCAACTTTTACGGTGGCGTCGATTCCTGCTTTGGTGAGGTCGCGGCGGGCTCGGTTGGCGATTTTGGTGGCGCGTTCTTGGACTTTGGCGTCGACTTTGGGGTCGGCCATGACTTGCATGAAGATTGCGTCGGTATCAATGTCGATTTGCGCCATTGATTTCCTCCAGTGCGAATTCGGTGTGTGGAAGGACGGAGCGCCAGTGCTCGGCCTTGGCTACTGCCCACATGTTGGAACCAGGTGGCCAGTTGTTGACGCGGATGAGGTCGCCGCTTTTGAGTTCCTCGATGAGGTGCGGTGGTTGGGTGAATCCGTTCCAGCGGGCGGTGATGAGTTGCGAGGTGGTGCTGTTTTGCTCGTCGCTGCCGGCGGGTTGGATGGAGACTGGGGTGTCAATGGGGATTTCCGTCGGATTGTTCCAATCTTCGTCCCAGCCGCCGTAGTCGCCGCGTTTGCGGCCGGGGCGGATGATGGTGATGCTCTCGGTGAAGATGGTCATGGCAGCGGCCCCAGTTTGTAGGCGTCGAGGGTGCGCCACTCTGTGGATTGCAGGGTGGGCGCGGTCGTGCCTCCGAGGGAGATGCCACCGACGGTCATGGAGCCGTGTGGATTGGCGGCTCGTACTGCCATGGCCTGGGCGATGGCGGAGAGTTCGGCGGGTTCCTTGTCGTAGCCGTGATTGACGGTGGCTACGAGGCGGCGGGCGCGGCGGAAGCGGCCGCTGCTGTCGTCGACTTCGATGATTCCGGTGGACTCGACGAAGTAGTCGTCGTCTGGGATTTCGTTTCCGTCGATGGTGACCTTGAGGACTTCGTTGATGAGCAGTGTGGGGAGGAATGCGATGAGCGTTTCGCCGTCGTGGATGAGCGTTTCGACGCGGGTGTCTGCGGTGAGGTCTTCTTCCTTGGCGGGCCAGATGTTCCAGCCTGCGAGGATCTTGATCTGTGCGCGGGCGGCGTCGATGAGGGTTTCCGGTGGCGCGGCGTTGGGAGTGGTCATGGTGTCCTCCTTGTCGCGGCGTTAATTGGTGGTCTTTGCCTTGGACGTGCTCGTGGTCGCCTCACCTGTGTCGTCGGTCTGCTCCTGGTTTTCGACGTCGGGCGTGCCCGGCGCGTCGGTAGGCGCCGCGGTGGGCGTGGAGTCGTCGACGAGGACGGCGTTCGGGTACTTCGCTGCGCTCTCTTCGGTGAGGAGCAGGGTGTACTCGGTGCCGCGGACGGTGACCTTGTAGAGCTTGCGGTGGTCAGTCATTAGCCCTCCACTGTGGTGCCGGTGAGGGTGACCTTGACGAAGGCTGCGGGGATCGGGACCATCAGGCCGAGGCGCTCTTCGGCGCGCATGGTCACGAGGTTGTTCTCGAAGTCCTTGTCGTTGGTGTCGGTGAGGTCGACGCGGACACCGCCCTTGCGCAGGACGATGGAGCCCTGCTTGAATGCGCCGGTGAGTCCGGTGCCGGCGGCGATGGCGTCGGTGGTGACGACGCGCTTGCCCCAGAAGCGGGGTTCCTCGATGATGTTGCCGTTGCCGTACTGGCCGGTGAACGGGCCTCCTGCGAGGTACTGGCCGTTTTTATCCTTGCTAAGGCGAAGGATTTCCCAGTCGAGGTCGTTGAGGACGAAGGCGTCGGCCTTGTACGGCGAGAGGCGACGGACCTTGCTGGCTGCCTTGTAGAGCTCGTCTGCCCAGACTTCCTGGGAAGCGGCGGTGTGTGTCTGGATACCGTCGCGGTTGAGCAGGCCGGTGATGTCGGAGCCGGAGCCGGAGCCCTGGAGGAGGTCGTTCTCTTCCTTGAGGGAGAGGTCGTAGAGGAGCTGGTTGTTGATCCAATCGGTGACGAAGGGCGCGTCCTCGACCATCTCGTCGGAGAGCTTGGTCAGCGCGGCGACCTTGGTCAGGGACTCGGTGACTACGTCGAAGTCCTCGTAGCGGACGTAGGGCTTGGCGGTGCCCTCGGCGACGCTGCCGACTGCGCCCTCAGCGATACGCTTGGACTTTTCGACGAGGTACTTGATGGTCGGCAGGGTGACGTTTGCCGAGCCCATGATGTCGGCCATCACCAGCTCCTGGCGGCGCTGGTTAACGATGGTGCGGTCGTAGAAGGTGAGGAAGCCACCGGTCTGGGAGGCCGTTCCGGTGACCTTCATGGGATCGGAGGCGGCCTTGGCGCCGTCGAACTCGGTGGACGAGAAGGTGATGCGCTCGCCGGAGGCGCGCTTGGCGAGGATGTCGCGGGCGAGGGCCTGCTTGACGAAGTGCTCGCCGAGGGACTTGGCTCGGGCTTCGTTGGCGGCCTTGCGGTCGTCATCGGCCTGGCCGAGTTCCTCGAGGCGCGCGCTGGCTGCGTTGGCGTCCTTGACGAAGTTGATTTCGGCGTCGAGCTTATCGACTTCGGCGATGAGTCCCTTGAACTCGTCAAGCTGGTCGGCGGACATGTTGGAGTGCTCGGCGCGGAAGGCCTTTGCTGCGGCGTATGCGTCGTCTCGACGCTTGAGGAGGGTGGTGCTAGTCATTGGTGTTTTCCTTTCCAAGGAGGTCGAGGTGTGCGGTGAGCATGTCGAGCTCACCTTTGGTGGGGGTCGGGTCGATGGTGGAGGGTTCGGGGTCGTTGCTCTGCTTCTCCTGGCCGACGAGCAGAGCCTCAAGGACTCGGGTGTCCTTGATGCCCTCGGAGAAGTGAGCGAATACCTTCGTCATGGCCTCGCTGAACGCGTCCACGGCTTTTCGAAGTGCTTGTGCTTGGGACTCGTCGAGTCCCTTGACGTCAAGGATTTCGGTTTCCTCGTTGGCTCCGAGCGGCACGACGGAGACCTCGTGCAGCTTGAGCCGGTGGAGTTCGAAGACGTACTCTCCGTCTCGTTCGGCTTCCTTGGCGTCCAGGACGTCGTAGGCAAACGACATCTGGTAGATGCGCTTTTCCTTGACGAGCTTGTAGACCTGCGCGGCCTTGGGATTGTCGAGGTCGAATTCGGCGACGATCTTGAGTCCGTGTTCGTCCTCGACGGCTTCGGTGACCTTGCCGATGTTGGAGAACGGGTCGGAGAACTGGTGGCCGTAGAGCAGCGGGATAGGCCGACCGGAGTCTGCCCATTCCTTGAGGGATTCGGTGAAGGCTCCGGGCATGACGACGTCGCCGTAGCGGTCGATGTTGCCGAAGACGCTGGCGTAGGCGGTCATCGTGCCTTCTCCGAGTCCTGCGTCCTCGCCAGCCTTGAACTGGACGTCGATGCGCTTCTTCTGCATGGAGCCACCTCCTTTCTGTGGAATTTCGGGCGGGTTCTCGTACCAGGCCCGGATCGTGTCTTCGGTGTGGGCGGGTCTGCCCTCGCGGATGGCGCGGGCGAGGCATTCGTTGATACCGGGGTCCAGGAGATGGAACTCGGCTTGCACTCCGGCGAATCGCGCGATGAGCGAGTCCGAGGGGCGGGCGTGGATTATCCAGATGTCCGGGGGCTGGCTTTCCGGGTCGAGGACCCAGCCCAGGAGGCCGCGGCGAGCGGCCATCGTGGTGTCGAGGACAGGCTGGGGAATCTCGTGGGCGGTGTCGGCTCCGGCGAAGGTGCTGGCGACCTTGTCGAAGTCCCAGCGCGGGGTGCCCGGCGCGGCGTTCTGCTCGACGAAGGTGGATTTTCCGGAGCAGGGCGGGCCCATGACGACGTGAATCATGGCGTGCCTCCTAAGTCACGGTGTGCGATGTTGAGGTCGGTGCGAGCGTGGCCGAGGTTGTCCTCGAGGACGCGGGCGATGGTCTCGATGACTGCGACGGAGCGGTGGTATCCGGCGCTGCAGAAGGCGGCGATAGTTGCGGTTCCTGCGAGCTGGTCGATTCGGTGTGCGGCGTGGGCGGCGGTTTCGATGAGCGCCGGTGCCGCGGGAGTCGAGTTGATGACGAGGGCGCGCGTTTCGGGGTGGATGCCGGGGAGGTCTTGGACTATCGGTGATGGGTCGAAGAGTTGCCGGCAGTCGATGTAGATGTCGGCGCCTTCGGGCGGTGGTCCGTTGTTGACGCCTAGCGAGATGAGGTTGATCATGATTCCTCCTCGGGCGGGTCGTCGTCGGCGACGGTGTCCTGGTCGTTGTTGTTGCTGGTGGATGTGCCGAGGTTGAGCGGGCGCAGGAGCTCGTCGCCGCCTTCGACCTTGGGGAGGTTCTGCTGGGCGCGTGCTTCGTTAACGGTCATGAAGGGGCCGCCTACTGCGGTGGCGGTGACGGACGCTCGCTCTTCGAAGCTGGCGCGGAGCTTCTCGTCGAGGTTGAACTCGACATAGACCTTTTCCAGCTCTACTCCGATGGTGGTAGCCATTGCAGGCAGAATGAACTCGTTGATGAGTTCCTCGAAGAGCTTGAAGATGGGGCCGAGTGCCTCACCGTAGAGGCTCTTGCGGAATTCGCGGACGTTGCTGTAGTTCGCGTTATCAAGCAAGCCGACCATCGTGGGCGGGATGTGATAAATCGAAGCGACGGTTTGCAGCGAGAGCTTGGAGACTTCGACTATCTTCTCGTCTTCCGCGCTGAGGTGGAATGCCTCGAACTTCATGCCGTCCTCGAGGATGGGCACGCCGCCGGCCCCGGTTCCGCGGCCCGCGTACTGCGCTCGCCAGGAGCGCTTGAAGCGCTGGCGGGCCTTCTGGTCCCATTCGGCTCCCTGCGGACGGGTGATAACGCCGCCGAGGCGTGGCCCGTTCTTCCAAAGCTGTGCGCGGTAGGCCGCGGACTCGAGCTGTTCGCGAAGAATGTCACGCAGCGCCTCGATGGGCGTCATCCCGTACTTCGTGGTGAGCGGGCTGTAGCCGTGGTAGCGAATGACACGTTCTCCGGGGACTTCCAGCGGGGTGCCATGCTTGTCGTCACGGATCCAGATGGATTTGAGTCGCCAGGGCGTGTCCCAGAAGTAGTTCATCACCCAGGTCGGCGGGATACGACGCAGCTCAGGCGGGCCGTCTGGCGACTCGTGGACGATGAAGATGAATTCGTCGTAGATGCACAGATCATGCACGGCTCCGGCGATGAGCGCAGACATCGTCTCGTCGCGGTTAGCGCGGCGGCACAGGAGCGCGACGTTCGAGTCGCGGTCGCGGATTCGCGAGTTGTCCGGTTCGCGGATGTAGGAGTGCAAGCTCACGCTCGAGACCTGGCGCGCGATGAAGTCGATGACGGTGCGCAGGTGCGGCTGTTCGGCCCAGAGCTGCTCCGCTGGCATGCGCGTTACCTCGGAGGCGTACGTCGTGAGCATACGAGTGTCGAGGTAGTCGTAGTCCGTCGATTTCCCGAAGTCGGCGCGGTTCAGGCCTAGCAGGTCGCGAAGTCCCATGCGGTGCCTCCTTCTTAGACGATGAGCAGGTCGTCATCGTCGATTTCTTCGACGTCTTCCTCGAGAAGTTCGTCGTTGTCGTCAGGGTCGTAATCGTCTGCCGCGTAGGCGGAGACGAAGGGCTTTTCTTCTTCGATTCGCGTGGCCATCCACCAGGCGATGTTTGCGGCGACTGTCGGTGAGGCGTCGGTCGCGGAGTTCACGCGGTCCCAGATGGAGATGTCGCCGCGTTTGCGGTCGATTGCGCCCTCGACGGAGACGTCGAGGACAGGCTGGGAGCGGTGGCGAATGCCGCCGTTCTCGACCTCGTCGAGGAAACCGAGGACGGAGGCCGACATGTTCGTGCCTTGCCACTCTTCGATCTCAATACCGATGTCGCGCAGGAGCGGTGCCAGGGTGGCCGAGGCCGAACCTTTGACCTGCATGCCGACGGACTTGGTGAACCACGGCGCATCGAAGCGCTGTGCGAACCAGCCAGGCACCCAGCGGAACCCGGCGCGGCTGGCCACGATTTCGATGTGCCAGAGTCCGTCGTCGCGGCGGGAGCAGATTGCGATGTGTGCGGCCTTGCCTTCGTTGGTGACGTCGACGGCACAGAACACCTCGGCGCCCGGCGCGCGGTGCGAGTCTGGGTCTGCGAGTGCTTTCCAGATTCTTTGGGGGATGCGTCCGGGTTGGGTGGTGTTCGGCCATTGACAGAGGCTCTCTGCTTTGAATCCGGCTTCGTTGCCGGCTGCGAGGGCGTCGAGGGCTTCCTGCATGACCGATTCGGCGGTGATGTTGGAGTATCCCATCGACGGGTTGGCCTGTGCTTGGGCGTCGGGGTCGAGGATGTCGGCGTCGGGGGCTGCGGAGTACGAGAAGAAGGCGGTGAGCGTGTCGTCGCGGCCGTCGTGTGCGCGGTTGAGTTCCGAGTCGCGGAGCGAGCGGAGGACGACCGAGCGAGCGTCTCCGGCGTTTGAGAAGCCCCAGGCCTGCGAGTGCGGTCGGTTGCGGCTGGTGGGGACGATGCCGTTCCAGGCTTCCCAATCGAGGTGTTCGCGGAGCTCGTCCAGGAGCGCGAGGTCGACTGACTTGGAGCGGCCGCCCTTGCGGCTGGTGACGGCGAGCGACCAGATGGGCATCTTCTGGGCGACGTCGAGGACTTCGGGGACGGGTGCAGCGGCGAGCTTCATGGCGGTCTTGCCGTTGGCTCGGGCGCGCCATGCGCCGTTGTACTTGTCGTCTTCTTCGTCGGCTCGCGGGTTGTCTGGGAGCCATGCTCGGAGGATGGGGTTCCAGGCGGCGATGAGGAACGCCTCGTCGAGGGTCTCGTCTGCGTCGCCGAGCGACTGCGCGGCTGAGAGGACGTGTGCGGCGCCGTACTGGAAGAGTCGCCAGAGGCCGAGTACGACCATGAGGAGCGTCTTGCCATTCTGGCGGGCGACCTCGATGATGACGCGCTTGAAGCGGAACTCGCCGCTGGGTCGCAGCTCGAGGCCGTGGATGAGGCACCATTTCTGCCAGGGGTAGAGCGTGATTCCGAGGAGCGCGGCAAACTCGATGACCTCGAAGCCCTTGGTGGTCTCCGGTGTGAGTTCGCGTAGCGGTGGCGTGAAGAAGCGCGGTTCGGTTTTACCCTTCCGTTCCGGTTCGCTTCTTGTAGTCATTCATGAGCTCCATCACGGTCTTTCGGGCCTTGGCACCGGGTCCCGAGCCGCCGCTGTTGGACTCGATTTCCGTCGGGAACAGTCCGAGCGGCTTCATGACGTTGATTAGGTGCGGTGAGAGGTACAAAGCCTTCGTCGCGGTCTCGGTGTCGGTGTCGATGGCCTCGTCGATGTTGTAGGCGATGAGTCGGGCGATGGTGATCGCCGCTCCGAACTGCTTCGGAGGTTCCTCCGGCAGCTCGTCGATGGAGGCGACCAGAGCGGCCTCCAGCTCGCCGATATGGCGGTTGTTTTCGGTCATGCGAGGTTCACCTCCGGTTAGTTAAGTCAGGCTCTCTATCGCGACCGGCGATAGGGGGAGGTCGCGCGGGGAGAGAGGACAGCTCACCCGCCGACACCCGGCCGTGAAAATTCTGCTCGTGATTTTGACCGCCCTCCCCCAGGCTGGGTCAGGACGGTCATGAGTGGGCGGAAGGCGGGCTACCAGACCTCGGATAGGCTTCCAAGGCTCGGCATCGGCATTCCGTCCTTACGCGAGCGATTGCACGAGCTATGCGAAGGACGAAGATTTGACTTGTCCTCGGCGAGCTCCGGGTGCGTCGACTGCGGATAAAAGTGGTCAGGCTCGAAGGAATTCGAGGTCTGCGGCGCCGCGTCGTAGTCGATGGGCTGGCCGCATATCCAGCACGCGAGGTTTGCCTGCCGACACTCCTCGCGGAACGTTCGCTTGAGCTCTTTCGCGTACCTCGAATCAAAGCCCATCGCGGTTACCTCCAAGCGGAAATGACAAAGGACCCAGACGAAATGACTTCATCTAGGCCCAGCGGGTACAAGCGTAGCTTAGACCAACTGGTGGCCCAGAAATGAATCCGAGCGGCCCGGCGCGAGTTCCAGCACGTCAGCCAGGCGAATCAACCGGCGGCCATCGGGCGCTAACTCCGATGGAATCATGCCGTCCTTGACCCATCGTTGTACCTGCGAGCGTGAGACCGAGCGGCCGAGCCATCGCGCCCACTGGACTATCTCGCGGGCCGTGCCGACCTCGATGGGTGTCGGGTCGTTGAGTGCCGGGCCTGGCGAGACTACGTCGGACACGACGAGTGCCTGGGCGACGAGCTCCTCGGCACACGTTTGTCCCCACGGCTTCGACGTCAGCATGGCCAGTCGTGCGCGCAGCCACGAGGTGCGACCGACGAGCCCAGCCTCGGCAGGCACGCTGCCTGCGTCCGGGTCTTCGCTTGCGAGCTGGCCACACCAGAAGCCGACCAGCTTCTCGGTCTCGAGCTTCAAGTCCAGGATGGAGATCGACACCGGCGGCTTCGACCCACGACGTGCCGGCGGCTTGCCAGCGTTCTCACCACTGCTCGGCGAGCGTGGCTCGAGCAGCGCGTCGAGTCCCGGCGCATCACGAGCCAGCATGACCAGTCCACGGTCTAGCTCATTGAGTAACAGTTCATCAAGCATTACTTATCCTCTACCTCCACGTTTTCCTCTTCGTTTCCGTTTTCCGGATCGCTTTGCCGACCCTGGCCGACCCGACCCTGGCCGACCCGACCCTGGCCGACCCGACCCGTCCCTACCCGACCCGACGTTCCTAGCCTCGTCACCCGAGCGTCCTGGATCGCGACCCAGGTTTTCTGGCGGTGCGGCACCGGTGTCGGGCGCTCCGGTCTCCCAGCGTGCGCCATCGTGGGCGCTTCTGTTCGTGTCTGCTGCCTTCTTCGGTGCCTGGTGCTCACAGTCGTTGTCCTTCGAGAGCGCTCCGGTCTCCCAGCGTGCGCCGTCATGGGCGCTTCTGTTCGTGTCTGCTGCAGTCTCCGGCGTTGGCTGGTCGCGGTGAGTGTCATGGTCGGCTGGCGCTCCGGTCTCCCAGCGTGCGCCATTGTGGGCGCTTCTGTTCATGTCTGCTGCCCCGGCCATGATCTCTGCCATGCGTTCGGGTGATGCGTTGACCCATTCGGGTTCCTCATCGTTGTCGGCGGGTTCGGGCGCTCCGGTCTCCCAGCGTGCGCCATTGTGGGCGCTTCTGTTCGTGTCTGCTGCCTTCTTCGCTTCTTCGATGGGGAGCATGGGTTCGGTCAGGTTGATGTGGATGCCGTTGTCTCGGCACCATGCGTCGCTGTTTACAAAGTCGACTGTTTGTTGTCCGTATATCGGCCTTTCGGGTGCTGGGATGAGATTGAGTTCTTCTCCGTTGCCGCGCTTGGAATTGCAGGACTTGCACGAGACCACGAGGGAGTCGACGGACGAGTCCTTATGGTGTGTGAGCGAGTCGTAGGTCGCGGCGCGGTAGCCGCTGCGGTTCTTCCATGAGACGGACTTTCCGCACCATCGGCAGGAGTCGCCGTCGCGGACTCTCACCTGTGCGAGGAGGCCGGGCGTGCGCTTGTCTTTTGCGCGGTTGCGGTCCTGCTCGATTTCTTCCTTGCGGCGGATGTGGAGGAATTCCTCGTCGTCCAGTTGCAAGGATATGACGGTTCGTCCATTGAGTTCTTTTTCCGTGGCCACGCCGGTCTTTTTAAGTAGCTCGAGCACCAGGCGCTCGCGGCCCGGCGCGATTTGGGCGAGGAGTCCGAGTTCGATGATTCCGTTGGTGAGGTGGGCTGCGGAGACGGCGGCCATCTGGACGAGGACGCCGAAGGCTTCGTTCTTCTGCGCGTGGTCCAGCTTTGTCGATGCGAGGAGCTTGGACATGTTGGGGTGCGTGGAGACGTTGTCGCCTATTCGCAGCCAGGGCATTGTCGCCTCCGTGTCGTTGTTGGTCAGATGTGGTCGTGGGTGGTGCCGGCGGTGGTCTCGTGCGACGGTGGGTCATGCTGCTTGCTCCTTTGCGCTGGTGGCTTCCTTGATTCGGCGGTCGATTCCGCGGGGCGATACTCCGAGAGCTCGTGAGAGTCTGTCGACGGCGCAGTCGTGGGTGATTCCCCAGGAGCGCATGAAGTTGTATTCGTCGAGTGTGTATTCGCACTCTTCGACGTGTCGAAGGTGAACTCTGCGGTTGGCGCAGTCTCGGCAGAGTGGAGAGCGATGTCCCCTCTTTGCCTTCCCGCAGTCGGCGCAGTGGTTCACTTTCTTCTTCGGTCGTTCCTTGGCATAGCAGTCGCGGCAGAGGTTTGAAGAGCGGCGGATCGGGGTTCCACAGCGTGGGCAATTGGCTTGCTTATTCCACATCGCGGAGCACCGCCCGGTCTGGGATGAAATGGACGGTGTTGGCGGACTTTCTGCTTTTACTAGGCGTTTCGTTAAGCCAATCCACGAGAAGCCGTACGTTGCTTTCTTTAAATTCCACGATTCTTTCTCCTTAGTATCGAATAGCACTTCTTACACAGGCCCTCTCCCATGTGTTTTGCTCCACCAGCCCGGCGCGCCGAGAGCGTGGAATGTTGCGGGACGAGGGCGCGTCCGCAGCCGTTGCAGTGGGACTGGTATTCCTTGACAGACCAGATTCGGACGTCGCTGTAGCGGCCGGCTACGACTCCGTCGACGGACTTGCCTTCGCGCTCGTATTCGGCGAGTCGTTCTTCGCATTCGGCGAGTGCTGGGCAGCGGTGGCAGAGAATGCGGGCGGCGCGGTGGCGGCGTTCGATGCTCGCTTGGTCTTCTCTTTCTCGTCGTCCTTCCCATACGTCCGGAGGGTTGCCGGGAACTCCTGGGCGGTTTTCTCGCCGTTGGCAGGTTCCTTGCCCTTCGGCGAGGAGGCCATGGTCTTTCATGCTTGGTTTTCTCGTTTCGTTCTACGCAGCCTTCGAGATCAGCGCTTTCAGTTGGTCGCGGGTTTGCCGCGTCATCGCGACCTTCTCGCCGAAGATTTCGACCTGGACGCGGTCGTAGAACGCGGTCGATACGTTGCTTTCAGAAGGGTTCCAGAGGATGGTCCAGCGGCCGGCGATCATCGCCATATCAAAGTTGCTGTACTCGCTCGTCTCGCCAACCGCTTCCCAAGTGTTGGCGTCGACCTTTTGGAAGGCGTTGCCCGCGGTATTGCGGACAATCGAGTCGATGGGTAGCTCGATGAAGTCTTTCATGAATAACGCGAACGGTCGTCCGGTGGGAATGCTGTCGAGTTCGGCGGCGATGCGGCACATGCGGATCGCTTCGGTGAGTTCGTTTGGAGCGAGGTCTGCGATGTTCGCGATGAGCTCCGGGATGGATGACTGCTCGGTGTCGATCCGAACTTGGAAGTTGACTGCCATTGTTTCCTCCTGCTTAGGAAATTCGGGTATTCGGGTGAGCTCGCACAATGCGAAGTCCAGGTCTCTCGCCGTCCTCAAACGACAGCGGTGCCGGGGCCTCGTCCCCATCAGTCGGCGGGGTCTGCTCCGCCGGCTGCTCGTAGGCCGTCGTTGTTAGCGACCATCCCGGCGCGATGGCGAGGATTTTGGAGGTGGCGTCGGCGGCGGCTGCGGGGTTGGTGTCGATTTGGTTGAGGGTGGCGCGGCGTTTGAAGCTGGCCTGGACTTTGTTGATGGTGTCGGTCTGCTCGGGGTATGGGGTGAGCCGGGTCGTGGTGTTGTTGCGGATGTCGTTGGCGGCGTTGCGGATTGCGCGGACGGGGTCTCCGAGGGGTGCGAGTTCGGGGTTGCGTGGGATGGTGGTGGCGTGGGAGGTGTTAAGTCCGAGACCGAAGCCAGATTCGTCGGTGATGGTGATGGCTTGGTCTGTGATGTTGATGCCGACCAGGATGTCTTCGTCGTTGTCGACTTTGGCGAATTTCATGTGGAGTAGTGCGTCGAGGTCGCGCTTGGCGAATTCGACGGTTTCGTCGCGTTCGGCGATGAAGTTGACGAATTCGGCGTCGAAATTGATGACGAGGGTGGCTTTGGGGTTGGTGGCAGTGAGTTTGAACTCTTCGGTGTCGAGGTCCAGGTGGAGTTGGACGACGTCGTAGGGTTCGTCTCGTCCGGCGACGACTTTGGCGGCTTTGAGGGCGGATTTCCAGAAGTCGTGTTCGACTATGAGGTTGGTGGTGTCCATGATGTGTCTCCTTCCTTTGCTATGAGTGCGAGTTGTCCGGGGGTTGCTGCGGGTAGTGCGTCCGGGCGTGCGAGGTATTTGTGGATTTGGATCTTGCGTTTGGTGGGGAGCTTGGCCCACCAGTCTTCGGCGTCGGTTTCTTCACTCATGGCATTGGTTGAAGACTTTGCTGGCGAAGGAGTTGACGGTTCCGCCGGCGGCGACGTGGAGTTCGAGTTCGTGGTACATGGTCTCTGCGATGGTGGCGACGTACGCGACGAAGTTGGAGCGGTCCTGTTCGAGGACTTTGTTTCCGACTCGGGCGAGGGCTGCGGCGAGGATCTTCATCTGCAGGCCGTTGGAGAGCGAGGAACGGAACTCGAGCTCAGCGGGTGCTACTTCGATTCCCATTTGCTTGAGGTCGTCGGTGTTTTCTTCGACGAGGTACGCGGTGAGCGTGAGGACGGGTTCGCGGGTAGTCATGGCTTCTTCTTTCGAGCTTGGAGACGGGCGCGAATGGCGGGCGGTACGGGTGGCCGTGGGCCGGAGCACTTTTCGGTGTTGTGGCGGGCCCAAAGCAGTTCGCCTTCGTGGTGGAGCTTGGTGGCCTCAGGTTCGTCGACGTAGGTGGCGATGACGCGCTTGTCTTTCTGGCGTGGGCCGCCTGTGAACGTGAGGAGATAGCGGCCTTTAGGGTCTGGCGAGGCCTCGAGTGGAATGCGGGTGCCTCGAGGTGTGGTGGCCCAGCGGATCTCCGAGTTGCAGAAGTTGCAGTAGTGATTAGGCACGATTTCCTCCGATGGGGCCGAGATGGTCGCGGGCTGCCTGCGATGCCCAGTTGATGAGTCGGTCGAGTTCGCGCGCCTGGTCCCCGTGGCCGTCGGTCTTGAGGATGCCGACGAATGCGCGCGCTTGCCCGAGCGTGTAGTAAGCGCCCGTGCGTGCCCGGCGTGGTTCGTAGGCTTGCATGGCTGTCGTGTAGGGCATGGCGGGGATGGCGTTGAAGATGGAAGCGCGGGCGATGTAGGTGTTGTGCTTGTCGCGTGCGATTCCGATGAGGTATTTGCGCGGTGGGTAGTTGACTCGGGTGGTTCGCAGGGTTCCCATGGTGTTCTCCTGGCGGGTGGGTTAGGCGGCTGCGGGGCCGTCCGGGTTTGCGATGGAGCGCACGGGGCGGCGGGTGGCTTCGAGAGCGTTGGGGTTGATGAAGTCAATGGCGTCGAGGGCGGAGGTGATGTCGCGGTCGATGAGGTCCCAGTCGGCGTTGAGTCCTTGGATGGCGGTTTCGAGGCGGTTGGCGCGGCGGTCGACGAATTCGACCATTACGGCGAGAACGACGATGGCGATGGCCATGAGGATGAAGAGGACGCTGTTCATGGTGTGCTCCTTTGGGGCTAGTTGAGTCGTCCGAAGGATTCGACCTTTGAGTACGGGATTCGTTGGGGGCCGGTTCCTGCGTGGTTGAGGGGGACGGACTTTTTGTTGAGTTGGCTGAAGATTTTGTAGACCTTGCCGGTGGTGGTCTGGACGTGGGTCGAGCCGGTGATGCGGATGAGCTCCTGGAGCTCGTCGAGTCCGGCGGGGGCCTGCGAGAGGAAGACCTTCGGCTGGTAGTTGTCGTTAGTGGTCATGAGTGGTCATGCGAGCGCGGTCGCGAGTGCGAGGATGAGCAGGACGACCATGACGAAGATGAGCGCTGTGCGCGGCGGCGTCGGGTCGGTTGCTGTCGGTGGGTTCTTGCGGTGCTTCGACATGGCCTAGTCGACCTTCTTGGCGCGGGGGCGCATGTTGACAGACTCGATGATGATGGGCAGCGTGGCCGTGGTCTTTCCGTCTTTAACGTCGACAGAGATGGCTAGCATGTCGGCGAGCTTGTACGGGACTTCTGCCCCGTCGATGAGGACGCGGGAGATGGTGCCGTTTGGGTTCTTCTCGATGTGCATGTGGTGGCCACGTCCGGCGTTGGTGCGGGCATGCGCGCGGGCGCGCGGGCGGCGCTGGGTGCGGGGGCGTGGCTTCGGCGCGGCATCGGCAGGCGTTGCGGGGGTTTCCGGGGTGGTCGGGTTGAGTTCGGCCTTGTTGTCCGGGGTGACGGTGGTGTTGTCTGCAAGGTGGGCTTCGGTGTTGTACGGGTTGGTCTCTGCAAGGTGGGCTTCGGTGTTGTACGGGTTGGTCTCTGCGAGGTGGGCTTCGGTGTTGTACGGGTTGGTCATGGTCTCTCCTAGTGGACGCAGTAGGTGTTCTTGTTGATGAATTCTTCGAGCTGGGAGCGGCGGAAGAGGACGTGTCGCTTGGACAGTCGGACGCGGTCCCAGTTGTTGGCGCGCGCGTAGCGGCGCAGGGTCGGCGGCGAGCAGCGCAGGAGCTCGCATGCCTCGGCGGTGTTGACGAAGTCGGAGGCTTTCGTCCTGGTTGATGTACTCATGTGGGCCTCCTAGGCGATGTGCAGGGGCGACTGGGTTGTCCCACCGAGTAGCTGGTGGAGGTCGTAGAGCCCCTTTGTTGTGATTCGGATGGTGGGTGTGCCTTGTTCCCAGATCCCGGTGCGCTCGTTGAAGAAGCTGCCGGAGAGTTTCTGGACCAGGCGGCCGGTCTTGATTCCCTTGTCCTGGTATGCCACCCAGTGCGCGCGGCGACCAGTGACGCGGAAGATCCACTTCTGCTCGGCCATGAAATCGAAAAGGCGCTGGCGTCCGATCTCGATGGTCGGGTCTCGGCAGAGGACTTTCGCGGCGTCGGAGACCGAGTAGTCGCCGTCCTCTTCCTGGAACGTGGACCATGCCTTGGCCGGGCCTTCCAGTTCCGCGGTGCGGGCGCGCTCTTCCTTGAGCTGCGTGGCCAAGCGGATGATGAAGTCCGGGTCGGTGAGCGCTTCCTCGGCCGCGGCGGGCGTGAGGTAGCCGCCGTGCTTGCGAATGGCCGGCAGTATCTCGTGGATAACCCAGCGCTTAAAATCGCGCGCGGCGGGGACTCGAGATTTGAGGATGCAGGCGTAAAGCCCAGCCTCGGTGATGACAGTCATTCGCCTTAATTCTGCGCTGACCTGCGAAGTCCTCACATTGTGAGTAGCCTTCTCGTCCTCGTCGAGCATGCGCGTCATGTTCGCGGCGTCGCGGTATCCGAGGACCTTAGCGACATCGCTGGCGACCCAACGCGGCTCGCCGTCTTGGATGACGACGCGTACAGCGTTCTCCTGGAAGTCGAAGATTTGAATATCAGACATTCGCGGGAGCCTCCTTAGGTTGGGTGTCGGTGATGAATTCGTTGACTGCGGCCTTGATTTCGGCGGCGAGTTCCGAGGACGGGTCAAGCCAGTGGCCGGTGAACTTGTCCTTGATGTCCGCGTGCTGGATGAGCAGCAGGCCATCGGAGTAGCGATGAAGCACGACTATCCATGTGCGGCCGTTCATGGTGACCTGGTAATCGGTCTCCGTGGTAAACGGGCGCAGTGCGCGCGTTTCCAGCTGCTTAATCGGTGTCGTCATCGTCTTTTGCCGGGTAGCCGTCGAAGCTAAGAAAGTCGCAGAGCGTATTGACCTTCGAAGTCATGTGGCCCATCAACCCCAGGGACTCGTTAATCCACTTCTTCTCTTCGGGGTACAGCTCGTCGCGTACCTTGCCATCCTTGTCGCACTGAACGTTGTTCATGGCTTCGTTGAGCGCGGCGAGCTTGTGCAGGGTGTGCCGCAGGTCGGCGATGAGCTCCTGGCACCGCTCTCCGGTGACCTCGGGAGCGAGAAGCGCGTCGATGTTAGACATGGTGATTCTCCTTGTGATGTTGTGCGGTGCGCTCCTGGACTATCCCCATATCCCAGGAACGGTGGGCGGTGGTGCTGCTAAGCAGCGACATCCTCGTTTTGGATGATGAGCATGGTTCCGTACGGCCGACCAGTGAGAAACTGCAGCTTCACAAGGTCTTGCACGCTCGGCAGCGTCTGGCCGTGATACCACTTGCGCACTGTGTGCGAAGTGCGACCGAGCTTGTTTCCAACCTGCTCATAATTCTTGAAGCCGTACTTTTCTCGGAGCTGATCGATTACCGACGGGTCAAGCCTTGCGGCCATAGGTCCTCCTTGAAATTAGTGCATTACTTTGCTGCACATCCATCATTATGCTGCACCAGTGGTAATTACGCAAGCAGAATTACCGCAATGTCATAAACGCGCAGGTTATACCCCTTATCAAATTGACGCACGCGCTGCCGATTGTTACGCTTAGGCCATGCATGAGACTCACACGACTTGGTTTAAGCGCGTATCTCGCAACGATTCGAACCGACGGGTCGCCGAGCGCGCCAATATCTCCGATGCCACGCTTGGCCGGCAGCTTAAAGCTGGCGAACTAAGCGCAGACATCATCATCAAGATTGCGCAGGCATACGATGAATCCCCCGTCGTCGCCCTGGTTGACCTTGGGTTCATTTCAGCGAAGTGGATCCAGGAAGTCGGCACGACGACCGCACTGAGCCGAGCCACGGATGAAGAGTTAACCGATGAGCTCCTGCGTAGGCTCCAGCTCATCAGCGACGAACCAGTCGATGAGCTCGCTCGCCGTCGGTCTAGCCAGGCCGAGGTTCATGTCCGCGGCGACGACTACGATGACGGCACTGTCCGGAAATTCGACTGGAGTGAGCCGCACGCCGCGGACTCTTCCATCGACGAGGACGCGGAACGTGAACGGCGAGGAGAGGATCCGGTTGATTGATGACCTAATCGATGTGGCCGAGCGGTGCGGTTACCGTGTCGTTTGGCACCAGGACGGCCCCAAAGCAGCATGGCTTCCTCATCGCCACTCGATTACCGTCCGTCTCGGCATGTCCGACACCCAAACGCTTTGCTCCCTAGCTCACGAGCTCGGGCACGCTCATTACAACGATCCACCAGGACACGTCGGCCCCCACGAAATTCGCGCCGAGCGTTTCGCCGCCAAGCTCCTCATCTCGCCAGTGGACTACGCCGCGGCCGAGGCTATCTACGGCCCGCACCCGGCGCGCCTTGCGGCCGAGCTGGGCGTGACTATTGGTGTGCTGGAGACTTGGCGGGAGATTTTCGTTTCTGGTCGTGCGGCTTAGTCCGAGGTTTTATGCTTGAAAGGCTTTTGTCCCTCTATCTCAAGGAGATGTCTCATGGATCCGATGGCCGTGATTGAAAGCATGTCGAGCTACCAGGCGGAGCAGTTCTCGGAGGCTACTGGTCTTCCGGCTTCGATGATGGTGCCGCTGGCGGTTGGTGTGGTTGTGGCTGGTATTGCCATCAATACGCTGGCGATTCTTGGCCCTTCGTTGTCGAGTATGTAGTTCGTGCTTCGGGCGCCCTAGGTCTTCATGGCCTGGGGCGCTTGACGTTGCGGGGGTATCGCCGGTGTTGGTTTTGGTGAGGAGGCTGTGTTTTCTGGTGACGTGTCCTAAGCTTTATGCGTTCTCTCTATTCCCAAGGGGTTACTCATGTTTAAGAAGATTCTCGCCTTCGTCTCTGTAGGCCTCGGCGCTCTCATTGTTCTATCCGCGATTTTTGGCCTCTCGCTTAGCGCTTTCCTTATTGGCTTAGGCTTTGCTCTGCCTGGTGCGTGGTGGCTTCTGCATGAGAGGAAGGCGCGCTCCGGGTCGCCGATGAAGCGCCACTGGGGGATCATCTGGATCTTGGCGGTCGTGTTGGTTGGCGCTGGCGGTGTGATTACCGGTCCGGCGGAGACGCCGGAGTCGACGGAGCCGACGTCGGCGAGTTCCGTGCCAGCGTCTCCGTCCTCGAGCTCTGCTTCCTCGACGTCGGAGACTTCTTCGAGTGTGGCTACTTCCTCCGCCGTGGAGCCGACGACCGAGCGCGTCGAGGAGCAGACCGCTCCGGCGGAGGCTATCGAGGAGACCACGGCTCAGGGGCCGGTTGGTTTCATGGGTGCTCCTGGCCAGTCGACGCCGACGCCGATGGAGAAGGTTGTGGAGTCCTGCGGTGACGTGAGCCTGCATGAGGTGGGCACGACGTTCTTTACCGATGGCACGTCGGGCTGGACGCAGCAGTGCGCGGACCAGATGTCGGCTGCGGCGGCGCAGCAGCAGGCAGTCGCTCCGGCTCCGGCCGAAGAGCCGGCCTACACGGGCGGCGGCGACGCGGGGACGGGTAACTACGTCCATCCTGGCTCGTTCTGTGATGGCGGCACCGGCGTTTCGAAGAACGGTGTGCCGATGGTGTGCGCTCCTGGCTCCGATGGTCGAAATCGTTGGCAGTCTGCCTAGTGCTGTGTGCTTCTCCCCTCCTGCGTGGAGGGGCTCTTTTTATGCCGTTTCGCTTTCCTCGTCGTTGTCACGGTCGCGGCACTTGGCGTTGAGGTCGGTGACTTCGGCGTCCTGATCACAAATTATCCGATCAGCACAGCACACGAGATACAACCAATTCGGTCTACGGACCATCGACTACATGAGCACAGTCGGTTCGGAAAGCGGCCGAATACTTTCCAGACGATATGCAATCTTGCCGGTACGACCACTGGCATAGTGCATGCGGACGCACTTAATTGATGCAGTAACTCGCTTGTCGATGAACTTTGGAAGCTCTGTAAGGAGATCCGGGTCGATCGTCCCCGCTATTTCATTTCGGTTGTCTGCTTCTAAGAAGAATTGGCGACGACGAGAACGCATCCCGTCAAGGCGCCCATTTACCTCAATCTCCCAGCTTTCCTTCCGAGCTTCCATCAGAAGTTCAAACATACTCCGGGCATGCGTAGGGGTAAGGACTCCGGATGAACCTGTTTCCTCGTTAACCGTTAAATCGAGTTTGATTGTTCGGTTAAACCTTCCCAAATCTCGCGAGAGATTAAATAGCCCGTTCCTCTCCGCATCTAGCAAAGCTACCGAATTTTCTACGGTGGCGTTATCGGACTCCTCACTGGGCAGCGCTAGAGTCAAACTGCGCGCTGACGATTCTCCCAGAGAAGGAAGCCGCGATTCATCAATAAGTGGAGTTTGCGGGTCGTCCTGCCGTGCATTGAAGCCAAGAATGATGCGGTTCCCCACCGTCCCAGCATTTCGAATTCCGACCTTCCTCCTGAACGAGTTCGTAATTCGAACGTTCTCTTTTTGGGGGCTTTCAAGCGCTTTCGCAAAATATGCCGCAGCGTCAGAAACCGATAGCGCAACCTGTGAGCTGAGATAAGCCTCTGCCTCGCTCCCGAGGATTTCTACGCTGAGGTACGCCTGTCGTGGAGGATAAAACTTCGACTCTGCCGCGAAGAGAGAATTGCGGATTAACGCTGAGCTAAAACTCCCATCATCGACTGTGTCTTCAAACGCTCGCCTAAAAGGGTTGCTCATATCCTCACCTCCGCAAAGCCTTTAGACATACCATCAATCAATACTCCATCAAGCTTGACATTACTCCACGTATCACGCCATACTTCGCGATTTCTTTCTGCCCCTAAGAATGCATCCAGCATTCCCGCCATCGGTTGTAGTCGTGGAATGACCTCACCTTGAGACAAATCGGACACGACGCCTTGATGAGTAACTGATGAAAGCAACCGCTTCCTATGTTCCTCGTCAAGGCCTTCTATGTGTCCCCAGTCATCGGGAAATATGACAATGTCGACGTCATTTGGGGGCGCAGCCTTTCTCATAGAAAAGCCGCCGTCAACCCACACGGTAGCTGGCCCGACGAGAGGACGCACCCACATGAGGTAGAGCGTCAATGCTTTGAATAGCAACTCCCGCTCTTTCTGGTTAGGTACATCAAGAACAAAGCGCTCGCGGATGCCGTCGAGGTCAGTCGGCCAAATTCCCGGAGGAAGAACTTGGTCTTCGTTCCACGCTGGCAAGCTCACTCGACGCGTCCTTTCTCATGAATTTTGAACAACCATCTATTTTACTCAATAGCGTTCAATTACGGTCAGTTACGGTCAGTAGTTTTTGACGGAAGCAGGTTTTCGGCATTCCCGTATTCTTGGTTGCTGCGCCGCGCGATGCGTTTGGTATTAATGTCTGCCACCTCCGCGTCCTGACCATGGAAGATTCGATCGACCGTTCCGAGGACGGCGTCTTTGCGCTTGTCTGTGACGCGCATGTATACCTCGGTGATGGTGCGGAGGTCGCGCTGGCCGAGGAATTCACCGATGGCGGGGATCGGCATGCCGGCTTCTGCGAGGGTGGTGATGACCCAGTTGCGGCCGTAGTGCGGGGTGATGCGGAGGTCTTCATACCCGGCGCGCTTTTTGGCGCGGTTGAGGATGGAGCGGTAGCTGGTGTCGAGGATGGTGGCACCGGTGCCGGTGGTGAAGAGCATGGCGTCGGGTGAGTCGGCGGTGCGGTGTTCGAGGTGCCAAGTGATGTCGTCTTCGAATGCGGAGAAGATGGGGACGGTGCGGCATCCGGCTTCGGACTTGGGGCGGGGCTTCCAGACCATGCCGTCCTTAGTGCGGTAGACGTTTCCGCGGATGTGGACGAAGTAGTGGCCGTCAGGGTCGCGGGTGATGTCTTTGCGGCGGAGTCCGAGGGCTTCGCCTATGCGGAGGCCGTGGAAGAAGGTGAGGATGGCGATGGCTTTCTCGGCACCGTCGACTCGGGTCTTTGTATGGTCGAGCTCGTCGACGATGGCTTTGAGGACTTCGTAGTCTGGGAGTTCCTTCTTGATTGTCTTTGGCCGGCGGGTGGCGGCCTTGAGTGTTGCGGGGTTGGCGGGGATCATGTCGCGGTCGACTGCTGCGTTGAGTGCTGCGCGCAGTCGTTTGTAGGTGTTATAGCAGACCGTCGGTGAGAACCGTGAGGAGATGTCGTCCCACCATGCCGCGATGTCCCGGCGCGTGAGTTGTGTTAGTGGGATGTCGCGGAGGCGGGCGGCTTTGCCAGTGACGTTGAGGATGCGGAGGTTGATGTCTTTCCAGTAGTTCGCGGCGGTGGATGGCTCCAGGGCGTCGACGCCGGTTTCGCGGAGTGCCATCCATTCTTTCATCCAGTCGCCGACGGTGCGGGCGCGGTCTTCGCGGGACTGGGCGCGGGTTGATGGCGGGGTCCATTCGTCGAATTCGATGAGGCGTTGTTCGTCGCGGAGCCATGCGCTGGCGTCGCCTTCGTCGTAGAAGGTGTGTGGGGCGCGGTGGCGTTTGCCGTCGGGGCCGCGGTAGAGGGCACGGTATTTTCCGGACTTGAGGAGTTCGACATTTCCGAACCGGCGGCGGCGCGTGGAAGCCATGTTCTTTCCTTGGATGCGTGAGGGACAAGTCCGGGGTTTGTGGGTTCAATCCTGCGGTATTGAACCCGTGGTTTTGGGGGACAAATGAGGGACAAGTCGGTCGAATGAGGGACAAATGAGGGACACGAGTGTTCCTAATTGAACGCTACTGTACGCAAGTAATCATTTCACCCTTTGCAGGTCAGAGGTGAAAAACGAGAAGAAACCCCAGACCAGTGATGGTCTGGGGTTTCCTGTCTGGTGGAGCCGCCGGGAATTGAACCCGGGTCCTTCGTCACCTCGCCAGGGCTTCTCCGTGCGCAGTCTGCACAGGATCTCTACTCGGCCCTCCGGCTCGGGCAAACTCGCTCCGGATGATGGGCCCAGTTGCTCTTGAAGTCCCCAACCGGCCGAACAACAAACCGGTCAGGCAAGTTCCCTAGTCGATGCCAGGATCTAGGTCAGGAACCAAACCTAGGCTGACAGACACGCGTCGCTGAAATTAGGCAGCGAGGGCGTAGTCACGCTGAGAGTTCTTCTCTGCGTTTATTGGTTGCTACGACGCTTAACGGTGGTCTCTAGCCTGCACCGGCACGCTTCCCCTGGCTCAATGTACGAAGTCGAAACCATGTCGACCCCTCGATTACACATTGCTGTGAAAGCTGCGCAGCACGCGCCTCTGCGCGCCCTACGGTTCGTTCAACGCTACTGCACCCGCCCCTATTCCCGCAAGCTTCACCCCAGGCCACATGAGGCATAGCTTTCATAAGCACCCCCTTGTGATTAACATCAACTTAAACGCTGTTAAGGTGTGTGAGTCCAATTCTCCTACTTTGTTAAAGGCTGCAAAGTGAGCGCAACCACCGAAACCTCTAGCTCCCAAGAAACCGCCCACCATCAAGCGAGCAATACCGAATGGGCCATCTCCCTCTTTGGTACCGCCGTGGGCGCCGGCATTTTGTTCCTTCCCATCAACGCCGGCAGCTTCGGCTTCTGGCCGCTACTCGTGGCAACCATCCTGATCGGCCCGATGACGTACTTCTCCCACCGCGGGCTCGCCCGCATGATTTGTGCATCGCCACGCCAGGGCGAGGACATCACCGCGGTGGTCACGGACTACTTCGGCAAAAGCGCAGGATTTATCATCTCGGTGGTCTACTTCTGCGCAATTTTCCCCATCGTCCTCATTTATGGCGTTTCGATCACCAATACGGTTGATAGTTTCATCGTCAACCAGCTACACGGGCCCTCGGTTCCGCGCCCACTGTTGTCCTTCCTCCTCGTGGGCATCATGACCATCGTCTTCGCCTTTGGCCAACGCATGGTGCTGGCTGTCACACAGTTCCTGGTCTACCCGCTGATCTTCTGCCTTGGCGCACTGTCCATTTACCTCATCCCGCGCTGGGATATCGCCTCCTTCATGGAGGTGGGCAACAATGATTGGCGCGTCGTCGGCGCTGTCGCCCTCATCATCCCCGTGTTGGTCTTCTCCTTTAACCACTCCCCCGCCATCTCCCAGTTCTCCTTAGCTATGGTCGCCGCACACGGCCGCGAGAAGAGCTCTGAGAACGCATCGCGCGCGCTGGCGCTGACTGCGATTCTGCTCACCGTGTTCACCATGTTCTTCGTGTGGTCCTGCACCCTCACGCTTGGTGCGGACGGGCTCGCCGAAGCCCGCGAGCAAAACCTGCCGGTTCTGTCTTACCTGGCCAACGTCACTGGCGTTCCGGTCTTGGCATTCCTCTCCCCGATCATCGCGATGATCGCCATCATCTCCTCCTACTTCGGCCACGTACTGGGGGCCACCGAGGGCGGCAACTTCCTGCTGCGCAGCGCCGCACCGCACGCTACGGCGAAGCTCTCGGAAAAGCAGCTCAATTCCATCATGCACGGCATCATCTTCGTGGCCGCCTGGGTTGTCGCGATCATCGATCCATCGATCCTGGGGCTTATCGAAGCCATCGGTGGCCCCTTCATCGCCTCGATCCTCTACCTGCTGCCGATGTATGCCATCCACCGCATCGATGCTCTCAAGCAATTCCGCGGCCGCCCCAGCAACGTGTTCGTCGTCGTCACGGGCCTCATCGCCGTAGGCGCCACCATTTGGGGACTATTCGCCTAGCTCTCCTCTAACCACGCCTTCAACACAGTGGCGTGGTTGACCTCGCGGTCCTTGGCAGCAAAGAGGAGGGTGACGTCGCCAAGCTCAGCAAGGTGGCGCAGTTGTTCCAGCTCCTCGCTGTCATTCGCGTCGAGCTCCGCGCGGTAACGCCGGGCAAACTCTTCGAAAGCATCGACATCGTGCCCCCACCACTTACGCAACCCCGGACTGGGCGCGACATCCTTGAACCAGTGGTCATAGGGCAGGCGCTCCTTGGCCACGCCACGGGGCCAGAGCTTATCGACGAGCACCGCTACCCCACGCGGTTGCTCCTCGCCCCGAATAACGTCATGAACCTTGGCCGTATAAATCATGGCTCCCAGGTTAGGCGTTGATCCCCTTGACGCGGCGACCCAGCTCGCGGGTAATGTCGCGGTCCTGGTCACGGCGCTTAATTGCCTCACGCTTGTCATAGTCCTGCTTACCCTTGGCCAGGCCGAGCTCACACTTGGCGCGGCCATCCTTCAGGTAGACCTTAAGCGGGATCAAGGTCTTGTTGCCGTCGCGCACCTGCCCCATGAGTTTGTCTATCTCCCGGCGGTGCAGGAGCAACTTGCGCGTGCGCTTGGGCGAGTGATTCGTCCACGTTCCCTGGGAGTACTCCGGGATGTGGAGATTGCGGATGTAGACTTCGCCGTCGTCAATAGTGGCGAAGGCATCCGCCAGGGAAATCTTGCCTTCGCGCATCGATTTGATTTCGGTGCCCACGAGCACCATGCCGCATTCCAGGGTGTCGAGGATGGTGTAGTCGTGGCGGGCACGTCGGTTGGTGGCCAGGGTCGAGTTATTGTCGACGGCCGCCTTTTTCTTCTTTGCCTTCTTCGCCATAGTTCGGACTATATTACGCTACTGCCAGGCAAAATCCACATCGCCCCTGCAGCTCTAGGTCCGCACGTAGGCGCGCATCGTTACCTGTGCGGTCAGCGCAGCACACACAATTGCCACAAGCCCGACGATGGGCAGCGCCGTCCAGACGTCCCCAGAGGTCACCGGGGCTAGAAGCTGGTTGTGGTACAGGTCGTTGAGGGCGGGATCGAGCACGGTGTTCTTGCCCAGAATGACGCCGATACCGGCGAGGACAACGCCGCCGACAGCACCGAGGACTGCTTCCATGATGAAGGGCGCGTGAGTAACCCACCGCGAGGCACCGACGATACGCATAATCGCGGTCTCCCGCTGGCGCTGGTAGGCGGCGATCTGCACCATGTTCGCAATCAGCATGATGGCTGCAAGCGCCATGACCGCGGCAAGGATGAACGTGGCATTCCGGATGGCGTCCAAGTTGCCGGCGGCGCTGCGAACCTCCTCCTGCTGGTCGACGATGTCGCTGACAGCGGGGTCGGAAGCGATGGCGTCGATAGGCGCGGTATCCGTCGGATCCTTCAACCGCACGTGGAAGGCAGCCGGCAGCGCATCCGGGGAGGTTTCCTCAACCATGACCGGATCGGTGTCCTTGAACAGCTCCACGAAGCGCTGATAGGAATCCTCGCGGTTGCGGTAGCTCACGGACTCGATGTCCTCATCCGCTTCCAGTTTCTTCTTCAGCCCGGCACACGCCGCGTCCTTACACTCCGGATCGTTGGCTGAAATCTCCTCATTGAGCTGGACCATGACCTCGACACGCTCGAGGTAGATGTCCTTGGTGTCATTGGTCATCTGGGTGACCAAGACGCCGGCCACCACCAACGCCACCGAAATGGCGGTGGTAATCACCATGGCGATAGTCATGGTGATGTTGCGCCCGAGCCCCTTAAAGGCTTCCCTGAAAACAAAGCCTAGATTCACCTAGACCGCCTCCCCGTACATTGCGTTCTTCTCGTCACGCACGAGCGTGCCGTTGTGCAGCTCGATGACGCGCTGGCGGGCCTCGTTGACCGCGCGCGCGTTGTGCGTCGACATCACCACGGTGGTTCCGTGGCGATTGATCTTGGTGAGCAAGGCCATAATCTCCGCGGCAGTGGAGGGATCGAGGTTGCCCGTGGGTTCGTCGGCAAGCAGCAGCTTGGGGCGGTTGACAAAGGCCCTCGCAATCGCCACGCGCTGCTGCTCGCCACCGGAAAGCTCATGCGGCATGCGGTGCTGCTTGGCGCCTAGGCCGACCATGTCGAGGACCTCGGGCACTTGCTTGGCAATCCGCGCCTTGCGTTTGCCAATGACCTCGAGGGCAAAGGCGACGTTGTCGTAGACGTTGAGCTTGGGCAGGAGCCGAAAGTCCTGGAAGACGTAGCCGATGGATTGGCGCAGGCTATTGACCTCGCGGCCTTTCAACGTGTTGACGTGGAAGTCCCCGAAGTAAATGTCTCCCGAGCTCACATTGGTTTCGCGCACCATGAGCTGGAGGAAGGTCGACTTGCCGGAGCCGGACGGGCCGATGAGGAAGACGAATTCGCCGTCCTCAATCTCAAAGGACACGTTGTCCAGAGCGGGCCTAGTGGAGGTCGGATAGACCTTGGACACATTCTCGAAAGTGATCACTTAAGCCACATTAGCAACATTTGCCACTCGGGCCTAGGCCTCCTGCTGCGCCATGCGCCACCGGATTCCGGATTCCAGGAAGCCATCGATATCTCCGTCCAAGACCTTGGAGGGATCCCCCACCTCGTAATTCGTCCGCAGATCCTTGACCATCTGGTACGGATGCAGCACATAGGAGCGCATCTGGTTGCCCCAGGATGCATTGCCACCGGCGCCCAGCGCATCAAGCTCCGCTCGCTCTTCCTGGCGCTTGCGCTCCAACAACTTCGCTTGCAGCACGCGCATGGCAGAAGCCTTGTTCTGGATCTGGGACTTCTCGTTCTGACAGGTCACCACGATGCCCGTCGGGATGTGTGTCAGGCGCACCGCCGAGTCCGTCGTATTCACGGACTGACCACCAGGACCCGAAGAGCGGTAGACATCCACGCGCACCTCCGAATCCGGAACCTCGATGGAGTCAGTCTGCTCCACCACCGGCAGCACCTCCACCTCCGCGAAGGAGGTCTGGCGGCGGCCTTGGTTATCAAAAGGCGAGATGCGCACGAGGCGGTGCGCACCTTGCTCCACGGAAAGCTGGCCATACATGTATTCGCCGTGCACCACGAAGGTGGCAGACTTGATACCGGCCTCTTCGGCATAGGAAATGTCATAGACATCGACCTTGTGTCCGTGCTTTTCCGCCCAGCGCGTGTACATACGCATGAGCATCTCCGCCCAGTCCGCCGCATCCACGCCACCCGCGCCGGAGCGGATGTTGATGACGGCCTCGCGCTCGTCATACTCGCCGGAGAGCATCGTGGTTACCTCGAGCGCCTCGATGGCCGCGCCAAGATCTTTCAGCTCTGTGTCCACGAGTTCCTTGGAGGCCTCATCGCCCTCCTCCTCCGCTAGTTCGGACATGACCGGAAGGTCCTCGATCCGCCCCCGCAGGGAATTCAGCTTGCGCAGTTTTGCCTGCTGCGCCGAGAGCTCCGAGGCCACCTTCTGCGCATGGTCTGGGTCGTCCCACAGCGACGGATCCCCCGCCTGAGCCTCGAGTTCGCGCACACGCTCGGACACCGCCTCCGGGTCCATCACCTTTTCAATGGAGGTCAAAGTGGCGCTGAGTTCCTCAAGACGAGCTGTTTGTTCCGGACGCATAGCCCCCTACTTTACTTATTCTTTCTCCCTGATTAGCCAT
Organism: Corynebacterium guaraldiae; assembly: GCF_053480195.1. Taxonomy (NCBI): domain Bacteria; kingdom Bacillati; phylum Actinomycetota; class Actinomycetes; order Mycobacteriales; family Corynebacteriaceae; genus Corynebacterium; species Corynebacterium guaraldiae. The sequence goes on along the minus strand of NZ_JBRBAU010000002.1, from coordinate 230,117 downwards.
CGGCCGCGTTTAGCGCGACAATAGGCGGCATGAGTGACCAGCCAAGCCTCACCGAGATGATCGATGCCATCATCAAGACCTTCATCGTCGCCCACGCGGACGATACCGATGCTCACCTTGCCCAGGCGCTTGTCTATAACGCAGGCCGCCTGGCCTGGCGCCTGCGCGAGCAGGGTGTCGACGTAGAGCAAAAGACCTCCGTCTCCGATGTCGTCACCGACGCGGACTTCGCCGCCGAGCGTTTCGTCGCCGGCGTGCTCGAAGCCCTGCGCGGCGAGGACGGCATCGTGGGCGAGGAGGGCGCCAACCGCGACTCGGCCTCCGGCCGGACCTGGGTCATCGATCCCGTCGATGGCACCTACAACTTCGCCTCGGGCGCCGATTACTGGTGCTCTGCGCTCGCGCTTATCGACGCTGAAGGGGTCATCCTCGGCGCCGTCCACCGCCCCGCCATGGGCTACACGTGGTTTGGTGGCCGTGACTTCCCCACCAGCCTGGACGGCAAGGAAGTCGCCAAACTCACCGACACCCCCGCCGACAAGCTGTGCTTGTCGACGTACCTGCATCCCACCTCCATCACGGATCCCACAATCGCCTCCGCCTGGGAAAAGGTGGCCCCGCACTTTGCCACCGTGCGCATGCTAGGCGCAGGGTCCGTGGACCTCTCCTGCGTGGCGGATGGCACGTGGGGAGCATGGATGCAGCATTCCGTGAAGGATTGGGATTGGTATCCGGGTCAAGCGCTGGTGCTCGCAGCAGGCGGCGCGGCGCGCAAGGTTGAAGCCGGCGGTGTGGAATGGTGTATCGCGGGCAATAAACAGGTAGTTGATCAGATGGAGGAATGGCTCCGTGGGTAAGTACAAAGAAGACCTCGGCTTGGCCTTGGAGATGGCCGGGCATGCGGATGCCATCACGATGCACCGCTTTGAGGCAGCAGATCTGTCCGTCAAGGAGAAGCCGGACATGACTCCGGTATGCGACGCCGACCTGGCCTGCGAAAAGGCCATCCGCGAGGCGCTGAAACGCTCGCGCCCGCGCGATGAAGTTCTGGGTGAAGAATTCGGCGGCGAGGCTTGCTTCGAGGGCCGCCAGTGGGTTATCGATCCCATCGATGGCACGAAGAATTTCGTGCGCGGCGTCCCCGTCTGGGCCACGCTGATCTCACTACTGGAGGACGGCGAGCCGGTGGTTTCCGTCATTTCTGCCCCGGCTCTGCGCCGCCGCTGGTATGCGGCCAAGGGGGGCGGCGCCTACCGTGTCTTCGGCGGGGAGCCCAAGCGCCTTCGCGTCTCCGAGGTCTCCGACTTGGCGGATGCCTCCCTTGCTATGAGTTCCTTGTCCGGTTGGGGCTCAAGCCGCGATGCTTTCGTGTCCTTGACGGACAAGGTATGGCGTCTGCGCGGCTACGGCGACTTCTGGAATTACTGCCTCGTGGCCGAGGGCGCCGTCGACATCGCTGCCGAGCCCGAGGTCTCCTTGTGGGACTTGGCCGCTCCGGCGCTCCTCGTCACCGAGGCCGGTGGCCGCTTCACCAACGTTCGCGGTGAAGATGGGCCCCACGGCGGCTCAGCGCTTGCCTCCAACGGCAAGCTTCATGACGTCGCCCTCTCCGCCCTCTCCTAACTCCCCTGCGGCACCGCAGCGCGGCGCCGCACGCCAGCGTCATTCCCCAGCGTCGCGCCCGGTGACGCTTCGATCAAATAAGGCCCCAGATCTTTAAAGATCTGGGGCACTATTTGTTAGAAACGTACTCTCCCGGCCACGCGCCCACGGCTCCGTGACCGGTTTCGCAGTGGTGGTTAGTTCTCCGGAAGCGCGAAACCGGAACCTACGCCCTCGCGGCGGTTCAGATCCGCGATGATGGCATCGGTGTTAGACACAACCGTGGGGTTGTGCAGCGCGCCCTGCCACGGAGTGTGGCACGACGGCAACCCCGGAATCAGGCCGCGGGATACCGAGCCGACGATGCGGCCGTTGCGGAAGACCGGAGCGCCGGAGTCTCCAACCATGGCGCACACCTGGTTGACGGTGACGCGCTCGGTGTGCTGGAAGGTCATGCCACAGGTACGGCCGGTGGCCACGCCGCTCTTGCAGGTGATATCGCCCGGCTGGGTGGTGCCACCAACCCCATTAGCGGTCACGCCGTTGTAGCTACGGGACACCTCGGCCTTGGAGCCGAACTCGATGAGCGAATAATCCAGCTGCTCATTCTTTGACACCACGGTGCCGGTCGGGCCAACCTGCCAGGAGTCTGCCGAAGAGACCGGATCGCCGACATTTCCGCAGTGACCAGCGGTAATACCGACTTTGCGGCCTTCCGCATCGGTGCCGGCTGCCGTCAGCGTGCACATGGTGTCCTCATGGATGTAGAGCGGGGTACCCGGGCCGTAGAGGGATTTACCCTCGGTCATCGCGACATTGGATTCCTCAGGAATCTGGGGCGCGTCATAGTAGGAACCAGGCACTCGGTGCAGGACATAGTCCGCCTGCGGTTTACCGGCAGCGATCTTGGAAAACAGGTCATTCTTCCACGCATAGTTCGGATCAGTGCCCTGTGGCACGAATTCCGGCTGCGTGGCCTCCTCCAGCAATCCGATGGGGGCAGGATTCGTCAGCGGTTCACCCGTTTTGGCGTCGACACCAGCGTAGTCCTGCGGTGCTGCCGGAACCGGTAACTGGGTATCCAGGTTCGCTTGCCCCGCAAGGCGCTGCGCCGCAGGGGAATTCACGGCCCCAGCAACCGCCTGGGACGCATCCTTCGACGCCGCTGCGGCGGCGCCGTTGACTGTTGAATCGACGGAGTCTGTCAGCTCCTTGTCCACGGGCATGGTCTCAATGCCCACGGACTGCAGATCCTCGCGTACCTGATCAACAAAACCTGCCGAATCAATCTCCGGGATTGTGGGGAGTTCCTGGGCACCCGCCGCTGGGTTACCCAGGAAGAACGCACCTGTGAAAGCCGAGCCCACGAGGACTTTCTTAAGGTGCGGAATTTTTCGCATATTGAGCAATTCCTCTTTCACTTCTTCTCGTAATGGTCTATAAGACTTCCCCTATGATGGCACGTGCCATGGACGGCCGTTTTCTAACGTGTGTGACTGTGTCCAACCCGTTACATTACTGACAGTTTTCGGGTGCCCCCTCTCTTTCTTCACCGCTCTCCGCACCCCGCGCAGACCTACTATGGAGGCATGTCTGAGACCTCCACTTCGCCCTCATCTCCCGCAGACATTACTGAAATCGTAGCCGTTATCCTCCGCGATAATCACGGTCGCGTTCTCGTCCTCCGCGCCACCTCTACCCCAGAATTCGTCCTGCCTTTCGGCTCCATCGATGACACGATCAACCCCGCCAAGGCCGCCCAGCTCATCGCCCACGAGGCCGTGCGCGCCGCGGTCGACATATCGAAGCTTCGCCGCCTGGCCACGTATATCTCACCGGCGGCTAACAGCGCCCCACACAACATCCACGCACACGTCTATGTCTACGAGGAAGAAATCTCCGTCGCGCATCCAGACAAGGAGATTGCGGAGCTAGCGTGGGTCGATCCCGCTGCCCCGGATGTCGACATCGCCCCTATGCTCAAGGAGCGCGTATTCCCCGCTTTGCAAGAACTCTAAAAGCTCAACGCCTAGACTCCGCACCATGACTACACAGCGACTACTCCCCGTTCTCGCCGCATCCCTCGCTCTAGTGCTCACCGGCTGCGTCACCGACGACAGCACTGATGGCACGCTTTCCGCTGTCTCCCCCCACCGCTCAAGCTGGGTGGAGCGATCCGTCAGCCAGTTGTCTCCACCCTCCGGGATGCCCACGACCGGCGCGATGGCCGACAGTGTGTCGTAGCGCTCTCGATCGCCCGAGGAACGAACGTCGAGGATGAGGATAAGGTCCGGCTGCACGCCGAGCGAGAGCGCCACCTCGGCGCCGCCCCACCCCAGGGCCACCACGCGCCGCGGAGCCTCCTCGACGGTGAGGTCACCGAACTTGGTGGCCACTGTGACCGGATAGGCCGCGGCGTCGCCGTCAGCCGATGCCGACTGCGCCAACGATACCGCCACCGAGTTGTCGGCCGCACCGGAATCGGGGTCCGACGAGCATGCGGCCGCACCCCAGCCGACAAGGGCGAGCGACAAGAATACCGCGGCCGAGCGACGAGTGCGGGAAGTCCGCAGAGACATAAAAGAACTGTCGAATTGAGAAAAGATAGCCTAACCAACATTAGGTGAACCTATCTCAAGCCGACGAACCTCCAGCAAGGAAAGACAATTCACGCATATCGGCGAAATTAGGTTAACCTTACCTACATGACATCGACGACTCTGCCGACACCGGCCGCGGGCACCCCGCGCGCCGCGGGCCACAGCAGACGACTCCTCGGCCTAGCCCTCCTCGTGGCCGCACTCGCCGCCCTCGTCTTCGCCAGCCTGGCACTGGGCGCCAAGGCGACCTCCATCTCAGAGCTCACCCGGGCCTGGCCCACCGCCTGGGAGATCCTGCGCGGGCACACCGACACCGCCCAGGCCGCCGGCACCGTGGGCAGCAGCGTCGCCGAGATCGCCGGAATCCTTGCCACCATGCGCATCCCGCGCACCGTGCTCGCCATCGTCATCGGAGCTGCGTTCGGACTAGCCGGCACACTCGTTCAAGGCCTGACCCGCAACCCGCTCGCGGACCCTGGCCTACTCGGCGTCAATGCGGGCGCCGCACTCTTCGTCGCGGCGGGCATCTTCCTCTTCGGGCTGACGTCCATGCAGTCGCACCTTTTCCTCGCCTTCCTCGGCGCGGGCCTGGCGGCGCTGCTCGTCTTCGGGCTCTCCGCCGGCGGCATCGGTCGCGGCGACACCCTGGGCCTCGTCCTCGCGGGTTCCGCCCTGTCCGCCGTCCTCGCGGCGGCCACGTCGGCCATCGTCTACATCGATCCCAACGCGCTCGACACCCTCCGCTTCTGGCAAGCGGGGTCCGTCACCGGACGCGGCTTCGACATCATCACCCCTGCGCTCGTGCCGCTCGCCATCGGCGCGGTACTAGCGCTGGCGCTGGGCCCGACGCTCAACATCCTCAATCTGGGCGCGGAGGCCGCGCAGGCGCTGGGCACCAACGTTGCCCGCGCCAATATCCTGGGCTTCGTGGCCATCACCCTGCTGGCCGGCGCGGCCACGGCAGCCGCGGGCCCCATCGCCTTCATCGGTCTCGTGGTGCCCCACGTCGCCCGCGGCATCACCGGCCCGGACTACAAGTGGGTGACCCCCTACTCCGCGCTGGCGGGCGCCTGCCTGTTGCTCGGCGCCGACATCGTGGGCCGCCTCATCATGCGCCCCGGCGAGCTCCAGGCGGGCATCGTCATCGCGCTGCTCGGCGGGCCAGCGTTTATCTGGCTCGTCCGGCACCGAACGGTGGTGAGCCTGTAATGAAGTACCTCAGCCTCGGAAAGTTCAGCTTCCTCTACCACCCGCGCACGCAAGCCTGGACCACGGCCATCGTGGTCGCGAGCGCGCTCGTATGGGTCATCAGCCTCGGCATCGGCGAGTTCCCCCTTAACCCCGCCGAGGTCATCGGCGTGCTGGCGGGCGGCGGAAACAAGCTCGAGCGCACCGTCGTCATCGACTGGCGCCTGGCCCGCTCGCTCGTGGGTCTAGCCGTCGGCGCCGCGCTGGGGCTCTCCGGCGCCATCACGCAGCGCATCGCCCGCAACGGCCTGGCCAGCCCGGACATCCTGGGCATCAACCAGGGCGCCACCGTGGCGGCCGTGGCCATCATGGTCTTCGGAGGATCTGCCGGGGCCGGCGGGGCGTTCGGCGCCTACGTCGGCATCCCGCTCGCCGCCATGGCCGGCGGTCTCGCCACCGGCGCGGCCATCTGGATGCTGTCCCGGCGCGGCAGGGTGGATATGTTCCGCCTCGTCCTCGTGGGCATCGGCGGCAACGCCTTCCTCCACGCCCTGGTCACGTACATGTTGGCCGCCACAGATCTCAACACCGCGGCCGCGGCCAAGGTGTGGATGGTCGGCTCGCTCAACGGCTGCACCTTCGAGCACCTATGGCCCACCCTGGGCATGCTCGTGGTGTGTGGCCTAGTGCTAGCCCGCATCGCCATCGATCTGCCCGCGCTGGAGCTCGGCGAGGATTCCGCCCAAGCCCTCGGCGCCCCCTTGAAGAAGATCAACGCGGCACTGCTCATCGTCTCAGTTCTACTGGCCGCGGTGACCGTCTCCGCCGTGGGCCCGGTGGGCTTCGTGGCCTTCGTCGCCCCGCAGATCTCCGCGCGCCTGGCGCGGGTCGGGGCGCCGCCCCTGGGGACATCGGCGGCCATGGGCGCAATCATCGTGTGCGTGTCCGACCTCATCGCCCGCTGTGCCTTCGGCTGGGAGATCCCGGTGGGCATCATCACCTCGGTCATCGGCGGACCTTTCCTCATCTGGCTGCTCTGGCAGCAAACTCGAACACGAAAGTAGACGACCATGCAACGACGTAACTTCCTCAAGATCACCGCTGGCCTCGGCGTCGCCGCCTTCGCTGCGGCCTGCTCCAAACAGGAGACTGCGCCGAGCGAGCAGGCGGCCACCTCCGCGGCATCGTCCAGCGCCGCCGAGCAGCACCAGCGCGTGATCGCGCTCAACACCGGCCAGCTGGACAACCTCCTCATGCTGCGCATTCTCCCGGTGGGCGCGGCCAAGGCCAAGAACCTGGGCGTCGTCCCGGACTACATCCGCAACCGCTTCGGCTCCGACTTCGATCTGGACTCCATCGCGGACTGCGGCCTACGCGCCAACCCGGATCTGGAGACCATCGCCTCCCTGAAGCCCACCCTCATCTGCGCTAACTCGCGTACGGACGAGGCCATCCTGGAGCAGCTCAAGGCCATCGCGCCCGTCGTCACCGGTAAGGGCGGCGGCGAGAACTGGAAGCAGGACCTCCTCACCATCGCCGAGGCCGTGGGCAAGAAGGACTCCGCCGAGCCCCTCCTGGCCGAGTACGAGTCCAACGCCAAAGCCTGGGGCGAGGGCCTATCCTCCAAGCCCACCGTCTCCTTCCTGCGTTCCAAGGAAGACCAGTTCCAGCTCTACGGGGTCAACTCCATGGCGGGCTCCGTGGCCGCCGATGCCGGCCTGCCCCGCCCCGCCAACCAAAAGCAGATTGAGAAGGCTGGCCAGGACATCTCCGCCGAGCAGCTCTCCGAGGCCGACGCCGACTGGATCTTCTACGGCGTCAACGCCGGCGCCGCCGACCCCTCGCAGGCCGCCACATGGCACTCTCTCAAGGCAGTGCAGGCCAACCAGGCCGTGTCCGTGGACTACGAGTCCTGGTACATGAACGCGTCCCTGCTCTCGGCCACCATCATCCTCCAGGGTCTGAAGGACAACATCAGGTAATGAACGCTCGACTTTCCGCGCACTCCGTCTCCGTCGGTTATGGCGATACCGTCATCAGCCGCGACGTCACACTCGACATCCCCGACGGCCAGGTCACCACGCTCATCGGCGCCAACGGCTGCGGCAAGTCGACCCTCCTGCGCGGCCTGTCCCACTTGCTCCCACTGTCGGCGGGCTCCGTCACCCTCGACGGGAAGAAGCTGGGTGACTACTCCTCCCGGGAGCTAGCCACGCGCTTGTCGATGCTCCCCCAGTCCCCCATCACCCCTGCCGGCGTCACCGTCGCAGACCTCGTGGCCCGCGGCAGGCACCCGCACCAGTCCTGGCTGCAGCAGTGGTCCGCCTCCCACTCCGCCGCCGTGGACGAGGCCATGGCGCTCACCAACGTCTTTCAGCTGCGCGACCGCCCCGTGGACTCCCTGTCCGGCGGCCAGCGCCAGCGCGTGTGGATAGCCATGGTCCTGGCTCAGGACACCGACATCGTCTTCCTCGACGAGCCCACCACCTACCTGGACCTGGCGCACTCCATCGACGTCCTCGAGCTCGTCTCCACGCTCAATAAGGAACAGGGCAAGACCATCGTCATGGTGCTCCACGATCTCAACCTAGCCGCCCGCTACTCGGACAACCTCGTCCTCATGAAGGACGGCTCCGTCACGGCCCTGGGCTCGCCCGAGTCCACCATCACGCCGCAGGCCCTGCGCGACGTCTTCGGACTGGACTCCCGCGTCATCGAGGACCCCGTCACCGGCGGGCCGCTCATCGTGCCGGAGCGCCCATAAGCCCCGTCGTTCCCTGCGTTTTTCGATCATGGGAAAGGCGGCGGGAGTTCATCATGTTCACACTTTCAGTCACAGGACGGCTACTGCACACTGTGTGACACATTCTGCGAATCGTTGCTCATTGCTAGCAAAGACTTAACAGACTCGTGACCAGTAATCTCTAGTCCCCGTCGTGCTGTGAAACTACCCTGTGGGTATGAAGAATCTGCGCGCACTCCTGTCCCTCAGCCTGCTGCTGCCACTCGCCGCGTGTTCCGCCAGCGAGGAGGACTCTGCGGCACCGTCGGCAGTCACGACCACCGTCGTTCACTCGGCCGACGCCCCTGCGGGTGACGATGCCGCCGACGACGTTGCTTCCGGGGCCGCTCCCGGCGCGTCCGGCACCGCACCAGCCCCAGCATCCTCCACTATCCCGCCCTTGCCCGAGGGCGCCTGCGCCACCTCCCAGCTCTCCACCGAGATCACCAACGAACAGGGAGCCGCTGGCTCCCGACTCGTCGACATCGTGCTGACCAATACCTCTGACGAGGAGTGCACCCTCACGGGCTTCCCCGGCGTCTCCGCCGTCACCAGCAACGACGGCACTCAACTAGGCCCCGCCGCGCTGCGTGAGACCGGCACCGAAGCTGCCACCGTGACGCTGGCGCCAGGGGCCCAGGCCCGCGCGGGGCTCAAGATCACCAACGTGGGATTGCTCGACGCGGCGGCCTGCCAACCGCAGGACGCCGATGGCCTGCGGATCTATCCGCCCGAAAACACCGACAGCCTCTATGTCGCAGTGCCGGGCCTGCAGGCCTGCGCGGGCGAGGTCGACATCTTGTCTGTCCAGCCCATCACTCAGCTCTCCCCGTAAATCATTTCGATCTCCTAACAATTTCCAGCCGGTGATAGGACTCGGCTTCGCGTTTCGTTAGTCTCGGCCACGAGTTCGCCCCTCGGACGAAGGACATACACCATGACCACTCTCCCTGTCCTCCTGCCCCAACGCACCGCGCGTGCCGCAGTAGCGGCGGCATCAGCAGCCGCGCTCGTTGCGTCCTGCTCCCTCCCCGACACTCGGCGCGAGGCAGCCCCGTCGGAATCCGCAGTGGCACCTGACTTGAGCGCGGCGACCGAGTCTGCCTCCAACCCACCAGCGACCTCGAGCACTTCCTCACGCGCGACTCGCAGCAGCACCAGCCCAGCTACGTCGAGCAGGGCGGCATCGACACGCAACTGGCCCGTATCCTTGGCCGAAGAAAGCTGCGACCCGAACGCCGGAGTCGCCGACTCCGGAGTCGGCGAATTCGTTGACAAAGGCGAAGCACCAACGGCCATCGTTCATTTCCTGTTGACGGAGGAGCCTGAACGCGGAGCACCTCTCAAAGACTTCAAAGTCACCCAAGATTCTTTCGATGCGTGCGAGCCCCTGAGCTACATCATTGCCTCCGGCAACTACGAGGGCGAACAAGTGGTCTTCTCCATCGTTTTCAACTGGGGCCACCCGCTCAATGACAGCAATGGGTACTTCTCCGGCGACGGCTTCGACTTCACCATTGGCAGCGACTCCGTAAGTTTCACTACGGGCGATACTCCCGCACATGAGGCAGGCAAGCCAGTGAGCGTGACATTTACCGCGATGGACTTCGGAGCACTCAAGACCGAGCTCAACGCAGAAGACAAACACCACATCGGAATCGACCTCACCCATCTGAACGACGCCGTCGATCCGGCCGACCTCGACGAGTTCTACGAATTCGACACCAATAGCGGCCCCGTCCGCTGCCGCTTCTCCATCAGCGAAAGTGAATGCGACTTCCTCGACGGTGAGTTTTCCCCCGCGGAAGCCATGAACGGACCAAGCAACTACTTCCTCAAAACCCATGGCGAAACGGAAGTCGACCTCGCCACCTTCAGAGACGACTCCAAAGACTTCCTGTCCGACAAGAAATTTGAAAAGGTCGGCGACGGCACTTACGAGGCCGGCACCTTGGGTCACCCCATCCAGGCGGAGCTCAAAGACGGCACTCTGACCCTCTACTTCCCCGACGGCGCCTACGTCTTCGAGGACGGCGTCCTCGACTTCTTCAACGAGGATGACCTGGAGGCGGGTACCATGCGCTCGGCGGCAACGTCCTCTGCCCGCGCGGATTAGCCCTCGATGTCGCGCAAGTAACGGGCCGACACCCCGCCCGCAATAGTGCGCAGCGCGACGTCCTTGGTCACCACCGTGCCCGCGGCCACGACCGCATGCTCCCCTTTGTGGATGCCACCTTGATCCTGGAAACGCGCGCCCGAGTTGATGACAACGTTTTCCCGATGTGCGTGTTGCTGCCAAACAGGCTGGATACCTAGCGCGAGCAAGGTATCGCTGTCTCCTAGGCCAACTGCGGCGATGCGCTCGTTCTCATTGCCCTCAATATTTGACGCCGAGGAATCCTCGCCTCGGGAGCAACCGGAAAGGACGAGAGTGGATGCTGCTAAGACAGCGGCCGTCTTCATTGCCGCGCGACGGGTCAGCGAATTGTTTCGAAACATATAAAAGCCTAACGTGTAGGGAGCTCATTGGGGTGCGGTGAAGGCCATCGGACGCACGGGGTGTTGATCGATCCTCGAGCGCGCGTCAATCACGTCTACCGCGTCTACCCCGCATGGGGCAGCCTAACTAGATAAAGGATAGGCTAAGTTAATTATTTCGGGGGGTGTGTGGCTGCCGATATGGAGGCAACTCAGCCGCTAGGGGCCAGCCGACAGGCGCTCCCAGCCGAAGGGGTGGGACCCCAGCCGATAGGAAGGCTCCCAGCGGAAGGGGGGATCCCGGCCGACAGGGGGCACTTTAGAAACGGTTTAGCAAACCACCGAACGTCCGCCGCTCCTCCACACGCTTCGCCCGACCACCGGCAGTTACCTACCTCCCCTCCCCACCTCGAACAGCTGGGCACTCCACCCCACCGGCTGCTTCGAACGCACTACCGCACCCACGGCAGCCAGGTGCTTCGCAATCACACGGGCCGTGGGCAGCTGCGATCCATACAGAACGAGGCGTGATAAATCTTCCTGGTAGTCATGATCCTCGGCCCCACTTTCCTGCAACACTGGGGTCACCAGGAACAGCTGCGCCCCAGAACGTAGTACGGCAGCTACCAGCTGCTGCAACTCTATAGTTGGCCAACGTCGCCACGGATCAACCAGCACCACAGCATCTACCTGCTCGCACAAAGTAGCCACTGTGCCAGCCCAATCCGCCCGGCGCGCATCCCCACCGCTACGCCCAACCGTTGGAGCGTGCAGTGCACTATAGCGAGCACGATCCCGGCGGCGTGGAGCAATATCGCGCAGCATAACCTCCTCTGCGCTGGCCCCAGGCTCCGTCATCGCTGCAGTTGCTGCGCCTACTGAGATCCTTGCGTCATCCTCTGCCTCCGAAAACGACCCCAACACCACGGCGTTTGCCTGCGGTATCTTACGTAGAATCTCATCCGCATACACCGCCGCGGCCGGACCTCCCACCGCGCATCGAAGCGAGCCAGCATCCTGTCGCGCTAGTAGCTTGCTGCTCAGAATCTCCGCTGCGGCCGGGGCCGACCACTGAGCACTGGAGGCCGCCTGTTCGTGTTCCTCCACGGCCAGTTGTGGCTGGGTTTGCACAATGTAGTCCCAGCGGTGCTCGCCGGTATCAGCCGGATTCTGCAGTGCCTGCCCTAGCCGGCCAAGTGCTGCGGTCTTGGCGGCCGCCGGCCCGGTAATCCAATCCCTTACTGGAGAATCCGGGTTTGCCAACTCGCTGCCCAGCGCAGTGAGGCCGATTCGAACCGCCCGTTGGTCCGCCACATCCTCCGATGAGCTATCCAGTGCTACATCCGCCGACAACGTCACTAACCCCACTGCCTCCAGGTAACGCGCAATCCGGAGAGCCAGCTCCTGCTGCACGCCAGTTGCTTCGGCCAGTTGATCCACTCGATCCGCGCCCTCATCAATCAGGCCGAAAATCCCCATCCCTACGGCTTGGCGCACAAGAATCGCCGACCCCATTTCGGTGAGTTCATGCAGCTCAACCAGCGCATTACGGTAGCTCGTCACAGCCCCTGTCTCCGCCCCCTCACTGTCGCCCTGCAACGGAGTGCCCGTAACCTGCCCCGCACTCTCAGCCTGCGTAGCCGTCGCCCCTGCTTCCGATTGCGCCGGTGCCATTGCGCGCCAGTACCCCGTAATCTCCACGTTTTCCCGCGGAATCCCCAGAGCTCGAACCCAGCGTCGGATCGCCTTCAATCGCCCGGCCTCTCCCGCAGCCCATACATAGGGCATCGCAGCGGGCTCGGCCGCCCACTCTGGGTGTTCTCCGTACAACTCGGTAGCTTTCGCCACGAAGTCCCCGCCCTCGTCTCGCACCTGCCAGTGAATGTCCACCTGTGCTTCGAACTCCAGTCGCTGGACATGTGCCCGCGTGGCTACCTCAATAATCGCCACTGCCCTATACCCGGCGGGCAAAGACTCTATACAGCGAGCAATCGCCGGCAGCGCCGTCTCGTCGCCCACCATCAGTAGCCACGGAGTGTGGGTGGGCAGCGCTGCGCAAGACTTCGGCCCTGCGATATACAGGGGATCTCCCGGTCGAGCTCGTGCGGACCAGTCCTCGGCCAGGCCTTGGCCATGCCGCGCGAAGTCTACGACGAGACGGCCCTGGGAGGCGTCGAATGAACGGACGGTATATGTCCGAAACAGATCTTTGACTTCCTCTTGCCATAGCACCGTCGCGTCCTCCCGTGTGATGGGGTGAGGGCGCTCCCCGGTGGCCGGGTCTGGGAAGATGATGCGGATATCGTCGTCGAAACCATCGCTGACTAGCGGTGGTGCGTCTACGCCGAACGCACTATGGGCGCGTAGTTGTTCGCCCGTCAGAGTAATGCGACGCATCCCTGGTGTGATGTCCTCGATGTCATCGACCTGCAGTTCGCGGATCGTAATGGGGTAGATTTCCCTGTCTCGGCTATTCCTCGCCATGGTCATTCCTTTCTCGTTTCTGGGTTGGCGGTGTGCGGTGAGTCGGTGTGCGTAGGGTCAGTATGTGGGTTGGTTTAGTGGATTGGGACGGTGTGTAGCGGGTCAGTGTGGTGGATCGGCATGCGGTTGGTCGGCATGCGCAGGGTCGATGCCTCTCGCCTCGGGTGCTGGCCGGTCAGCCGAACTCTTGTCCAGCACCGCGGTGCCCACTGCTGAAAAACGTTCTTCCAGCCATCGACTTTCACCAGCTGCGCATGCGTAAGTTCAAGTTCGCTCACCCGCACCGGATACGCCCCCGGACGGCGCCTCCACGCAGCAGCCGGATCCCACTGCGCAGAAGACAAGCAAAGTTCCTTGCGGGTCGGCGGGCGGCAGCGGGGAGGCGAGTGAGCGAACAAGAAAGGGCATAAGAAAACACCCCACGCTGCCACACCGGGCGACACACTCGCGAGGGGTGCTGGAGAAAAAGAGACTAAGAGAGCTTTTTCAAGGTAGGCTTGACCTGCTCCAATACCCATGCACGGGACAGGGAGGTCGGCGTGTTCAGGCCGGCAACCACAGCCTCGTTACCCGCCAGGGTGGCGCCGGACTTGACCTGCGGCAGGTCTGAGTAGCCCGGGATCTTCTCCACCTCCGCGATGTCACCGGTGCGGTTATAGATCACCATGAAGTCCGCAGCCAGGGCGGAGACGTTTTCTGGCGACAGAGTCACGCGCCCCTGCTTTACCTCAATAGAGCCGTCGGTCAGAGGTTCCGGGAATTTCATACCCAGGTCGTAGATGAAAGAGGCTCCTGGGTCCTTCGGGTCGGCCACAGCTCCAAAGGATCCCTGAGCGAACTGGGAGACCACACCGGTCTTACCCTCGATATTCGGCAGCTCGGACTTCGCATCGGTGAAGACCTTCTCATCCTGGTCGATGACTTCTTGAGCTTTATCTTCCTTGTTGAAGATCTTGCCGAGCTCCTTCAGCTGCGACTTCCAGCCGATCCCCTCACCCTCGGTGCCAATACCACCCAGAGTGGGCGCGATCTCGGAGAGCTGTGTGTAGTTATCCTCGGAGATCGTCCAGTAGTCCCCGACGATGAAATCCGGAGCAGCGGCAGCGATCTCTTCCTTCGGCAGAGTCTTGAAATCGGTCTGCTTGATAATCTCCACGCCGTCCAACTTGCCGTCGCGCCACGGGGCATTCATGTCCTTAGCAGACACCACCACGGCGGAGGGCTTGATGCCCATAGCCAGCAGGTTGTCGATGGCTGGACCAATGGCAACGACGCGCTCGGGGTTTACGGGGTATGTGTCTTCCCCCCTGGCGTGCTTGATGGTGACTTCGGAGGCATTATCACCGGAATTCGCTGCGGAGTTTGCGCCTGAGGAAGTATTTTCCGCCTTGCCATCTGTATCGGAGCTGCAGGCTCCCAACATCAGGGTAGTGGAGAGCACGGCGAGACTGAGCGCACGGACAACGATTGAGTTCTTCATCCTGAATGGGTTTCCATTTCACTAAACGAACAAGGTTAGGTAAGGCTACCATCACCCAGGGTAGGCTAACAAGGGTAATCCGAGACTTTTTAACTTAATTTGGATCGGGGAGGGCACGACGATCCAGCTTCCCATTACTGCTCAGCGGCAATGCCTGCAGAGCTGAAGCCATGTCCGACAACAACACGTCCAAACGGCCCCGGCTGAAACATCAACCCCGATTAAGACACCCGCGAGGTTGACAAAATATATCGGAACGCCTCCAAAAATGAAGCCTCGTATATTCCATTACACAGGCCTACAATCGCGGCCATGGAATCCACGAAGCTAACATCACTCGTGTTTGGCAATGTTGTATTGGAATCGCACATGACGAAGACGATTATTGTCGTTTATTCGGAAGACATGCGGTCATGGTACTTCCGCCCGAGTCCGTACACGGAGCTTAAGGTGCCGCTCGATGAGCTGCGCGGGCAGCTGAGTAGAGAGCGCGCGGAACTCATCTCGGAACGTATCTTTGATAACGTAAAACTCGAGCTAGAGGAAAGCTACCCCGGTGGCGTGGACCGCGCGCAGAAGGAGCTCTGCGGCTGGCTTCTGCGCGAGGAATCAGCCGTTTAAACCAACATCAGGCCGACCCGAGAGCCGACTTAGACTCAATACGACACGTTGGGCCGTACGCCAGCCGGCGATGCGCCCACTCGAACGGGCCAGGTTTGCCCCAAGCCTCAAGCAGAGCAGCGAGAAGCAGCGTCAGGACAAAGACCAGCAGACCGATTCCAAGCTTGCCGCTCACCGAAGCATCCGCGCCTAGTCCGAAGCCGGCTGGGGTGACAAGAACAATAAACAAAACCGATTGCGCAATGTAGCCCGACATAGAGCGCTTGCCCAATGCCACGAAAGCAAAGGCCCACCCAGGAACGCGATTGTTGAGTTTCTCCGTGAGCAGTGCCAAAACCGCCAGAATGCCAGGACCCGTAAGAAAGCCAAAAGCTTGGTTCAGCATCAAGAACACCGGTTCCAATTCGGTTGACACAACGCCAGCGGCCGCAAGCCCCCACGGAAGACCAACAAAGACAATGACCATACCTGCAATAACAACCCAGGTGACCAAGGTTCGGCGGTGCGCAGAAACGTTTGCAAGCACGCCCTCCCGCGCCCAGATATATCCGATGAGTAAAACGCCTACCAGCCCCACAAATGTGATGGGGATCTGTCCCAGAGCAGCAACCTCACCGCGCAGGTTGCGGGCAAAGTAGTCGCCGAAGGTGACAAGGTCACCGGTCATCGGACGCGACTTGGGCAGAGGATTGAAGTAACCAAAATAGGCTCCCAATGCACCCGAACCGGCGAAGACCGCATAGCCGCCAAAGAACCAATAGGCAATGCGCCGCAGCGTGCGTGTCGAAAGCGTAAAGCACCAAGCCAAGGCGATGCCCATGAGGCCATAGACCAGCATGATGTCACCGTCGAAAAGCACGAAGCCATGCACCAAACCAAAAACTGCCAGCAGGCCGTAGCGGCGGATGAGTACGCGCCGGGATTCTTTAATGGTGTAGCCCTTACGCTGCAAACTAGCAGCAATGAGACCAATGCCGAATCCCAACAGCATGCAGAACATGGGCAGGCCTCGCACACGTACAAACATGCCGGTGAACACCGCCGCCACGATGTCTAAGGTGTTATCGGGACGCACACCGCCCAGGGTGGAGCTGGGACCTATCGACCAATCATTGACTACCCAACTCTGCACGGCGTTCGCCATGGCGATCCCCAAAAGCGCCGTGCCGCGCGCTAAGTCAGGAACGATAAGTCGTTGTCGTTTCTCCTGCATACACCCTATTTTACTCTTCTCAAGCATCATCTAAGGGCGGTTTGACTAGGCTGAACACCATGCCTGAGCCACTGTCGTACTCCTCCACCGAGGGCTTCCCGCAGCTGCACATGTCCCGCGTCATCGACGCTGAATTCGATGATGCCGCGGACAAACTCTTCCGCTGGGGCCTGCAGCGTAGCGGTCTTTTCCGGGTACGGCCCAGTCACGCCACGGTGGAGGAAGGCGCTGAGGTCGGCCTCGGGATGGGGCCGTGGGAGTTTCGCTGCCGGGTGGTGGATGTCTTCCGCGAGGAGGGCCGGTGTGGCTTTACCTACGGCACCCTTCCCGGCCATATTGAGCGCGGCGAGGAGACCTTTACCCTGGAGCGCCTACGGGATGGGCGCACGCTGCTGCTTGTCGACGCCTCCTCCCAACCCGCCCACCTCCCCTTCCTGCGCCCGCTGCTCGATATTCCCCGGCGCGCGCTGATTCGCTTCTTTTACCTCAGGGCGCTGGACTGATCCCCCGCAGCGCCCGCCGGCGGATGGTGGCTAGGCGGTGAATCCGTCCTTAGGATTCCAGGCCTTGCTCACCGCCAGCGCTACCGAAGCATCTTCAGCTTCAACATCAGACACGCGGTAGTAGTGCATGTCCACGTGATCGGCAAAGAGGTGCGCGACGGCATAGCCGTGGGAGTCATAGTCCAAGTGCTTTACCCACGGATTGGCGTCCTTGATTGCGTCCTCAATGAGCAACGAAGTCGAGTTGTCCTCCCCGTGGTAGGTGCCTGTGTAGGTGGTGAGGATTTCGTCGACATTGGGCGCCGTAATTGAGGTAGTCACCAGCTCACAGGCCACGCGCTTATCGTGCAGGTAGATGTCGTTGGCCCATTCCGAGTGAATATCACCGGTAATGAAGAAGGAGTTACCCTCGCGAGCATCAAGAGCCTCAAGCACACGGTCACGGTCGGCGGCGTATCCATCCCACTGATCCGAATTCACGGCAAAGCCAGAAGTATTGCCCTTGACAAAGCGCAAGCCCTCATTGGCCGCGTCATTACCGGGAATGGTCAACAGGCGCATGGGAGCCATCATCACGGAATTGCCCATCACCATCCACGTGGCGTCCGACATCGCAATAGTGTCCCGCAGCCACTGCAACTGCTCGTTGCCCACGATGGTTCGATTCGGGTCCCCGAAGTTAGCGGCGGTGGTTTCCTGATCGCGGTAGGTACGCAGGTCCATCATGGTGAGCTCCATGAGGGAGCCGAAGCGCAGGTTGCGGTAAAGCTTACCGCCCTCGCTCAGCTGCTTTTGACGCAGCGGCATCCATTCGTAATAAGCCTGCAAGGCGTCGTTCCAGCGGCGGGACCACTCGCCCTCTGCAAACCCAGGTGTGTGGTTTTCGGCGCCCTCGCGCCAGGAGTTGTTGGCTGTCTCGTGGTCGTCCCACACCACGACCCACGGGGCCGCAGCATGCGCAGCCTGCAGGTGCTCGTCGGTGCGGTAGCGGCCGTAGCGAATGCGGTAGTCCTCCAGCGTGACGATCTCCCATACGGGGTGGTGCTCACGTGCCACGCCACTCTTGCCCACGTACTCCCCCGTGGGATATTCGTAGATGTAATCCCCAAGGAAGACCACGAAGTCAAGCTCCCCGGAGCGTCCACGCTCCGCCATGTCTTTGTAGGCGTTAAAGAAGCCCGATTCGTAGTTGGCGCACGAGGCCACGGCGAATTTCAGGTTGTCTACCTGGGCGTCGACAGCCGGCGCAGTTTTCGTCCTGCCCACGGGCGAATACGCCCCGCTATGCTCACCCGAGGTCACCTGGAAGCGGTAGTAGTACACGGTGTCCGGGTTCAGGCCAAAGGGATCTACGTGAACGGTATGGTCGTGCTCCGCGGAGGCAACCTCTTGACCGTGTGCCACCACGGAAGCCATCGCCTCATCTGTAGCAATCTCCCATGCCACGTGAACGTCGTCTCCCATGCCAGAACCAGGCAGGGCATCCCGGTCCGGGGTGACGCGGGTCCACAGCACCACCGAGGTGGGCAGCGGATCACCAGACGCAACGCCGTGGAGGAAAGGCAGCTGGGCGCCGGTGTACTGGTTATACGCTTCCAACGGGGCCTGGCGCGGGGTGCCGTGCTGGGCAGTTGCTGCCGACAGCCCATAGCCAGCGGCCGCGGTGGATGCACCAACGGCGCCCCAACGCAGCGCGGTGCGTCGATTAAAGCGGATAGCGCGAGAGTTTCTTAAAGATTCTGAAGAGTCTGGGGTATCTGTGGACCCGAATTCGTGGGACATGGGGCTAAACATAAGCTCACCAAAACTGCTATTTCAACGCGAAACAGCGCGTAATATCCCCTATACCGGGGGCATGTTCCACAGATTTCTATTCTGCTTAACCGAAGGTTCACCTTGAGATGTTTCTGTGACTAGGTCATGTCTGTTTCTCTGTTTTCTCAGCAGAGAAACACTCTCACATTCAACTTCCGATATTCATCGCAAAAGGCACACAAAGCAATAATGAAGCGTTTTAGTTTTTCTCCCGCCTCCGCTGGCGTAGCCACCATGACCGCGGCCGCTCTTGTCTTCACCTCACAGGTAAGCGTTCCCGTTCTGGCTACCGCTCAAACTAGCCCCATTTCCCGGATGGTGCTCCAACCGGGAAGCAAGGAAAGCTCCGTCATTGTCTCGTGGCGCACCCAGGGCCCGGCAGACAAGGAAGTCCTCGAGGTCACCGGCCCAGACGGCGCCCAGACCTTTGAAGCCGAGGAAAAGGACGGTGGCGCTATTGCATACGTGTCCAACTACGCCACCGCTACGGGTCTAAAGGAAAACACCGAGTACACCTACCGCGTCGGCTCCGAAGAGGGCGGCTGGTCCGAGCCTGAAACCTTTAACACCGGCAGCTTTGGCCAGGACTGGAGCTTCGTCACGGTTTCTGACGCGCAGATTGGAGTCGATGCCGACATCAAGGGTCAGACCGAGCAGTGGAACAAGACCATCGGCAACGCGGTTGCCGACGCCCCTCAAGCCAGCATGATCTGGTCCCTCGGTGACCAGGTTGAGGGCTGGGGCGCGACGATCGCGCAGTACGACGGCTACTTCTCCTCACCGGAGATTCGAAACATTCCCACCAACGCACTGCCGGGCAATCACGAGACGTACCCGTCAGACCTGGCAATGAAGCACTACGATGAGCACTTCATCAACCCGAATCAGGAGCCAGACCTGCGGGATTTCTACTTTGAGCGCAACAACGTTCTCTTCCTTGGGCTCGACACCAACGCCAGCAGTGACGCGGACATTGAGCGCCATGCGGAGTTCATGCGTAAGACCATTGAAAACCGCGGAGCTTTCAATGACTGGATCATCGTGGGCATGCACCACGCCTTCTTCTCTCAAGGCACCCACTACACCGATGGCGATGTAACCAAGCTCCGTGAAAAGCTCGCTCCGGTCATGTCCGAACTGGACGTCGATGCCGTACTCAGCGGCCACGATCACATCTACACCCGTACCCATCTCATGAACGGCCTTGAGCCGGTGAAGGCTCCTGCGAAGCGTGGCGACGTCCTCGCCCCCAATGACGGTGAGGTCCTCTACATCACCACCACCTCGGCGGGCGGCGGCAAGTTCTATGACTTCCAGGGTGAGGACGGGAAGAAGTACCCCAATGCCCGCATGGAAAACATGGACCCTGCTCTGCCGCACGAGTCCACGGCGATCTGGCGCCAGGACTACGACGAGGACTACATGGTCGTCGATGTGACCGGTGATGAGCTCACCTTCCGCACCTACAACGCCAACAACCCGAACTTGGTGGACAAGGTCACGCTGAAGAACAACGACCACGCCATTGCGGACCCGCGCGAAGAGAAGCCGACGACCCCGGCACCGGCGACCACAACTGAGGTCGTCACCACGGAGGTACCGACCACCGTGACCACCACGGAAACCAAAGAGGTCCCCACCACGGTGACCACCACGCTCCCAGCGGAGAAGACCACCAAGACAGTGACCTCGATGGTGCCCACCACTGAGGAAAAGACCATCACCACCAAGGTGCCGACGACCATTACCACTACCAAAACTGCCGAGCCCTCCGAGCCTTCGGATCCCTCCAAGCCAGCCAAGCCAGGTGAGCCAGCCAAGCCGGATGAGAACTGTGACGAGGGCTCTGCGGGGGCGTCGGCAAGCTCGGCAGGCTCCTCCGATGGGTCCTCGGATGATTCGTGCTCGTCCTCTCGCGGCGGCATGATTGGCTTCCTGTTGGGGGCCATCAGCGCGCTGATTGTCGCCGGCGGTGTGGCGGCGCTGGACCCGAACAGCCCGGTCCGCAACAACATTCAGAGCATGCTCGACTCGCTTTACCGGATGTATACCCGGTTGTTCTAAGGCCCCCTAAAACACGCAAACGGAAACGGAATGCACGGGGGTTAATCCCCCTGTATTTCCCGTTCCCAAGCGCAGATCGCCTCCTGTGTGTAATTTAACTCACATGCACACAAAGTCACGTTTCATACCAAAACCATTGCTCACGGCGATTCTTTTCCTCGCAGCAGTCGCTCTCTCCGTCGTAAGCGTTCTCTTTCCCCTCACCGCCACCGCCGAAGATTCACGCTCAACCTCCACTAGTAGCTCCGTGCCGAGCTCCCCCACTGCTTCTAGTGACATGGCCCCGACCATGGTGGTCTTCGATTCCTCCGGTTCCATGATCACCAACGATGCCGGCGGCCAGACCCGCATCGACGCCGCCAAAGATGCCGCCCGCACCTTCATCACCGAAGCCGGGGACGACGCCCCTCTGGGACTTGTCACCTACGGTGGGAACACCGGCGAGGCTCCTGAAGATGAAGCTGCCGGTTGCCAGGACATCACCGTGGTAACGCCACCCGAGGCCGGCAATTCTGAGAAGATGATTGGCCACATGGATGGCCTCCAACCGCGCGGCTTTACGCCCATCGGTGAATCTCTGCGCAAGGCCGCGGCTGAGCTTCCAAAGGAAGGCCAGCGCAGCATCATCTTGGTCTCGGATGGCGTTGCGACATGTACCCCGCCACCGGTCTGCGATGTGGCGAAGGAACTCAAGGAACAGGGTATCGACCTGGTCATCAACACCGTCGGCTTCAACGTGGAACCTGAAGCTCAGCAGGAACTCCAGTGCATTGCCGACGCCACCGGCGGCACCTATGCCGACGCCTCCGACGCCGATAGCTTGGCCAAGGAGCTTAGCCGCGCAGCACCGCGCGCCTTCAACGCCTACGAATCAGACCTCAAGGAAATCGAAGGCGGCGAAACCAAGGGTTCTCCGGCCAAGGTAGACCGTGACGTGGAAGCCTTCTCCACCACTCTTCTTCCGACGGAGGGTGAGGGGCACTCCGCTGAATCCACTACCTTCTTCACTACCCCATTGCTGAAGGCGAGCGCGTGGTGATTGGGCCTGACCCCTTTTTGGTGGACACCTTTCATTCCAGCCCAGTCGGGCTGGGAAGAAAGGTAATCTACCACCATGTCCAGGTACTCCGAACAGTTCAAACGCGATGCTGTGGCCCTCTATGAAAACAATGAGGACCTCTCGCTGAACGCAGCATCAGCAGAGCTTGGAGTCAATCGTTCCTCACTTTATTCCTGGCTTAAGCAGTACGGCACCGGCAAGCGTGCCCGCACGAAGACCATGCGTGACAAGGCGAAGGCGACGACTGATTCTGAGCGAATCCGCCAGCTGGAAAAAGAAAACGCGAAGCTGCGCGAAGAACGCGATATTCTACGTAAAGCTGCTAAATATTTTGCCGAAGAGACACGCTGGTAATCCGCTTCCAGTTTGTCTATGACCACCGAACCGAATACTCGGTCAAGCGGATGTGCCACGTGTTAAAGCTCAATCGCTCCTCGTTCTACAAATGGGCCAACACCCGCGAAAAACGCAGGTTAAAGACGTGTTCCGATGCCCTTATTGGTGCGAGAATTACAACCATCTTCGATGATGAGCACGGGCTTTATGGTGCTAAACGCATCGCTGCAAGCCTCAACGACGATACGGACTTTCCTCCGATCAACCACAAGAAGGTCGCACGCATCATGAAATCCATGGGACTTAAAGGCTTTACCAAGCGCCGCCGATGTGTCACTACCAGGCGCAAGCCTGGCCACCGAGTCATGCCAGACTTAGTAGGCCGTACATTCACAGCCAACGAGCCGAACCGCGTTTATCTTGGCGACATTACCTACCCGCCCTGTAAGGGTGGCAAGAACATGTATTTGGCCACAGTCATTGACACGTATTCACGGAAACTTGCAGGTTATGCGATCGCAGACCACATGCGAGTGTCACTGGTCGTCGATGCACTAGCCCACGCGCACGGTGTGCGTGGCAGTCTTGACGGGGCTGTATTCCATTCCGATCACGGCAGTGTGTACACCTCACAAGCCTTTAGGGACCACTGCACCCAGCTTGGTGTTCGCCAATCCATGGGAGCGGTGGGAACGAGTGCTGATAATGCCCTGGCAGAATCATTTAACGCCACCTTAAAGCGTGAAGTCCTGCGTGATCGGAAAGTCTTTGACAATCCCATCGTCTGCCGCCAAGAAGTCTTTCGATGGTGCATGCGCTACAACACGCGCAGACGGCATTCCTGGTGCAACCTTCTAGCCCCCGATGACTTCGAAGCACTCACATCAGCTACACTGACCCAAGCAGCATAGCTAACCCCCGACGTGTCCACTGTCCGGGGGTCAGGCCCGTCTCCACCTCGTACGCCTCAATCCCATCATCACGCGCAGCGAGCTCGTGGAGGCCACCGGACTGTCCCAGCCCACCATCACCCGCGCCACCGCCGCTCTCCTCAAGGCCGGCCTCATCCAAGAGCGCACGGACCTCACCCGCTCCCAAGGTCGCGGCCGCCCCACGGTTCCGCTCGAGGCCTCCGATAACGGCTGGCTCCTTTCCGGCATCGCGGTCGGCACCACCTCGACGTATATCGGCCTCTACGACACCCGCGGCCGCATTATCCGCGAAGACAACGTTCCCACCCCGGTCTCGAAGCTCAGCCCCGATGACTTCGTCGAGCACGTCATCGCTGGCGTCAACCGGCTCACCACCGGTGTCGACCGCACACTCGTTTCCGTCGGCGTGACCACCTCCGGCTCCGTCGACGAAGAAGGCAAGGTCCACGCGGCCAACCTCGGCTGGGACGGCATGGATATCGCAGGACGCCTCGACTTCCAGTTCGGCGTCCCCGTCACTGTCACCCCGGCCGTGCCCGCCATCCTCGCTTCGGAGACGCAGGCCGCTCCTCTCGGCGACGAAGCCCGCACGCTCGTCCTCTTCGCGGATGACTCGATTGGCGCCGCCCTGTCCGATGAGGACGGCGTTGCCTCCATCGAGCTCCCACAGTTCGACGGCGCCGACCCACGCGACACCCTCGTCAACGCCGCGCTTGCGCCCCGTCTCGCTGAGGCTGCCGATGCCCCCCTCGGTCCTTGCCCAGCGCGCCTCCGACCTCGGCCGCCTTACGGCCCAGCTTATCGATGCCCACCGCCCCGACACCGTGGTCATCGCCGGCTCCGCCTTCTACGACGTGCCCACCGCGCCGAAGCTCTTTGCCTCGGCCGCACGCGGCGAGCTCGACCCCGATCTCGCGTCCGCGACGGAGCTGCGCATGATCCCCAACCACAAGGAGATCGTCCGCTCCATCGCCCGCGCCGTCGCGCTCGACCCGCTCCTGCGCACGCCGCTTGAGCTGAACACCGCGAAGGTGCGCGCCGCCTAGGCCAGCCCGCACTCCGCACGCAGTTCGGCAAGGTTGCCGTCGTAGAGATACCCGCGCAGCCCTGCCGCCCGTGCTGCGTCGACGTTGCCCTGGGTGTCATCAATAAAGAGTGTGTCTTTCGCACTCGCACCCAACGCGTCCATCGCCACGTCGAAGGCCCGCTTGTCGGGCTTGACCACGCCAATCTCGCCACTGAGCACCACGGCGGTGAATTCCTTGAGTCACGAGTCGTTGCGCTCGCGCACCATACGACCGAGTCCCACCGGAATATTGGACAGCACGCCCACCGCATTGCCCGCGCCAAGCAACTCCTGGGCGACCCCACGACGTCGAGGTCCGGCGCCGTACACGGCTCGAAGTCCTGAGCGACGGCCTCAGAGATATCGAAGTCCGGAAGGCCTAGGCGCACCTGCATCTGGCGCCACCAGCGTTCGTCGCTCACCACGCCCGCGTCATAGGCCGGGCGCAATTCGTTATACGCCGTCCAAAAAGCGGCCGGATCCTCGGCACCGACGAGACGTAGCAGCGCCTCCTTCGGCTCCGGTGGGCGATGACGGAGCAAGACTCCGTAGAAATCGAAAAGATACGTCGACATACATCCAGACTACGGAAAGCCGCGCAGACTCGTCCCAAAACGACAGAGTTCTAGAAACGGAACAAGCGTCCGGGCAGCCCCGTGGGCACGAGCAGCACCGCCACGGCACCCAGCGCCGCGCCTCCTGCATACAGCGGCACAATGGCGTCCGGAATGATGCCGAGCGGCGTGAAGATCACCAAGCCCACGGCGGCAAGCACGAGCGCGCCGCCGACTGACGCAATGGACTTCTGCGGCAGGCTCACCGCGATGAGCGCAGCAAAAAGAAAGAGACCCGCCCCCGCGAAGGGCCCCAGCATGAGTGCCGCACCAAGCAGAAAAGTGCCGAGCGCAACGTGCGTACTGCTCAACGCCATGCCGACGCCCAAGGCGACGGCGAGCGCGAGGAGCACGACCACGGTCCAGGTTTTCTGCTTCATAGACATATAAAACGCAGTCTCCCACCAACCATGGGGTTGGTGGGAGATATTAGGACAATCTTGATGGGTTTGTTACCGCATGGTCACTGTCCCTTGACCTTTGTGTATTAGCTAGGCCTTGATGGCCACGCGTGACTACTTTGCGCGGGAGCCCAGAGTGGCGTCGATGCGCAGGAGGCCGGAGCCATCGTTGCCCACGAGCTTGATCTGGTCAATAATCTCGGTGACGGTGTCCTCTTCCTCAATCTGCTCGTCGAGGAACCAGTTCACGATCTGGCGGGACTCAAGGTCCTTCACCTCATCAGCGGTACGAGCGATCTCGCGGATCTGCTCGGAGACCTTCTGCTCGTGTGCGTAGGCAGCCTCGAAAGCGTCGAGCGGGGTCGCGGCCTTCACAGACGGAACCGGGACATCGGTGAGCTCCACGCGGTAACCGCGTGCGAGGAGGTGGTTGGCAAACTTCTGAGCGTGCTCGCGCTCCTCCGCAGCCTGAGCGTAGAACCAGTCACGCATGCCCGGGAAGGAAAGATCATCCATCTCGTAGGCCAGCTGGGTGTAGATGAGGGCGGCGCCGTGCTCGTTAATAACCTGTGCGTTCAGCAGGCTCTGCAGCTTCTCGTTCATTGAATATCCTTGCCTTTCGGTACCTGTTCAATAGGTAAATTTCTGTCTTTTCCGACGGCTATCCAACGGGTTTCCGGCGGTATAGTCTCCCATAATACAGATATTCAAAAATGCCGCTAGCTAGGTTAGGGTTCCCAAACATGCAGGCCAAAGACAATTTTGGTCACGGTAACCTAAGTTACCGCAACCTGATCAACGCCCGAATCCACACAAACGGAAGCAATCGAACTAGAGTCGGATGCCCGCCCGCTTGAGCGCATCAAGCACCAAAGGCATCCCTGCCACCGCGGTACCCACGAGCGCCACAACGCCCGCAATCACCCCCACGAGGATGCCGATACCCTCGCTCGACGGTTCCTCCGAGCTCAGCGTTCCCAACTGCGCGGAAGCCTGGGCAAGTCCCGTCGACTTATGCCCCTCGACTACCCCGGCATCCTTGCCATCAGCGAAGTCCAGCACGAGATCAACGTCGCCGCCCTCAAGTATCTGACCTTCCTTATAGCGCAGTAGCGAGCCCTCCAGGCCTGCACCCGCGGTGGCCTGGCGATCCTGCGCGCTCACCATCGGTCCCAACCGCGATGGGGGCATCGAGGGTGAACGTGACCAGCACGTCATCATCGCCATCCCTGTCGACCTGCGCGCCCTTATCGCCCGGATCCCCGGACAAAACGTAGTCTCCAACGAGCTCGACCTTCGTGCCTTGCACCTGCAGCTTGAGATCTGAGTAGGTGAGATCGAGGCCGGCCGAGCCGCCCGCGCCCAGGCCTTTGTAGGCCACGATATGCGCCGAACCGTCAAGGACGATGGTGCCGTTGCCGTCCGCATCTAACGTCGTCTCAGCGACGTTGACCGGAAAGAGCAGCTGATTGTCCTTATACGTCGCCCCATCCGTGGTCGTCCAACGGCCAGCTGCCATTGGGCCAGCAAGATGCTCCATAAATGAGGTCTTGATGGGCCAGGCGAATGTACCCGCCGTCAGGTCCTGCGTTGCAGCAGTAGCCGGAACAGCCATTGCAGAGACGATAAGAGCAGATGCGAGAGAAGCAGAAGAGATTTTCTTCACGCGACAGACCTCCAGGTCACTTTAGAAATACAGATAAAACAAGAAGGGGGAAGAGAGGAAATAGTGAACCCGGCGCTACGCTGCGCCCGGATACAGCTTCGCTAGCTCGGCGAAGACTGCCGAGTTACACGCGAAGGCGGCCTGTGCCTCGGCGATGAGAGCGGCACGCTGGGCATCAGAAAGCGCGAGCTCGTCGAGCGCCTTGCGGTACGCGCTGCGGTAGGGCGGAATCTTGCCAATCGCCGCGAAGTTATAGAAATTGAGCGCATCCGGGTCGATACCGTAGAGAGCCCCCAGGCGCGCGGCAATAACCTGCCCACCCGAGATATCGCCAAGGTAGCGCACGTAGTGGTGAGCAACGACCCGGGGCTCCGATCCCGGCGTATCGAGCGATTCCAGGCGCGCGACGTAGCGTGCGGTGGCGGGAAGGATACGCACCTCGTCGCGCCACTGCGGGCCGTACATTTCCGCGAGGTCGAGTTCCAGCGCATCGCGGCGTTCCAACCGGGGGTCGGCCACCGCTCCGGCGATGCGAGTATCCGCTACCGTGCGGACCGCGCGCTCAAGCGCCTCATAGATAAACCACAACTGCCCAGTAAAGGTGGCGAGTGCCTCTGCGCTGAGCTCACCCGCCATCAAGCGGGTCATAAAATCTGAGCCCTCTGCGCTGGCGTGCGCTCGCGCGGTTTCCTCACGCAGCATCTGCGAAAGCGGCGTCGTGGTCATGGCAACGGTCATGGCCAAATTCCTCCTGATTAAGTAACGCTTGCCTAACCTTAATGTGGATAGTCTAAACAAGGCAAGCCTTACATATCAAGACCTATGCCATACTTCATGCCCACAGTGACGCATATTCGACCGAAAGTATGACTAATCGTCGCACCCCCATGCTCAGCGCACATCTCTCCCCCAGGTTTTAGTCCCCCAAATTGCCCGAGAGCCGGTCGAGGCGCTGCTGACTGACCGGATCAAGACCCCGAATATCCACGGTCACGCCGCGCTGCGCGTATTTCTCACGCACCGCATCCAGCGTCGCCACAGTCGAGGCATCCCATACCTGCGCAGCCGACATGTCGATATCGACCTCAGAGACTCCCAGCGTGTAGTCAAAGGAATAGACAAGGTCGTTGGACGAAGCAAAGAAAAGCTGGCCGGTGACGCGGTACGCGGCGCGGGTGGCATCGGAAGCAACGAGCTCGACCTGGGTGAGGTGCGCGACGCGACGCGCGAACGCAATCATGGCCGTGAGCACGCCGGCGATGACGCCGACCGCCAGGTTGTGAGTAACCAATGTCCCCACAACCGTCACGAGCATGACCAGCGTTTCCGACAGCGGCATGCGGTGGATGGTGCGCACCGAGTGCCAATCCACCGTGTCCGCGGCGACGAGGATCATGACGGCGACAAGCGCAGTCATGGGAATCGCACCCACGGTATCGCCCAACACAAGGATGAGAATGAGGAGGAAGATGCCAGCGAGCAGGCTCGACAGGCGCGTGCGAGCACCAGAAGCTTTGACGCCAATCATCGTCTGGCCAATCATCGCACACACGCCCATGCCGCCGATGCTCGCCGCAAGGACGTTGCCAATACCCTGACCGAGGGACTCGCGCGTTTTATCCGAGTGGCTGTCCGTAATGTCGTCGACAAGTTTGGCTGTGAGCAGCGACTCCATGAGGCCGACGAGGGCCACGCCTACCGCGTACGGGCCGATGAGCGTGAGCGTGTCGAGCGTGAGCGGCACGTCAGGGAAAACGAAGCCCGGCAGGCTCGTGGGTAGCTCGCCTTGGTCCGCGACGTCCGGAATGTCCCAGCGGAAGACGACGACGAGCACTGTGATGACGAGGATCGTGATGAGCGGGGCGGGGACGACCTCCGTGAGCCTCGGCCACAGAAGCATGATGACCACACCGAGCGCCACGAGGGGATAGACGATCCACGGGACGTGCATGAGGTGCGGCAGCTGCGCGGTAAACATCATGATGCCCAACGCGTTGACGAAGCCAGTCATAACGGAGCGCGGGATAAAACGCATGAGCTTGGCGACCCCGAGGAAAGCGAGAACGATCTGCAGGACTCCCGCCAGCAGCACCGCCGCGAGGACGTACTGCAGACCGTGGGAGGCAGACAAGGGAGCAATGACCAACGCGACCGAGCCGGCCGCGGCGGAGATCATGGCAGGACGACCACCAGTAAAGGAGATGGAGATTGCCATGATGACGGACGCGAAGAGTCCAACGCGTGGATCCAGCCCCGCCAGGATCGAAAAGCTTAAGACCTCGGGGATAAGCGCGAGGGCGACGGCGAGGCCGCCGAAGACTTCCATGCGCAGGCGCGCGGGGGAAGAAAAGACGTAGCGAAAGCTCGCGAGCACGCCGGTAGGCGCAGGAATTTGGGCTCGTCCCCCAACTACCACTTCCAGAGATAAACGAAGGCCCGTCAGCTGCGCGCTGACGGGCCTTCTCCCCATGACTAATCTTTCGGCACTTACCGTGAGAAGGAAGTGGAGCGCGACCTTCCTAGTAAGCAACCGCCCGTGATTAGGCAAGGCTTAGTTTATAAACCTTTAGTTGGATGGTCAAGGGGGAACGAGAACTTTCTCCCGCGATCCCGCGAAATATCACCGTTACCACTAATAATTCCGAAAAATTAATGTATCGCGGCACGAAATAGGATGAGAGTTATGGCAACAGATTCGTTCAAAGAACCGCTCAAAGAACTCGAAACCCTCATCTCCGAGGGACTCGGGCGGTTCTGGCGTTCAGACCCGACTCCCCCTTCCGTCAGCTACGACGCCACCGAAGGCCTGCCGGAGACACCGGCGGCGGAACAAGTTTCAGACTCTCCGCGCCACGGCATTACCACCCCTGCGCCCGCTAACGCCTTGCGCGAGGAAGTGGCCGACGAAATCGCCGAGCTATTGCGTGCCGAGCGCCGCAGCTTCTTCGACCTCGACTTTCGCCATCCACGCGGGTCCGCAGGCGACGACCACGAGGCAGAGACCGCGGCACGCCTGGCATCGCTACCGCTCGGCGCACGCCTGAAGCCACGCGGCGTTTTCGAAGACGACTGGGCAGCGCGCCCGGATGAAGACCACCCATGGCCCATCATTCTCATCCACGGGACGACGGATACGAAAGGCGTATGGCAGCTGCTCGGCTCCGAGCTGCGCGAGGACGGCTGGACCGTGTTCGCACCGGACTATGGCGCCCGCGCCACCGGCCCCATCGCCGCCTCCGCCGATCAGGTCGGCGCGTATATCGACGCGGTCCAAGCCGTCACCGGCGCGGAACAGGTCGTGCTCATCGGACACTCTCAAGTCGGTATCGTCGCCCGCTACTGGATGCATAACCACGATGCGGTGGACCGCGTGCGCCACATCATCTGCCTGTCGGCGCCCAACCACGGCACCACCCAAGGTGGAATCGTCAGCTCGTTGATTTCCAGCCGCCGCCAAGAACACGTCATGCGCTCCATCATCGACGCTTACTTCGGCCCAGCCGGCATGGAACAAATCGTGGGCAGCGCGACGCTGGAGGAGCTCAACCGCAACGGTGACCTGGCCCCCGGTGTGAGCTACACGTGCGTGGCCACTAAGCAAGACTCCATCGTCGTGCCGCCGGAAACCTGTTTCTTGGATCCCGGCGACACTCCCGACGGAACGGTGCGCAATGTCTATGTGCAAGACGTCGACAAACGCGCCGTCGTCTCACACATGGATATGCCCATGGACAAGCGCGTGCGCGCCATCGTGCGCACGGTGCTCAAACAGCTCTCCCCCACCCTGGACAATCCTCACGACGCCCAAAGCCACGCCCTTGCCAACGCGGGTCACGCCGACTCGGAATAGACCCGTGCAGGTTCGCTAACGCAGGCGCGCCAGCAGGGGATTAAGAACGCCGGACTGCACGATGGCGCCGCCGATGACCGCAAACATGCCGCCCAGAGCGGTCAGCGCCAACACGATATTCCACACGTTGGAAAAAGAAGAGCCTTCTTCGCCCTTGTTATCCGTGCCGCCTTGGTTCTGATCCCGCCCCTTTTCCGGCTTCTTCTCTGGGTCCTTCTCAGGAGTCTTTCCTTGGTCTCCTGCCTGGTCCTTGCCCTGCTCGTCGCGGCCCGGCTCGTCCTGCTCCCCTGGGGTGGTCTCGGTGCCCTCATCGGCAGGACCCACACACTCGGACGCGGTCTTCAAGGTCACCTGTGCATCATCAAGTTCCGGCTTGTAGCTCTCGTTGTACATGCCCATGAAGATCACGTCGATACCCTCGATGTGCTGGATCTTCGACTCGCGATCGTAGTAGGTACCCGCCTTCGGCTTGTACGTCACGTCGGTCGCATTCAGCGTGAGCATATCGCCGTCCTTCGACCATGCGGCATTGCCCTCAGCGAAGGTATCCGTGCCCGACTTCTTGTTTTCTTCCGTGCGGTCCTCCGGGGTGTATTCCGTCATGCCCTTGCCCGGCACGTAGTAGCCCTCGTAGGACGTGCCCGCCTTTGCCTGCCCTGCCTCCGTGAGGACATAAGGCGAGAGCATCTTGGTGTACAGCGCACCGTGGTGGCCCTCAAACTCCAGCGTCGAATCCTTGGTTCGAATATCGGCTTTCGTGACGGTGCCGTCTTCGCCCAGGCTCACCGAGGACGCAGAAGGATCCACCTCGAAGTGGAACTGAAAGTCTGCTCCGCCTTTGTTACCCTCGTCCTGCGTTACCGCGCCGGACGTGGTCCACCCACCCCTCGCGATGGGGCCGGTGATGTAGTTGCGGAAAGATTCCTTGATGCCCCAATTCACAGTTCCGGAGACAATGCGGGTCTCCAGGGTCTGGCCAGGGGCGCAGGTGGGGGCATCGGCAGCAAAGGCTGCCGGAACGGTCAGCGCCGAGGCGGTCAGCGCCAGCGCGAGAGAAGAAGAGACAATACGCATGAGTTAAGACTCCTTAAGTAGATCGACAAAAGACTGCTCGGGATCGGCGACCTGACATCGCGCGGGATGGACTGAGATGTGGCCGTCTGCCTTGCTCACCTGGATGGGCCAGCGATAGACCTGCGACAAAATCTCGTCGGTGTAGACCTCGCGCACCGGGCCGGCGGCGGCAACTGCCCCGTCTGCTAGGCACACGATGTGATCGCAATAGGCCGCAGCGGCGCCCAAATCGTGGAGTACCACCAGCACCGCCACTCCAGCCTGCGCCGCGATCGAGCGCACCAATCCCAAGACTTGTTCTTGGTGGCGGATGTCCAGCGCCGCAGTCGGCTCATCGAGAAGAATCACCGGGGTCTGCTGCGCCAGTACACGGGCCAACGCCACACGCGCACGCTCCCCGCCAGAGAGCGTGGCAATATCGCGGCCGGCCAAGTGCGTCGCATCCACCGCCGCAAGCGCTGCGTCGATGATCGCGTCGTCCTCGGCCTGCCTGGCGGTGCCCTCCCAAGGGCGCCGGCCCATGGCCACTACATCACGCACGAGAAACTGGAAGGACACAGTAACGTCCTGCAGCATCACCGCACGCGCACGGGCCAACGCCCCTGGGGAGGACACCGCCGGATCCTGCCCCACGAGGGAAACGGAACCGGTGTAATCAATATCGCCGGCGATGGCCGCCAGCAGCGTGGACTTGCCCGCACCATTCGGGCCGATGAGGCCGGTGACCTCCCCTGGGCGGGCGACAAAGGAGACATCGGAAAGCAGGTTCCGCTCGCCGATCGAAACGGAAAGATTCGCAACGTTAATCATCAATGCATTCCCTTCTTCATCATCCGGCGCAACAGCACGAAGAAGGTGGGGCCACCCACGAGCGCGGTAAAGATACCGATGGGAAGGTCGGCGAAAGGAATGAGCGTGCGCGCAGCGACGTCGGCAAAGCCAATGAGTACGGCGCCCGCCACCGCAGAGGCCGGCAGCAAGACCCTGTTTTCTGGGCCGATGATCGTACGCAGCAGGTGCGGCACGATAAGGCCGACGAACCCAATAAGTCCGGCGAAAGCAACTGCGCCGGCGGTAAGGATCGCCGAGGCAGCGATGGCGATAATGCGCAGTCGCTTGACGTCGACGCCAGTGTGTTCCGCGGCGCGCTCGCCCAGCGCGAGCACATCTAGCTGGCGGCCAAGACGCAGCGCAATGGCCATCCCGAGGAGGGCGATGGGGAGGCCCACCCACACGTGTTTCCACTGGGAACCGTTGAGCGAACCCATTTGCCAAAAGATGATTTGCTCGCGGTTCGCGGTAGGCGCCAGGTACATCATGAAGGAGATGATGGCGTTGCACACCGCGTTGATAGCAATGCCGGTCAGGATCAGATTGACCACCGCCACACGCCCTCGTGAGCGCGCCAACTGGTAGATCAGCGCGGTAACCAGCAGCGCCGTAGCAAACGCCGCGAGCGGCACCGTGAAGGTACCCAGGACGGAGATATTAAAGACGATTACCACGGCCGCGCCTACACCGGCACCGGAGGTCACGCCCACGATGGAGGGCTCAGCCAGCGGGTTGGCGAACACGGCCTGCATGAGCGTGCCCGCCACTCCCAAGCACGCGCCGACCAAGAAACCGAGCAGAATGCGCGGCAGGCGGATCTGCCACACGACGTTGGCCGTCAAGCCACCGCCAGGGCCCGCGGCCATAATCTGCACCAAGTCACCCAGCGCGACGTAGTACTGCCCCAGCGCAAGCGACAGGATGAAGGCGACACCAAGCAGCACCCCAAGCGATACGAATACACCAACCCGCAGGCGGGAGCGCCGAGCGAAAACCTCCGTGGGGGCCGCCGGTTTAAGCATTGTCTGGGTCATAGATTGCCTGCGCAAGTTTGAGAAGGGTCTGTCCGGTCAAGGGCCCGAAGGCGAGCGATTGCCCGTCTGGGATGGTCACGATCCGCTGCTTTTGGCCCGCGGTGGTTTGTGCAATGCCGGGGCGCTCGAGGAGGCCTTCGACGCCGCCGGTCGACTCCAGGCCGCCCGTCATCATGATGATGACCTCAGGGTTAATCTTTGCCAAAGATTCGGCGTTGGCAGGTTCGGCGTAAGAGAGGTGGTATTCGGTGCCGAGGTCTACGCCGCCCACACCCTCAATGAGGTCCTTGGCACCCGTGCCTTCTCCCATGATGAAGAAGATGCCGCCGTTGCCGCGCGCGTAGAGGAACGCCATGCGCATTGGCTCCTCCGGCACGATGTCTGCGATGGCCGCCTTATCTTTTTCGATTTCTTCGACGGAGCGGTTGGCCAGCGTTTCGCCTTCGTCTGGCAGACCCACGACCGCGGCCAGGTTTGTGATGTCCTCGGCCACCGAGTCAATGGTGCGTTTCGGCTCCATGACCACGGTGGTCACCCCTGCGGCGCGAATCTGGTCGATGGCGTCGCGTGGGCCGATCGAATGATCGACGATGACCAGCGTGGGCCGGAGTTCGAGCACGGCTTCCACGTTGATGTTGTGTCCGCCCTGGGTCACGACGGGGCGATCGGCGATAGCGTTTTCCGTCGACGACACCGTGCGACCCACGATATTGTCCGTAAGCCCTAGGCCCTCGAGGGTTTTCGTATACGTACCGTAGAGATCCAATGCCACGATTCGGGACACATCCGTAACGGAGACGTCGTAGCCGTCAGCATCCGTGAGCTCTACCGGCAGCGCGGGAGTAGGCGACTCCGCCACCGCGACGACATCCTCGAAGTCCGTCACATTCGACACACCCGTAAACGAGCGCGGGTCTTTGGCCGACTGCGCGTCTGGGAGGGCGTCGCGCAGCTGCGCGTCTTGGGATTCATAGGCGCCTTGGACGCCGCACCCTGTGAGGGCGAAGACACACGCCAACGCCACCAAAAGTCGTTTCATGCGAAACGTATCCTTTCTCAAGTCTTGGGTAACAAGGGGTGCGCTACGCCGGGTTGCGCAGGACGACGGAGCCCATGGAACCGCCGGCGATGGCGAGGCCTGCGATAAGCAGCAGGAGCCACGTGCTCGCCTCCGGCGAGGAGCCCGCGGCCGCGGCCTTCTTGATCTGGAAGTTGCCGCTGCCGTCTTCATAACCAGACGTGCTCGTGCCGGCCGCGGCCTGCGGGCCGTCTCCCGCAGAGCTTTCCGATGCCGCCCGCTTTGCCGCCGCAGCGCTCTGACCGCCGGAGGTCGTCGCCGCACCAGTGTGTGCCGTAGTTCCGCTCGCCCCGGCGCAGTCCCCGGATCCGCCAAGTTGTGCATGCAACGAAAGCGGATCAAGGGTCGTGCCCGGCTCATAGAAATTCGCGAACGCATCATTGCCCGCTGCGGTCAGCGTGACGGTGGCTTCGCCGTCGACGGCGGAGTCACTCACGTCGAGCAGGCTAAACGACACGTCTCCGAGCACCGTGCGTCCAAAGTCCTTGCGCTCGCCCTCCATGTTGGAGGAACGCACGTCGGCGATGAGTTGACCGCTCGTCCCGTTGAACCGGACTTCCAGGTTCGCGATATTGAGATCGAGGACTCCGTTGTGGCCGGTAAAATGCATAGCGCCGCCGTAGCGGATGGAACCTGACTGCGCCGCAGTATCCACATCTCCGCCGGTGCCCGTGAACTGGAAACGCGAGTTGTCGTACCCTACGCCGTCGAGCGTCCAGGCGCCCTTGGCGATGGAGCCGGTGATATACGACTGGAAGGACTTCTTGACACCCCACTCGGCGGTCGCAGCCTGCACGCCCGTGGCTACGCAGGTTTCTGACTGCCCATCACTAGCCGCGGACCCGGGGTCCTGTGGCCGCGCGGTTCTTGTGGTTCCAGTAGCACCAGTAGTGCCGGAAGTACCCGAAGTACTACCCGAAGTGCTCGAAGTACTACCCGAAGCACCCGAAGGGCTCGCGGTGCCCGAAGTGTTGGCTCCCGACGCGCCTGAACCACTCGTGGTGCTAGTGGTAGTGCTGGTGGTCGTGCCCGTGGCGGCTTCCGTGCGAGAACGGAAGGATTCTAGCTGGTCTAGGAAGGACTCCGTGTTGCCCATGAAGGTGGTCAGGCCATTCATGGTGTCGTTCGTTTCCTTCAGAATCGCCATGGCTTCTGCATTGCGACCAGTAAACGTGCCCGAGATTGTCCCCAAGGACTTCGAACCGCTGCCTGAACCGCCAGAGGACCCGCCGCAGCTGCCATCCGTGGCCACGGTCCCTGACGAGGGGTCCATCGACTGTCCCGACTCATAGGCAATGAAGAGTTTGTGTCCTTCGTCGGTGAGCGTGACGTCGCCGGAAAGGTCGAGCGTGTGCGCGGACGCGTCGACGGGTTGATCTAGATCGATCCCCGCGATGACCACGTTATCGCCGGTAATCTGCGGGCCGCGTGCGGACTTATCCACCATGTCAGATTCATAAGAGACGTAATCCACCACGATCGCCGCCCGGTTGCCGGAGGCCTGAATCTGCCAGTCTGTCAGCGTCATATCCAACAGATCGTCGCCGCCGTAGTTGTGTCCAGTGAAGTGGATGACGCCGCCGAAGGGGACGGTGACGGTATCGCCGTTTACGGAAGCCTTGCCCGGAGTGAAGGTAAAAGCACCGTCTGCGCCGGTTTCGGAACCGGTAAAACCAATGCCGTCCGTTTCCCACTGGCCCTTGGCGACTTGGCCTTGGATATAGCTTCGGTAGGACTGCTTAATGCCCCAATTCCAGGAGCAAGTGCCGGCAGCCGAGGCGACAGGAGCGTTGAGCGCGACCGAAGGGAGTGCGATGAGAGTACTGGCAGCAAGAGTGCCCAATATTCGACGGAGAATCACGGAGAGAGTCCTCATGAAGTATTGATGCGATGAACAAAAAGAATCAGAAGTTAGGCTACACATACCTAAGCAGTTTTGTATAGGCTATACTAACCTAGATTAGGTAAGCAACCCCCAACAAAGGACACCCTCATTCGGTCATGACATCGTCGTCTACCAGCGCCTTCAAAAATCTGTATCCCGACGTAGACCCCACGCGTGGGCTACCTCTCAGCGTCTCCGAGCGCCTTGCGCTGTCTCTCGCGCTCGCGATTGCAGCTTATGGAGCCGTCACCGCAGACATGCTCGTTGCAGGCGCCGGCGTGGCCTTCACCCTCATCGCCTCGGTGCTGCAACAGCACAAGACCGCGCGTCGGATTCGCTCCGAAGCGCGCACTCGCTTCCCCGGCGAAGACTGGGCCGAATACCGCGCCACGCGGCGGCTCAACCTCGGCGTCCTAGTCCCCTTGTGGGTCTGCATCATCATCGCCTTGTGCGCGGCCGGATACTGGTTCGTGCCGCTCGAATATGCAACTCCCGCCGCCATCGTCATCGCGGTTCTCGTTGCCCTGCTCGCCTGGTTCATGCCAGGCATCAGCCCCCTGTGGCGAGGCAAGCAGACCGATCCCCCGGCACCAGAGAAAAACACCGACACCGCAGTCATGTACTTCGAGAAGCTTTAGGCCTGCCGTACCCCAGCCTTACACATCAAGCAGATCCAGTAGCTCATCAAAAGCCGGCGCTACCTGCGTGCGCCACAGCGTCGTCGCCTTCGGGTCGCCGCGTCCGGGGCCGCCGTTCACCACAGAGACCTCTTTGCCCTGCTTGAGCGCGTCGAGCATGAAGCGATAGCCACTCATCACGGCGAGCGACGAACCGGCGACAAGCAGCGAGCGCGAGTCCGCAAGCAGCGCACGCGCGGCGTCCCGCCGCTCCACCGGAACCGGCTCGCCGAAGTAGACGACGTCCGGCTTGAGCAGCTCCGAACCGCAGCGGACGCACGGCGCCATCACGAACTCGTCGACCGCCTGCTGCGACAGCGCGACGTCGCCGTCCGGGTTAACTTCATCCGCGCGCACGACCCAGCGCTCCAGATAGCCCGGATTCGCGGCTCGTTGTTGAAGTCTGCCCAGTGGAAGAAGTAGTCCGGGTTGAACTTGCCTGCGCCCGGGTTGGCGAAGTAGATCGTCTCTTCTGGGGTCATGGCGACGAAGATTTGCACCAGTGAGAAGATTCCCTGGTAGACGCCCTCGTGGGCGTACTTGGCTATCTGGTTCGCACCTTGGGAGACCGGCACGCCGGAGCGCTTCAGCTCGATGTGGAAGACCGGCATACCGTTAATGAGCAGCATCAAGTCGCCACGTCGGGTGGGCAGCAGCTCATTGGCGGTCTGGAAGCGCGGCTGGACGGCAATCTGGTAGCGCGACTGGCCACCGGCAATCTCTAGGCGATCGTAGATTTTCAGGCTAACCTCAGAGCCGAAGTTGGCGGCCTGCGGTGCATCTCGGGTAATGGTCACGGTGCTACCGTTGATGAACTCGTTGAGCGCCAGCGGCGTACGCAGGTTGTTGACCTGCTCGATGATTTGCGCCATCTCGCCCTCGGTGAGCGGCACGTCGCCAAGCAGGTTACGGCCCCGGTTGTTGGCGTAAAGAATGTTCGCCCAGTTGTCGATGAGCTGCTGCTCTGTCGGGAAGCGCAGCAACTCCTTGCTCCAGCCGTGGCGGGTTAGCAGGTCGATGAGTACCGCCTCGAACTCAGCCTCAGAACGAAATGGTGTGGTCATAGCTGCTCCTTAGATGAACATCCGTTGCAGCAGCGCCGCCTTGGCCTGCTTAAGGGACTCGATGTACTTGGCCTCGGTAGCAATGAGCGTGTCCAGCCGTGTGAACACTGCACCGATGGCCTGTTGTTCTTCAAGGGTGGGTGGAATGGTAGCCGCCGCCTCTGCCAAGTGACGGGCGTTCAGTGACGGCAAAGCACCGCTCTGAGTGAATCGGGTCAGGTCCACCGTCTTGAGGTAGGTATCGGCAAACTGAACATCCCAAGATTTGGTGTCCAAGGAAAACGCCATGAGATTGT
This sequence comes from Corynebacterium guaraldiae, assembly GCF_053480195.1. NCBI lineage: Bacteria > Bacillati > Actinomycetota > Actinomycetes > Mycobacteriales > Corynebacteriaceae > Corynebacterium > Corynebacterium guaraldiae. Next base: position 191,423 of record NZ_JBRBAU010000002.1, on the reverse strand, counting down.
TGTCGAGGAGGAATGTATCGGTAGCGAGTCTTTTGCGCCCTAGGAAGACAGCAGCGCCAACCTTGGCGAACAGAATCGCAGGTACAGCTGTTACAGGCACCCAGTGATTACGAACAATCTGTTCCTCCGTCACATAGTGGTTGGCGGAGCGCAGTTGCAGCTCATTCCCTGGTGCGGAGAGGTCCGATACCTTGTAGAAAGGTAGGCCTGCTTCCCCGCCTTGTTCACGTTCCGGGAATCCGACGCCTGACTTGAACGAGCCGAGTTCACCCAGTGTTGTCGTCTTCCACTCACCGTCGAAGCCCTCCAGCCGCAACTCCGGCACCGTCTGCCCCTCCTCTTGCGGGAACATCCGTTGCATGAGAGCAGTTTTGGCCTGCTGCAGGGCCTGGTGCTTCTTGGTGTGCTGGTTGATGGCATCGTCGAGGTTGGTGAAGATAGCGCCGATGGCCTACTGTTCTTCGAGAGCGGGCGGGAAATAAACAGCCTGATTGAACAGCTCAGTCTTCGTGATACCTTTGATGGTGCTACCCTGCAGCTGGTCAGCGAGTCCCTCCATACGCCGCTTAACAGTAAGAGCGATGTATTCAGGGTCACCGGAAAGGTCTGATAGCGATACAAAGTCCTGGCTGGTGGCGTAAGGGAACGGCATAAAAGAGACCTTGCCAACGCCAACACGAGTGACGACTGCAACAGAGTCGGCAGGAATCTGCATAGCAGCAGAGCGTGAAATAGCTTCCTCGGTGATGTGCTTACGAGGGGCGACCGGGGCGACCCCCTGCTCCGCAACATCAGAGGATTGAATCCAAGGGATGTCCCCGGACCAGTAGCCCGGTTCATCGCTAGATGGCGTACCGCCACCGTAAGTCCTTTCGCTGAGGTCTCCAATGGCTTTCAATTCCCACTCACCATCGAAGCCCTCCAGGCGCAGTGCGGGCACGTTGTGACTATGCATCGCGACCACCGCCCAGCAGCTCCTGGAGTGCAGCCACGGCCTGCATGTCGGCGGCGTTGCCGGTAAGCCCGCTCAGTAGGCCAGCGAGTTCTTGCTCCGTCTCGCGAATCTTCACGTCGAGGTCGGTCAGCGCGACGGCGTACTTGTCGTGCAGCGCCTGGACGCGGCCGGCCAGGCCTGCAAGCACGTGACCAGGGATTTCGCGCAGGTCATCCATAAGTGAAGTAATCCACTTGGCGGTGAGCACCTCATCGACCTGCGCTTCGGTAAGCGCTTCAATGGTCGCGTAGGTGTCTTTCTCCAACTGCTCTTGCGCAGCCTTGAGGTTCTTCTTGAGCTTGTCCCGCTGGGCGATAAGTGCCTTGGCGCTGAGCATGGCAGCCTCAGTGCTGTCCTCCGGCCAGGTCTCGCCCTTGGCCAGCTTCGGCAGGTCCTTGATGGCCTTGTTCAGCTCGGTCTTCTTGAAGGCGTCCTGCTTGTCGTTAAGTATCTCGGTCAGGTCGGTCTTGTCGACTTCGCTTAAGCCCTCGACAAGCTGTGTTAGCTCAGATACAGCTGTGTCCACGTCGCGACTTAGCTGCGTTACCTGGTCCTTCTGTTGCGCCAGGTAGAAGGTCTGCACCAACTCGTTGGGAGCAACGCGCCCGTCCCATCCGATTTGGACATAGACCTTTTTCTTTTCCTTGGTCTTCCACTCCATCACGGGGTGGTTGACCCGCAGGGCATCGAAGCCTTCGGTCTGGATGACTTCTAGGTCACCGGCGGTTTTGACCCAGCTGTCATGCAGTACCTGGTAGCCCTCGTAGGCATCAACCAACGGTACAGGGTCGAGTCGGTCGAACAGGTCTGCCTTAAGCTGGTCCTCGGTGGTGGTAATGGGCACGGTGGCCGCGCCGTCCACCAGCAGCGCGTGCAGCTTCTCCGGGAGGTCGGATAGTGCAGCGTCAACCTGGTTACGCAGTGCCTGGGCTGCAGGGTGCTTGTCGATGGTCTCGCGCAGGTTGGCGGTCTTCAGCTCCGCGTAGCCTTCTACCTTCTCGGTGAACAGCGCCTCACGCAGTCCCGGTAGGGCGGTCCAGTAGTGCTCCAAGGCGGCAATCTCACTGGTGGGGATGCCGCCGTGCATGGTGGCGTACAGGTCTACAGACTCTGGCGGCAGGGTGGCGGACACGTAGCGCGGGATGTTGAGGTTGTGGTCGTTGGCACGAATCTCGTCGCGGGTCACGACCTTAGCGAAGTGTGGCACGTCAACGCGGTTGCGGACGGCATCGACGATGCGCTGGATGTCGCGGGCACGCAGGTGGTTGTACTTACCCTGCTTGATGAAGCCCTGCGAGGCGTCGATGAACAGCACGTCATCGCGGTCACGTTCTTGCTTGAGCACCATGATGATGGTCGCGATACCGGTGCCGTAGAAGATGTTGGAAGGCAGGCCGATAATGGCATCGATGTGGTTGGCCTCGATGAGATTGCGGCGGATGTCGGCCTCCGAGCTGCCACGGAACAGCACGCCGTGCGGCAGGACGATGGTGAGGATACCGTCGGGTTTGACGTGGAACAGCTCATGCAGCAAGAAGGCGTAGTCGGCCTTGGTCTTCGGAGCTAGACCAAACCGTGCGAATCGCGGGTCAGCCTCGTTGCCTTCGGGTTCCCACTTCTGGGAGTAGGGCGGGTCGGAGACTACGGCGTCCACATAGAGCGGCTGGTAGGTCTGTACCGGGTCGAACTCGTCGAACATCGGCCAGTCATGGGCCAAGCTGTCACCGTTGCGGGCGACGATGTTGTCCGCCTTCACGCCGCGCATGACCAGGTTCATGCGGGTGAGGTTGTAGGTGTTCTCGCGCAGCTCCTGGGCGAAGTACTTAATACGGTCTGGGTCCCCCATGCGCTTGGCGACGGCATGGCCGATGTTAAGCAGCAGGGAGCCAGAGCCGGAGGTCGGGTCGTAAATCTGAATCTCGTCGCGGTCCTTGAGGTGGTCAGCGACGATGTTGCTCATGATGAGCGAGACCTCATGCGGGGTGTAGAACTCGCCTGCCTTCTTGCCCGCGTTAGCCGCGAACTTCTCGATGAGGTACTCGTAGATGTATCCCAGCACGTCATAGCCCTGCTTGCCATCAGTGGGGATGTCATCGATAAGGTCCAGTAGCTTCTTGATGGCTGAGGTACGGGCAGCGTCGGTTGTGCCCAGCTTCGACAGGCTGGTGTCCAGGGTGTTAAGGATGCCCTCGAAGACGTGCTTGTGCTCCGGGGCGATGTTGCGCTTGAAGGTAGCCAGGCCGTCGCGCACGTGAGCGATGGAAAAGTCGTTACCCATGTCCCGCCACGTCGAGTACAGGTTCTCGTAAGTGAGGAAGTAGCCCAAGTTGTTACGCACCAGGGCCACGGTGTCAGTGTCGGTCTCAACGAGCGCATCGGGCAGGTCTTCCGGTTCAGCGTCGTTATTGAGCATGAACTGCTCTACTTGGTCGGACAGGAACTTATAGAAGATGAAGCCGAGAATGTAGTCCTTGTAATCCTGCGCTTCGATCTTTGAGCGTACCGACGATACCGTACAGCGAGAAGATTTTACTTTCTAAGTGCATGGCTTGGGGGGAGCGGCGAAGTCCTACGTGGTGCAGGATTCAAAGCCCCAAATGGCGATTCCAGCACAAAACAGAAAAGGCCCCTACCGGTGTTTCCACTGGTAGGGGCGGGAAGTTGGTAGCGGGGGCAGGATTCGAACCTACGACCTCTGGGTTATGAGCCCAGCGAGCTACCGAGCTGCTCCACCCCGCGTCGAGATGTACTTCCGAACATCAAGCGCTTCAGCACACTGTGGTTAATCACTGGGATTGTTACCCCGTGTGCCGACGACTCATGTAACTATACAGACGCCATGGCGCCTACCCAAATCCCCTGGGCAGGCGCCATTTTTCTGGACTATGCGGAGCTACTACTGAGACTGCAGCGAGCGGTACTCCTCCACTGCCTTGTCCAGCTCGTCCAAGGCCTTGCCGTACTCCTCAAAGGAACCGTTCTTAGCCTTGTCCACGCCATCGAGAGCCTTGTTGATGGCGTCGATAGCCTCGCCTTCACTCGATGCCTTCGGAGCGGAGGCCGGTGCGGAAGCGTCGGAGTCCTTGGAGTCAGCCGCATCCTTCTTGTCACCGCCAGCGTTTCCGGCCTGGTCACCGTCCTTGCCGGTATCGCCTTCGATCTCCGTAATGTTCTGAGCGGCCTTCGGGTCGATTCCAACCTGGTCCAGGGCCTCACCGATGGTCGGGGCATAGCCCACACGGCCCTTGTAAGAGACCAGCACGCGCAACAGCTTCGGGAACGCGGACTCTTGGCCCTTACGCTGCGAGTAAATCGGCTCGAGGTAGAGGATCTCCCCATCCCCCACCGGCAGCGCCAAGAGGTTACCGTTCTTCAGATCATTCGACCCCTGCCACAGCGTGCGGTCACGCGCCACCTGGTCGGAAGACATCATCGCGTCCTGCGCCTGCTTCGGGCCCTGGGTCTGGGTATTCGTCGGCAGCACGCGCACGGTGATGTTGCCGTAATTGTCTGGGTCAGAGGACACCGCCATGTGCGCGGAGAGGAACTGACGGTTCAGGCCACGGTAGGAAGTGATGAGCTGGAAGCTCGGCTTCTTGGTCTCCGGATCGGCAGCCAGCACGTAGTACGGTGGCTGGTTCAGACCCTGGGATTCACCGGCGGTGGGGTCCTCCGGCACGGACCAGAAGGCATCGTTGTTGAAGAAGACGCCCGGGTCATCCACGTGGTACTTGGCCAGCAGATTGCGCTGCACCTTGAACATGTCCTCCGGGTAGCGCAGGTGCTGGCGCAGTTCGTCGGAGATCTCCGACTCTGGCTTGACGACGCCCGGGAACACACCCTCCCACGCCTTGAGCACGGGGTCTTCGGTGTCGAACTCGTAGAGATCGACGGTGCCATCGTAGGCGTCGACAGTCGCTTTGACCGAGTTGCGGATGTAGCCCACCTGGTCGTTGACCAAGCGCTGCGTCGTGCCCGTCGGGTTCTGAGTGTCCTGGGTGGTCTCCGTCAGGGAGGTGCGCTGCGAGTACGGCAAGGAATCCAGTGTGGTGTAACCGTCCACGACCCACTTGACGCGGCCGTCGATAACCGCCGGGTAGGTGGAGGAATCCGTGGTCAGCCACGGGGCGACCTTCTCCACGCGCTCGCGCGGATCGCGGTCATAGAGCAGCTTGGATTCCGAGCCGACACGATCCGAGAGCAGGAAGTTTAGCTCCTGGTATTTCAAGGCGTAGGCGGTGCGGTCAACGATGTTTCCGATGTCTACGCCACCCTTACCGTCGTAGGTGTAGGTGGAGGTATCGGTATCGTATTCCACCGGCTTATCGCCGGTCTTGCCCACGATGGCGTAATCCATGCCGTCCTGTGCGCTAGCGATCACAGGGCCGAAGTAGGTGCGCGGCTGGTCTACCTTGATGCCAAGGGATTCCTCAGCGTTCTTGGTCTCGCCCTCGCCTTCGGCGTCCTTGCCCGCCTGGGTCTGCAGGTCAGCAACAGTGAAGATGGGGAAACCACCGCGGGCGGAACCGGCATCTCGAGCCACCTCATCGACGGTATTTGCCTGCGCGGCGATAAAGCCGTTGCCGTGGGTGTACACGGTGTGGCGGTTGATCCAGTTCTGCTGGTTCTCCTGCAGCTCGTTGGGATCCAGCTCGCGCGCGGCAACCACGAAGTCACGCAGCTCACCGTCGATTTCATAGCGGTCCATCGCCAGCGTCTCTGGGAAGCCATAGAAGTTCTTCAGCTGCTGCATCTGGGTGAACGTCGGCGCCAAAATGTCCGGGTCCAGCAGGCGCAGGTTGGAAATGGTGGAGTCATCGGAGGCGACCTTGTCATCGGAGACGTCGTCAGCACCCCAGTTCTCCTCGTAGGTCACCTTGTCATCGGTGAGGCCATAAGCAAAACGCGTGGACTCAATGTTGCGGGAGATGGACTCCGCCTCTTTAGCCTGGCGGTTCGGGTTCACGGAGAAGCGCTCCATGATGAGCGGCCAGCCCTGACCAATAACCAAGGAAGACAGCACCATGAGCACCACGGCCAGGCCGGGGATGCGCAAGTCCTTGATCACGACGGCAGAGAAAATCGCCACGGCCACGAACACGCCGATGATCATGAGAATGATCTTCGCCGGCAGGTAGGCGTTGATATCCGTGTAGGAACCACCCGTAAACAGCGAGTGCTGGTTATACAGCAACTCATAGCGGCCCAGCCAGTATCCAGCCACCTGAAGCAGCATCCAGATTCCGGCGGTCACGGCAAGTTGAGTGCGCGCCGACTTCGACAGCGAACCACGCACACCCGAGGCGCGGTTACCCAGGCGAATGCCACCGAGAATGTAATGCCCCACGAGTGCGATGAGGAAGCACACGGCAACCAGCATGGAAGCAGCGCTGACCAGCATCGACCACACCGGCAGGCGGAAGGCGTAGAAGCCGAGATCGTGGTTGAACTGCGGGTCCGTCACCCCAAAATCGTGGGAGTTCAGAAAGAGCATGACGGTGCGCCAATTTGCCTGGCCCAGCAGGCCAGAGACAACACCAACGAGGACCGGGATGACCTTGAGGAAGACCCTCATCGTGCTTTCAATGGATTTGCGATATTGATAAACCGGGGAATTGAAATCCGCCATGTCCATCGAATCGCCGCGCCCACGCCAGACAATGAGCCCCGCTACGTAGGTGACGGCCGCCGCCACTAGTCCGAAGAGGACGAAGAGCACGATGCGCATGATCAGGGTCTTGGTGAAGACCCCGCGGTACTCAATCGCGCCGAACCACTTCCAATCCGTATAGAAGCCCACGAGCATGGGGCCAATGAACAAGAGGACCGCGATGATGGCGACAACCCACGAGAGAAACTTGGGCGGACGTTTCATCGGGGCGGTGGGTCGGTTGAGTCCGGAAGCCAACTCCAGCTCCAATCAAGTGTCGTGCGAATATAGAGGTATCAAGCTTCTAGTCTAGAGAAGCACTATGACCGTCAACGAACAAGGACGCTTATGAGTTCCCAACCTTCCTCCCAGCCCGCTGTACACCGCGCGCTCAACAAGGCCATGCGCGAGGCCGTGGATTTCATCCACGCCGAGGGCTGGGATGCCCCGCCAACTCTCTTTGCGCTCGTGCCCACCGAGCTGGTGGCCGCCCAACTTGGGGACGTCGACGACTCCTCTCCCCTCACCCTTGTAGTGCAGGAATTGCCGGAGGGCATCGAGCCGGGCTCGGAGCACCTCGCGGACTACGTCTCGCGTCTGGCGTGGCCGCGGGAGATCGCCGGCGTCATCCTGGCACAGGAGATCATGTTCAAGGACACCGCGGACGCCGCGCTTGGCGACGCCCGCCCCGCGCGCCTCTTCTCCGGAGTCCTGCGGGCTACCGCCATGGCCGGCAGTTCCACAGCCGATTCGGAGGATATCGACGAGGACGGCGCCGAACTCACGCTTCTTCAGCTGCGCCCCACGGAGGAGGAACTGGCAGAAGCTGGCCCCTTCGCGCAGGACGATATTCAGCTGCGCGGCGGCCCGAACGTGGCACCGGGGGTCATCGCCGCCCTGCGCTACGGATTGGAGCAAGATCCGGAGGAGATGCTCTAATCGGCTCAACCTCTCATCGACTAAACTCAGTCTGCAGTGGCCATTAACGCTCAGCTCTCGGGGCTGGGCACGGAATCGATAGAGGAGTCTCTCGTGCGCTTGACATCTCGCTTCACCGCCGCAGCATCGGCCGTGCTTGCCACCGGCTGCCTGCTCACCGCATGTGGGAAGGACGATGCGCCCTCCCCCGAGCCGGCTCCTGCAAGCGAAGAAACCACTGCAGCCGCGGAGAAATCCAGCGCGCCGGCCCCGGCAACCACTGCCGAGGAATCCGAGACGCTCTCTCCTGCCGCATCCGAGACTGAGACCAGCTCGGACGCGGAGGAAGAATCCTCAACCCGCAGCTCCGCCGACCGAAAAGACAAAGACAAGGACTCCAGCGAGTCCGCTGAGCCCAGTGGCAAGTTCACCGACTCTGTGGAGCAGGCTTATGAGATCTTCGGTGGGCTCGTCCCGGAGGAGATCTTCGCTCAATTCGACCGCTGCGATCCCAACGGCGTGACGGATTCCTTCAACTGCTCCGGTTCCGAGGTGGGACAGTTCCAGTTCTTCAAGTCCAAGACCAAAGCTTCCCAGACCACTCAAGTTCTCACCGAGCTGCGCAGCTCCCGCGTCATCGAGGACAGTGGCAACCGCGTGGTGGGCTGGTCCATGCTGGGCAACACGGCCATCCTCACCGTCGTGGACAACGACGAAGGCCTCATCATGCAGCAGATGATCTCCACGGACCAGGACGATCCGGAAGAGCGCCTCAAGGAGCTTGGCTTGGTCTAGGACCGCAACTTCCTTTAGGGCTAGCCTTCGCAGGTCTCGACGGGCTTGCCCTCTGCAAAGTCGTGCATGGCTGTGATGGCGTCATCCAGCGTGTGGACCTTGGCCACCACCATGTCGCCGGTGCCACGGCTGACCGCCTCCGCGCAATTATCTGCAGGTGCGAGGAAGAGCTCGGCGCCCGCTTCCTGCGCGGCGTGTACCTTGTGGACGATGCCACCAATGGGGCCGACCTCGCCGTCCTCACCGATGGTGCCCGTGCCGGCAACAAACCGGCCGCCGGTGAGATCCTCATCGGACAACTTGTCGATCACCGCCAACGTAAACATCATTCCGGCCGACGGTCCACCGATGTCCTGTAGGTTGTAATCCACGGTGATGTCTTCGGTGGGCACTGAGGTCATGAGGATGCCCAGCAAAGCTACGTCGTCGTGCTCTGGGTGTGCGCCGAGGGTCACCGGGACTGTCTTTTCCTCGCCCTTGCGAATAATCCCCAGCTTCACCTCATCGCCGGGCTTAAGAGCGCGGATCTTCTCCTGTATCTGGCCAGGCTCCGTGACCTTGTCGCCGTTGACGGCGGTGATGATGTCGGCGTCGTCAAGCGCGCCCGCAGCGGGACTGTCGTCGAGCACCTGTGCTACCTCGATACGCACGGGCTTGTGCAGGTAGTCCATGGCTGCGACGGTGGCCGCTGACTCAGACTGGGTAAAAGCCTGTTGATTGGCTTCCTGAACTTCCTCATCCGTCTTGCCTTGCGGGATGACGCTGCCGATGGGGACGATGGTGTCATCGGTGAAAAGCCACCGCCCCAAAGCTTGAGCCAACGTCATGTTGGTGCGAACAGAGACCGTCGTCATGTTGAGATGCCCCTGCGGCTGAAACGTTTCCGGGGCCTCGACGTTGACCACCGGCTCCCCTTCCACTTCACCCAAGGTGTCCAGGGTAGGACCTGGTCCTTCGGCGGCGTACGGCACCGACAGGGTGATATCGGTGCCGGGGATGTGGTCGACGCTGAGCAGGGTTCCCGTCAACACCACCGGAATGGCTCCCCACGTCAAGGTGGACAGGCGGCGGGTTCGGGGGTTCTGCGAAGATTTCACGGAGGATCAGCCTACAGCCTCGTGATGCTTGTTCGCTCTCAGCGTTGCCGTGGTCCTAGAATCCGCACTAGGAAACCTAGTAGATTAGGCCCCATGAGCAACGGATTCGGTTTTTCCTTCCCCAATAACGACGATGACGATGATAACGATCGTCGCGACCAGAACCCGTTCGGCGCCTTCGGCTTCAGCGCGGGCAACGGTGGCCTAGGAGACTTGTTGAATCAGTTTGGCCAGATGCTCTCCGGTATGGGTTCTTCCATGAATTCCCCGGAGGGTGCCGGCCCGGTCAACTATGACCTGGCCAAGCGCATCGCGCACCAGCAGATCTCCGGCGATAAAGAGATCAATGATAAAGACCGCACTGCAGTGCAGGAAGCCGTGCGGTTGGCGGAACTGTGGCTGGATGATGCCACGATTCTGCCCACTGCCTCCGGCACCGTGACCGCGTGGAATTCTGCGCAATGGTTGGATGAGACTCTGCCGATGTGGCAGCGCATGGTCACCCCGGTGGCGGAGCACATGAACTCCGCGCAGCTGGAATCCCTGCCGGAAGAAGCCCGCGAGATGATGGGGCCGATGACCTCGATGATGAACTCGATGTCCGGCATGAACTTCGGTATGAAGCTAGGCCACGCCCTGGGTGACTTGGCCGCACAGGCTCTTACCGGTTCTGACTTCGGCTTGCCGGTCTCCCCCGCAGGCACCACCGCACTCTTGCCGCACAACATCCAGGCCATAGCGCGCGATCTCAACGTTCCGGGCCAAGAAGTGTTGGTCTATATCGGCGCCCGCGAGGCCGCCCGCCAGCGCCTGTTCAAGCACGTGCCGTGGTTGGTTGAGCGCCTCGTCTCCTCCGTGGAGGAATACGCCATGGGCTTGGTCATCGACACTTCTCACATCGAGGAAGCCACACGCGAGCTCAACCTGGAGTCCGGTGACCCGCAGGCCATCCAGGATGCGATGAACAAGCTGCAGGGCATGGACCTGTCCCCGCGCATCACCTCCCGCAATGCGGGCGCGGCTTCCCGCTTGGAGACTCTCCTGGCACTCGTCGAGGGCTGGGTCGAGCACGTAGTGACCGAGGCCCTGGGTGAGCGCATCCCGTCCACGAAGGCGATGAATGAGGCGTGGGCTCACCGCCGCTCCACCGGCGGCTCCGCAGAAAAGGCCTTCTCCCAGGTCGTTGGCATTGAGCTAAACGCGCCGAAGGTAGAGGCGGCAGCTGAGCTGTGGCGCCGCGCCACCGTCGCAGTGGGCGCCGATAAGCGTGACTCCGCCTGGGACCACCCGGACCTGCTACCTACCGCAGAGCACCTGGAGAACCCGGCTTCCTTCATCGACGGTTTGCTCGATGACACCCCCGACGAGGGCTTTGAAGAAGAGTTTTCCAAGCTGGAGGAGATGCTCCGCCAGCAGGACGCCAGCGCCAGCGATGCTGCTGGCGAGGACAAGAACACGGACGCTGGCGAGGATAAAGAAAACAAAAAGGACAAGCCGGAAGACGAGAACTAGCGGAAGCGCTGGTAGGCCTCGAGGTATCCCTTCGCGCGCTCGGCTTTGGGGGCTCGATCGGCCCACTCCCAAAATTCCGGGCCATGGCCCGGGATGAAGGTGTGCGTTAGCTCGTGGATAATGACAGCGTCGAGGACGTAGTCGGGAACATCCTGCAGCCGGTCAGAAATCCGAATATCTCCCGTTGAGGTAGTGCAACTACCCCAGCGGGATTTTTGGTTACTCACCCACCGGATGGATCCCACCGTGGCGCGGCCCTCTAGGAAACGAGCATTTAGAGTGCGGGCGCGGGCGGTCAGGGAGTCGTCGGAAAGCTGCGAAGAACTGTGCTTCTTGCGGACCTTCGCCACGATGCCATCCACTGCTTCGCGCTCCTCCGCCGCCGACATCCAGGCGGGGATGCGCACCTCCACGACGCCATCAACGACGCGGGCTTGGACAGTGCGGCGGCGCCGGGCGGAGCGGATGACGCGTACCTCGGGATTGCTCGACATGACAGGGCATTCTACCTGTGGTGCAATGGTGGCTAAACACAACTGGGGTGGGTTAAAGAACGGGGAGGAAAACATGAATGCTAAGACGTACATGTTGGCGCCAGAAACCGTGGTCATTGAACGCGAGCCTGGAATTCTCCAGTGTGGGATGGATGCCACGCGCGTTGGGGTCTTCGAAGCCCACCCGCAGCTGGCGGGGCTGCTCAACCGGCTGCGCACTCCGCTGACCCGGCAGACCATTGAAAAGTCCATCGAGAACACAGGCGTTAGCGCCTCCGCTGCTCGCAGTCTGGTCGATGATCTGATTAGCTACCGCGTTCTGTGGCCGGCTCCCCGTCCCCAGCGCGTGGCGGTTTTGGGAACCTCGGTCCTGGCCAATGAGCTGCGCGACGTCCTGCTTAGCGATTCCTTCCAACCCCGTTCCCCTCTCCACAGCGAAACCCCCGCCGAGTACATCGCGAACGTGGCCGGGCACCTGCCTATCGTGGCCGTCGATATGTTGGATGGCGCCACGGAATGGGCACAGGCACTGAGTAATTCCCCGGCGACCTGGCTGCCAGTGTCCATGCTCGATGCCCGCGGCATCATCGGACCGGTCCGCGTAGCTGGAGCCGGTCCCTGCCCGATGTGCGCGCACCTGCACCGCATCGAAACCGACGAGCAGTGGCACGAGGTGGCTCACCGCGCCGCGGCGGTGGAGCCACCGGGTGACCCCATCGTGCGCACGGCGATAGTGATGCATGCAGTGGTGACCATCCGCCGACTCTTGGGAAGACCCGCCCCACCCGGGGCACCAGGCGGTAAACCGCTAGCAGGTGAGCTCACGGAGATAGACCTCTACGGCATGGAGCAACGCCGCCTGCTCATTGAACACCCGCGCTGCGCGTATTGCGCCGGTGTTTAAGCGCGGGCAGACGCGATGATCTGCAGCACCTCCGCACCATAGCGCTCCAGCTTGGAAGGGCCCACCCCGGAGATATCGAGCAGCTCCGCCTCGTTTGTGGGAAGCGCCTCCGAGATCGCTTGCAGGGTAGCGTCAGAGAACACGACATAAGCAGGCACCTGAGAGTCCTTCGCCACGGACGCGCGCCACGCGCGCAGTGCGTTGAAGACATCCTCATCGCCCTCGTATTTACACCACTCGTGGCGGCCTAAGACCTTTTCCGCTGGGCTGCTGAGCTGGCCCGAGCACACCCGGCAGCGGCGCGGGCGATAGCGGCGGTTGGAGGATTGGCTTTCTTCGATTCCTGGCACCACGCCATCCAAGAAACGAGTGCGCTCACGCGAGGCTCGCGAGCCGGTGGTCTTTGCCAACGCCCACGACAGAGCTAGGTGTTCGCGGGCACGGGTAATGCCGACATAAAACAGGCGGCGCTCCTCCTCCACGTGCTCATCGCCGGCCTTGATGGCGTGGTTGATGGGCAACAGTTTTTCGGTGAGGCCCACGAGGAAGACCGCATCCCACTCCAAGCCCTTGGCTGCGTGGATGGTGGCCAAGGTGACGCCCTCCATCGTGGGGTTGTGCTTGTTTTCGGAACGGCGGTGTAGCTCACCGAGCACGCCGGGAAGGTCGATGCCCTCGTGGTCCTCCACGATTTGTGCGATGAGATCCACCAGTGCGGTGAGTGACTGCCAGCGCTCACGGGCCTGCGCGCCCTGCGGCTCCGTGGCGGACAGTCCCAGCTCCACGAAGGCCGCGCGCGCCACGGCCACCGGATCGTTCGGCAGATCATCGCGGCGCGTGGCGGCGATGAGCACGCGGATGGCCTCCAAGATCTCTGGGCGGCGGAAGAAGCCTTCGCCGCCGCGGACTTGGTAGACCACTCCGGCGTCGGCAAGCGCCTGCTCAAACTGCTCCGACTGCGCGTTGATGCGGTAGAGGATCGCAATCTCCGAGGCCTTAACTCCCTGGTTGAGCAAGGTCAGAACCTGGCCCGCGACCTCCTTGGCCTCAATCTCCTCAGACTCATAGGCCTTAAACGTGGGCTCGGGGCCGGGCTCGCGCATACCCTGCAGCTCCAGACGGGTTCCCGCAGCGCGGCCCGAAGCCTTTGAGATAACTTCGTTGGCCAAGTCCGTCACCTGCGGGGTGGAGCGGTAGTCTCGCTGCAACTTCACCACAGTGGCCTGCGGATAAGTGCGAGAAAAATTCAGCAAGTACTCCGGGGAAGCCCCGTTGAAGGAGTAGATGGTCTGGTTAGCATCACCCACAACCGTCAGGTCATCGCGCTCCCCCAACCACGCCTCCAATACTCGCTGCTGCAGCGGCGTGACGTCCTGGTACTCATCCACCACGAAGGTGCGGTACTGCTCACGGAATACCTCAGCCACCGAAGGAACGTTCTCGATGGCACCGGCGATATGCATGAGCAAATCATCGAAATCGAGGTACATGACATCCGGGGTGGCCTTCATGTCCTCATAGCGGCGGAAGACCTCCGCCACCTTGGCCGGGTCCCCCGGTGCCTCGCGGTCCGTGGATTCGATGATGCCGGGATAACCCTCGGGGCTGATCAGCGAGGACTTTGCCCACTCGATTTCCCCCAGGAAGTCACGGATGGTGTCCTTGTTGTTGTCCAATCCGAGTGAGCGCACCGCGCGCCCCACGAGGCTGAACTTGTTGTCGATGAGCTGCCAAGGCAGATCCCCCGCAACCTGCGGCCAAAAGTACTTCAGCTGACGGCGCGCCGCGGCGTGAAAGGTTTGGGCCTGCACTCCCCCGACGCCCATCTGATTGAGACGCTCGCGCATTTCGCTTGCGGCACGAGTAGTAAACGTGACGGCCAGAACGCGTTGCGGGTTGACGAAGCCCTGGTCCACCATGTGGGCGATGCGATAGGTAATCGTGCGCGTTTTGCCCGTACCGGCACCCGCGAGGATGCAGACCGGGCCGCGCGGCGCCGTGGCTGCGGCCCGCTGGTCTTCATCGAGCAGGGACAGATCCGGTCTCATCACCGTGGAACCACTCCATAATCATCGTGTGTGCAATTGAGCCCTTGCGGGCAATGGTCAGTTCTGGCAGCTCAGCGCGGGACACCCACCGCACTTCCGCGAGCTCTCCGTCAGTATCGCACACGGGCCGGACATCCTCCGTGACCGCGGAAAAGCCCACCATCAACGAACCACTCGGTGGCCAGGGTTGCGAGCCCCAATAGGAAACTGATTCAACGCGGCGACCGGTTTCTTCCAAAGCCTCGCGGACCATGGCCTCTTCGAGGGTCTCGCCGGGATCGACATAACCGGCAATGAGTGAAAAGAACCCTGAACGGTGCCGGTTGCGAGCCAACAGAATACGGTCCGTTTCTGGGTGGCGGATGATGCCGATGACGGCCGGATCGAGGCGCGGGAAAACGAGGCGCTCGCCGTCGTGGCCCACGGCCCCCGGGGCAGGATAGGACAGCTCACGCCCAGTGCGCGGATCAAAGCGCGCTTCACGACGGTTACGAATCAGGTGCAGCGCTTTGAGAATATCGCGCTGCCCGTTGAAGAAGGTGGCATCGCGCAATGTCCCGAGCCGTTCGGCGGACTCACTGTCCATGAGGAAAGCGTGGATGGACCCGGCTGTCACCACGATATCCCCAGCCGGCTCAGCCAGGTAAACAGGTTGCCCTTGTGGCGTTACCGGAACGCGGCCGGCTTCGGTGACGGGCAGGAACATTAGTTGCCTTCGTCCTCATCTTCATCGGTATCTTCCGCGGCTTGCTGCATCTCGTGCTTGATGTAGAGCAGGCGGTCACCGGGCTTGAGCGCGTAGGCATCTGCCGTGTCGACGCGGTGCAGCTCGTTGTTGCGCAGGACGGCCAGGACAATGTCCGCGAGGTGGCGCGGGTTAGAGCCCACCTCGAATTCGCGTACAGCGCGCTCGGCCACGGAGAAACCCTCATTCGGAGAGAGGAGATCCTCCATCATCTCCACCACCGTCGGCGTCACGGTGGCAAGGCCCAGGAGGCGGCCGGCCGTTTCCGCGGAGGTGACCACCGAGTCGGCACCGGACTGCAGGAGAAGGTGGCGGTTTTCGGATTCGCGCACAGACGCGACAACCTTGGCCTTCGGATTGAGCTCGCGCACAGACAACGTGCACAGCACCGCGGTATCGTCCGTGGACGGCGTCACCACCACGGAGGAGGCGTGCTGCGCTCCGGCGATGCGCAGGACATCCTGCTTGGTTCCGGAGCCATAGATGGTGACAAGGCCATGGTGCTCGGCGCTGGCTAGGGCCGCACGGTTATTGTCTACGACCACGATTTGGGAGGCTGGGACGTCATCGGCGATAAGCGCGGCGACCGCACCGGCGCCCTTGGTGCCATAGCCGATGACGACGGTGTGGTTACGCAATTGCTTTCTCCAATTCTGGATTTCAAACGTGCGACGGGCTCGATCCGTCAGAACCGACAAGGTAGCACCGACCAACAAAACAAGGAAGAGCAGGCGGGCCGGAGTAACAATAACGAGGTTGATAAAGCGCGCCGTGGGGGTCACAGGGACGATATCGCCGTAGCCCACAGTGGTCAACGACACCGCTGAATAGTAGGCGGCATCGAGGAAAGATAGGTCTTCGCTGTAGCCATCGCCGTCGAAAAAGACGACGATGGTGACGAAGACCAACAGCCCCATGGCCCAAATAACGCGGCTTGCCAGCTGTTTCCACGGGCTGGTGCTCTGCGTGCGCGGGATCGTGATGACGTCGATCAGCGCATGATCTGGCTGCGAGGTCAGCTCAACCTGCGACAAGAAACGCGATGTAAAGCGTTTACCTAAGTGCTTAGGCACGAAGTGCCAACCTCCCTAGACAGTGCGGATTTCCTCGTGAGACTACCTTAGACTCAACCCCGGTGGCGTGGAAACTGCGGAGCTTAAAAGCTCAGCCAACCGTGCTCCGGTGGGCAAGTCATCCGGCTCCAAGAGATAATTCTCATGCACGTAGAAGAACGCCGCGCGGACGGTCTCCACGCCGTGGATGCGCCGCCATGCTTCTGCGTAGACAGCCAGCTGAATCTGCGCCGAGGCCAATGCGGCGCCCTGCGGACGGCGGCCGGTCTTCCAGTCCACGATGAGCCAGGAGCCATCCGGCTGCTGGAACACCGCGTCCATGCGGCCGCGGACAACCGAGTCCCCAATGGTGATCTCGAAGGGTGCCTCGACATAAGCGGGAGTGCGCTGTGCCCACTCGGAGGCCAGGAAAGACTCCTTGAGGGATTCCAAGTCATGGTCCGGTTCGTCGTGCGAGCCTGGCAGCTCGTCCTCCCCCAGCAAGGCTGGGGAACCAAAACGATCCTCCAGCCAGGCGTGGAAAGCTGTGCCGCGCTTGGCATAGGAATTGGGCTTGAAGGGAATGGGGCGACGCTGGCGGCGCGCGAATTGGGTGGGATCCGCCGACATAGCCACCATGTCGGAGGCCGTCAGCTCGCCAGGCAGTTCAACATCGACCACGGGGGCTTGAAGGGCCTTGTGTTCTTCGATGAGCGCACTCGCCTCCTGCTCCCAGAGCCCGAAGACTTCGCCATCACGCAGCGCCGGTAAGTCCTCCATCGCCGCGCGCACCGCGTCTGCTGCTTTCAGCGCTTCCGCTTGCGGGGTCAGCGAGGGGAAAGACGCCTCGTTAACCGCGCCTTCTGCTTCTTCTTCCGGAACTTCGGGGACCTCCCAATGGACCACCAGATCTGGGTGTTTATCCGCCAGCAACTGCAGGTAGGAATAAGGGCCTTTCTTATTCTTTCCCTTCATCCTGTTGGTGCCGGAGCCCGTCACCGTCAACGTGGACTCGGTGCGGGTCATGGCCACGTAGAAAAGACGCGCTGCTTCCTCTGCTTGGAACTCGCGGTTTTGCTCCTTGAATGCTGTGCACGCCTTGTCGAAGTCGGTGCGTGTCACCGCATCCTCGGGGACATCAATGACGTCTTCATCGCCCGGGGCTTTCTCGATTTTGGTCAGGAAGGTTTCCGCCTGTGCCTTATAGCTCGAGGAATCCGCATGTGCCACGCACACGTGCTCCCATTCCAAGCCCTTGGCCTTGTGCACCGTCATGATCTGCACGCGGTTGCGCACGAGCGGGACCTCTCCCAGTTCGAGTCCATCTTCCTTCTCCTTAGCCAGCTCAAGGTAGTCCAAGAGGCCGGCCAGGCCATCCCCGTGGAAGCCCGCGACGAAGTCAGCGAAAGCGTCGAGGTGCGTAGTCCCACCAGCCTTACCGGAAGCGAGGACTTCGGTGCGCAGGCCGAAGAGCAGCTCAATGTCGGCGATGATGTCATTCAACGATTTCCCCAGGGAATAGGTGCGCAAGTGACGCAGCTTGGAGGAGACCTCCTCCATGCGTTCCAATCCTTCGGCGCTGTAGCGATCGCGTTCGCCGAGGTCTGCGAGGGCGTCGGCAAGCCCCAGCACCTGGTCCGGGCCCTCCGCAGTGATCTCTTCGACCTGGATAGCCAGGTGCTCCAAAGGATCACCGCCCTCCCACCGCGTGCGGCCCTCGGTGGCGCCTGCGAGGTTGCGCTGACGCGAATGCAGCGCCTGGATATCGGCGATGCCCAAGCCGCACATCGGACCGGTCAGCACACGCAGTGCCGCCGCGCTGTCCTGTGGACGCACCAAGAGCGTAGCCACCGCCACGAGGTCTTGGATCTCTGGCTGCCAGAGCAGGCCACCCAGGCCGAAGATCTCATTGGGCACGCCAGCCTCATCCAAGGCGGCGGCGATCAAAGGCGATTGCCTATTGGTGCGCACGAGTACGGCGGCGCTGAAATCCTCGCCTTCCGGCGTGGACTCATAGAGCTGACGAAGGTGCTCAGCGATGAAGGCGCGCTCCTCGTCCTCAGATGTGAAGTAACCCAGCTCAACCGTGCCGGCCGGTGCCGTGGGCTTGGGCGACAGCTCATCGACGGGGCGCTCGCCGGGGCTTGAGGAGAAGAGCTCCGAAGCCACGTCATTGGCCAGCCCCAGCACCGTCGACGGGTTGCGCCAAGAGGTGGTGAGCTGATCCTTCGGCGCCGGGGTGCCATCAGGCTGCGGAAAGTCCGTGACAAAAGCCTCCAGGTTTTCGGCCGTCGCGCCACGCCAGCCATAGATGGACTGCATGGGATCACCAACCGCAGTAACGGATAGTCCCTCGCGCTCGCCACCAAAGAGGGAGCGCAATAGGATGCGCTGCGCGTGGGAGGTGTCCTGGTACTCATCCAACATGATGACGCGGTAGCGCGCGCTTTGTTGCTCACCCAAAAGCGGGAACTTTTTGGCCAGGGTGGCGGCGATGGACATCTGCTCACCGAAGGTGATCACCCCGCGCTCCGCTTGCTCTTTCTTGAGAGCTTCCACCAAGGGCAGGTACTCCAAGCGCAGGCGCTGGATATCCAAGTACTTCTGCAAGTCTTTGCCGAACTCACCTTTAGTCCGGTTGCTCTTTTCTAGATCCTCAGCGGTCTTTCGGAAGATGTCCTCGTGCTCATAGAGATCCTGCGGATCCTTGAGCTCCCCGTCCATCGTTTCCGCGAGCTTGAGCAAGGTCGCGGTCACCGTGGCCACCGCGTTATCGGTGCTCAGCGAGCCCGTGTAGTTGCTGACCACCTCATGAGCGATGGCGTAGCGTTCCGCCTCCGTGATGATGCGGGCATTCGGCTCCACCGGCATGAGCAAGCCATACTCGCGGACGAGATCGCCTGCATAGGAGTCATACGTGGACACGTTGGGGGCGATATTCTCCACCGCCTCAGCCGCCGGGCTGCCCGGGGCAAGGATTCCAGAAGAACGCAGCGTCAACAGCTGGCGGCGGATGCGTTGCTCCAGTTGCTGGGCGGCCTTGCGGGTAAAGGTGAGGCCGAGGACCTGCTCCGGCCGCACCAGACCATTCGCCACGAGTGAGACCACGCGTGAGGCCATCGTTTCCGTCTTACCGGCGCCAGCGCCGGCCACGACGAGTTTCGGACCGAGCGGGCCATCGATAACAGCGGCCTGTTCCGGGGTGGGAGGAAAAGGCTTGCCCAGCGCGGCAGCAAGCTCCTCAGGGCTGAAGTGTTGAGCCGGATTCTTAGGCATTGGTCACCAGACCTCCTTCATTCATCACGGGGCAAATAGAGCGGATTGGGCAGCGATCACAATCGGCATTCTCGCGCGCGGTCAGATCCGGTCCGCGCAGCTCAGCCACGAGTGCGGGCAGCATTTGTGCAAATTCCGCAAGCTCTTCTGGGGGCTTGGTGGCTTGTTCTCGGGTGGGCACGGAGGCAGCGCTCGACCGCGGGAACACCAGAACACCACCGCCGCGCGGCAGGCCATCACCGGTCCGGATGGACACGTCATGAGATTCGCTACCTGGTTCTGCTGCAGCCCCGACGAGCTGTCCGTGTGCTAGCGCCAATTGATACGTCATGAGCTGAGTGTTGTCCTGAGCGCTGGTCGCCGACGGGACTTTTGTCCCCGTCTTGAGATCCACCACAACATAGTCCTCGCCGGCTTTTGCCAGCCGGTCGATGAACCCACGGATGGTGACATCAGGACCGATATCCACGGTGACGGGAACCTCGACGCCCACGGGCTCGAGCGAGACTGAACTCGAGAGCACCCAGCCATGGGTGCGGTCGATGAGGCGTTCAAAGTCCGCGCGTTCAGCTTCCCGGTGCCACGCTGGGCCTTCCACAAGCGAGTCGAAGGCATCGAGCACCAGCCGCTTCGCAGGCTCTGCGGCCGCGCCGCGGCCTAAAGCCTCCAAGAAGGCATGCGCCAGGTTGCCCCGCACGAGGTTGATGTTCGAGGAATCATCCTCCACCAGCTGCCCCAACACGGCGTTGAGCGGGCACGTGAGCAGGGCATCGACCCGGGACGGCGATACTGTGCTCGAACCACGCAGCGGAAGCTCGGAGGCCACGCCGCGCGCGGCCCACCAGTGATCCGGATGCGCCCCTGGGACCCCGGCCTTTGCCAAACGTGCCAACTGCCGTACCGCTTGGGAGCGCTCCGCCTCTCCGGTTTCCGGATCGGTAGCGCAGCGGCGTAGCTGCGCCACGAAGGAAGGCACTGACAACACCGAGACATCGAGGGGATCCACTTCCTCATCGCCACGTGAACCGCTATGCAGTGTGACCGGGCTCGGATCCGGAACCTCGAGGCCCAACTCGCGCGGCCAGGCCTGGCGCGCCAAGCGCTTGCCGGCTTCCCGGCGCGCTTGTGCACCGGGAACATCGACTCCGCGTGCAGAAAGGAATTCGTCGATGAAGCGGGAGGGCTCCTCCACCACATCGCCCTCCGGTGAATCCACCGCCACGATGAGCAGGCGGCTCAAGTGGCGGGTGGTAGCCACGTGGAAGAGGCGGCGCTCCTCCGCTAAGCGCCCGGACACGTGGCTCACCGGTGTGCCAGGCGTGATGTCGCGGTCGATGAGATCGATGAGGTCTTCTTGCCCAAAGAGGGAGCCGGTCTCCCCCACCGAGGGCCATGTGCCCTCTTGAACGCCCGCCACAATGACGGTGTCCCACTCGCGCCCCACCGCGCCGTGCGCAGTGAGGATCTCTACAGCATCGGGCAAGGCAGCGCGGCGATCGCGCACGCCGGTAGGCAGCTCCTGCTCCGTGATGTGCAGGATGAAGGATTCCAACGATGCCGCCGGACGGCGCTCGGCGTAATCACCGGCAGCGTCGAACAACGCCATCATCGCATCCAGGTCGCGGTCCGCCTGGGAGCCCGCGGCACCACCGCGCAGAGCCGCTGCCTGTAGGCGCGTGTCCAAACCGGTGGCCTGCCACACCTCCCAGAGGACTTCCTCAACGGCAGCTCCCGCGCGCAGGGCCGCACGCCCAGCAGACAGCACACCGCGAATGCGCGCCAGAATCGCTTCCTCGCGCTCCGTGAGAAGGTTATTGAAGTCCGGCAACTCACCGTCCAGCAGCTCACGCAGCGATTCCATTCCGCGCTGCTCCGGCTTCCAACGGCGCAGGCCGCGGATGAGTCGGCGCAATGTTACCGGGTCAGCTCCACCGACAGGCCCGGTAATTAGGTCCTCGAGCTCTGCAGGATCGAGTTCGTTCTCCAAGGCGCGCAATGCTAAGAGCACTGCTTTGACCAAGCGCTGCTCTGCAAGCACAACGTCTGTGGGATTGATATGTACCGGCACGCCAGCGCTAAGCAGTGTGCGACGGGCGGGACCAATATCCCCGGTGGAGCGCACTATCACCGCGATATCGCGCCATTGCACCCCGTCTTCGAGGTGGCGGCGGCGAACCGTATTAGCCAATACATCACGCAAAGTACCGCGGGAATCCACAACGCTGACGCACGCCGGGGAAGGCGTGCGGTGCGTAGAGTTCAGACGCAGCTCGTTCTCTGCTTCCCAAGTGGTGAGGAATTCCGAGTTGGCACCGCGGAAGGCAAAGACCGCTTGGTCGGGGTCACCACCAATCACTGTGAGTCGAGCGGTCTTCGCCAGCTCAGCAATCAATTGCCCTGAGGTCGGGTCCAGCAGCTGGGCATCATCGACCACGATGGTGTGCCATGGATGCTCACGCAGCAGCTCCGGGCGCAGAAGAACCTGGCTAACCAGCTCCGCAGCGGAGTAGGAATGCGAACCCGCCAGCGCCTGGGTGCGCTCATATTCGCGCAGGAACTCGCCCGCGGCTGCCCACATGGGCCGGGAGTAGCGCTGTCCCAGCTCTTCCAAATCTGAAGGCCCCAGGCCGCGTTCGATGGAGCGCAGCAACAGGTCACGCAGTTGGCGCGCAAACCCCACGTACTCAAGGGCTGGGCGCATCTCCTCCGGCCACGCGCCCCTGCCATCGGCAGCATGCCCCTGGAGCAATTCACGGATCACCGCATCCTGCTCAGCACCGGTAATGAGGCGCAGCCCTTCCTCGCTGCCTTGGCGCAGGAGCGCAAAAGCCAGCGAGTGTACCGAGCGCACCATCGAGGTCTGTGCGGCGTAGTCATCGAGGTTTTCAGCTAACTCGCGGCGCAGCAACGAGCCGGATTCCTTGGACGGGGCAACGACAAGGATGCCGGAGGCATCGGCGCCGGCGTTCAGTTGTGCCAAGACAACGTCGATAAGCAGGCTCGATACTCCCGATCCCGCCGCTCCCAGGACTCGCCACGTGCCCTGTTGCGGCAATGGCACGTCCCACGTGCGCGTGGCGGCACGACGTCTTCGGGGAATAAGGCGGACATCCGGCGAGGGGGGAAGCGTGACGCCGGTACGTGTGGGGGATTCGCTGCTGTACTTCACGCCCTACAGTCTGTCAGATGTTGCGGACACGAGGGCCGCTTCTACCCTTTCGATGTTCGAACGCACGGTCGCCTTTGACCGCGGGTGCAGGATATTGACGTAACGGCGGTATGCCACAGCACGCAAGAGCAACTGCTGTATACCGGG
The DNA here is from genome assembly GCF_053480195.1 of Corynebacterium guaraldiae. Taxonomy (NCBI): domain Bacteria; kingdom Bacillati; phylum Actinomycetota; class Actinomycetes; order Mycobacteriales; family Corynebacteriaceae; genus Corynebacterium; species Corynebacterium guaraldiae. Next base: position 168,622 of record NZ_JBRBAU010000002.1, on the reverse strand, counting down.
CACTGACGCAAAGCGAGCACAAATCTCATCGTCCACCGCCCCCGCAATGAGGCCATCCACCATGACCACCGCGGCGGACCAGCCCACCGGGCGCGGGGCCGCGGAAGGCACAATATCAGTCAGCGCCGGCGGGTTAGCCCCGGAGAACACCGTGGTCCCCAGGACATCCACGTGCGCGGTGACCAGCGGAAGCCCTGCAAGCTCAGTATCGGAATAGGCCTCACCGCTCTCCTCCCAGGCAGCCCTCTCCGCCCGCGCAAAAACATCTTCGCGCCTATCCATCGTGGGCAGCGGCGCCAGATCTAGGGCCTCATCGAGCCGCAGCGCCAACTGGGCAGTCTCATCAATGCGCCCGCGCAACTGCCCCTCCACGAACTGCGTGGCCTTCCACCCGGCAGCTGTGTAGCGCCCATCCGCCGTCAGCACCGGACGGGCAATGCGCGCTCCCGGCAGGCTTAGCTTCTCACGCACCTTGGCGGACCAGCTGGTCCACGCGCGAGCTTCGGCAAAGACAATATCCCCGACGCGAATCCCGTTATCCCAGGCAGGCCCCACGAGCTCTCCCTGCGTTCTGCGGGGATGGAACTCAGCGTTAAAGGCTGCAAGAACGGGCTCAGGAGGCAGTGGCATTGGGGAAACAGTCCTTTTTAGCTTCGGGCCGATTTACTCGGGTTTAGTGTGATCGGAACTTGCGGGAGTCGGATAGGGCCAGGGGTTCGGCTCACAGGCGACATCCTCATCCGGATAGATCTCGTTTGGCTCTTTCTCAAAGAGCTGCGCGTTATTTAAGCTCAGCGTCTGCTGCATCATGACCGGTGCGAGTTTACCGGCGCCGCCACAGGGCTGGTGCGCGGCGAATCCGATGGCGTGACCAAACTCGTGGTTGATCAAGTACTGGCGGTAATTGCCCACATCCCCCTCAAATGGTGCAGCGCCCCGGACCCAGCGGGACTCGTTGAGGTTCACCGTGGACTCCCCGGTAATGGTGGTATGGCACGAGGTTTCTGATTCCAACTGCGCGCCGCACAACTTCGCCGTGGTCCCCAGCGAGGTCAGGCGGATGTGCGTATCGGGATTGTCATCAGCCTTGACGTGGATGAACTCAAGGTCGCCGTTGGCGGTCCACCCGCGGGGGTCGGCCAGGGTGGCGTCGACCAGCGCTACGACGGCCCTATCGCCGCCATAGGCGGAGGTGTCCACACCATTTTCGATTTCGACTGAGAACCGGATGGTTTGCTTCCCGCCTTTACCCGCATGCATAGAGGATGGGCCCGCGTCGCGGTAGCTTTCGTCTCCTTGTTCAGTGAAATCACCGCCGGCGGGCAAGCCATCCTTGGCTGCGGCAACTGCGCTGGCATTGGCGGGATCAGGCCCCTTGCGCGAGGATGCGTCAACAGCCGCAGTGCTTGCCGACGTCTCCCCTGCCGCCGAGACCTCCGCTTCCTGGGCCGGCGAACGAAAAACATCAACCACCACCCACACCGTGATGACGACCATGACGGGGATCGCCACCACTCGCCACCAGCCGTACTCGCGAGCGAAACGCTCCACCGCCGAGACGAACTGTGGGCGCTGCTTAAGTTCCGCGGGATTATCCATGGCCATTTAGGCTACCCGCTGAGGCAGCGAGCGCGTACTTAGCCTGCGAATCCTACGGTGTGGGCGCGCACGGTGCCGATTTCCACGTAGACCACACGCTCGGTCCGCACGATATAGGTGCGACCCTTGGTGTCCTTCAATTCGAGAGTGGAGTTCTCCCCCAAAGCGTTGTTGATGGTCTGGGTCAGCTCTTCTCGCTCACCATCCGCGTGAATGACCAGTTCGCGGGCGGTATCGGCGAAGCCAAATTTGATGTCCATGTGGTGTCTACTCCCTTGAATCGTGTTCTTTAGTCCGTGCCATGAGGCCTGCGCCCCCGGCGCTCTAATGGCCCCACTATAGCCACGTCCTCTACTATCAAGGTGTGCTTGCCCCGAAATCATCCCGCGATTCCCGCGAATCCCCTACCTTTGCCGAGCTCGGCGTCGCCGTAGAGATCTGTGATGCCCTCGCTGAGAACGGGATTACGCACACCTTCGCCATCCAAGAGCTCACCCTGCCCATCGCCCTGAATGGCCACGACCTCATTGGCCAAGCGCGCACCGGCATGGGCAAGACCTATGGTTTCGGCGTGCCGTTGCTGGATCGCGTTTTCGATGACGCCGACATCCCGGAGCTCGACGGCACTCCCCGTGCACTGGTCATCGCGCCGACCCGTGAGCTGGCCATCCAGGTCAGCGGGGACCTCAAGGTTGCTGCCGCTAATCTTCCGCTCAGCGTCGTCACCCTGTGCGGCGGACGTCCCTACGAAGAGCAGATCACACAGATCAAGAGGGGCGCGGACGTCGTCGTGGGTACTCCGGGCCGCCTGCTCGATCTCTGCCAGAAGAAGCACCTGTCCTTCGACCAGGTCAGCGTTCTGGTTCTGGATGAGGCCGATGAGATGCTGGACTTGGGCTTCCTGCCGGATATTGAGAAGATTCTCTCCCTCCTGCACGGCAACCCGCACCAGACCATGCTCTTTTCCGCCACCATGCCCGGGCCCATCGTGACGTTGGCCCGCACCTTCCTCACCAAGCCGGTCCACATTCGCGCCGAGTCCGGCGACGCCCAACAGACCCATTCCTCCACGCGCAAGGTCACCTTCCAGGCACACCGCATGGACAAAATCGCGGTCTTGGGAAAGATCCTGCAGGCAGAAGGCCGCGGGCGCACCATCATTTTCACGCGCACCAAGCGCTCGGCAGCCGCCGTCGCAGACGAGCTAGCGCAGCGCGGCTTTAGCGTGGGCGCGGTCCACGGCGATTTGGATCAAAAGGCTCGCGAGCGCTCGCTCTCCGCCTTCCGCGAAGGCACCGTGGAAATACTCGTGGCCACGGATGTCGCCGCTCGCGGCATCGACGTCGATGATGTCACCCATGTCATCAACTATCAGGTGCCGGATGACCCCATGACCTTTGTCCACCGCATTGGCCGCACCGGCCGCGCTGGCCACACCGGCACGGCGGTAACGCTCGTCGGCTTCGATGAGCTGAGCAAATGGCAGATTATCAACGATGAGCTTTCTCTGGACCAGCCCGAGCCGCCACAGTGGTTCAGCACCTCTCCTGAGCTTGCGCAAGCGCTCGATATTCCCGAGGGTGTTTCTGACACCGTTGGTCCGCCCACCAAGGTGCTGGGCGCAGCGAAGCGTTCGGGCTCGCGCGGGGAATCGCCGCGTGGAGGCTCCTCGCGTTCCTCGGCGGCTTCCGCCCGCGCCTCTCGCCGCACCCGTTCCCGCAAACGCAATCCCCGTCAAGGAGGGCACCGATGAGCACCGAGCACACCCAGGAATCCCAGCTGGATAAGGCCCGGGCAAAGGTCGACTCGTCGAAGAAGGCTCCCATCCTGCGCTCCACGAAGGCGGACTGGATTGCCGTGGGCGCGATCAGTGCGGTCTGCGCCATCGCCATCGGCGGCGCGGTCATCACCGCACCCATTCATAAGGCGGAGCTCACCCCGGCGGTGGACGCCGCGTCCGGCGATGAACCGGCGCTTCTCGATGCCATCCCGAGCTCCCTCACCGAAGCCTTCAGCCTTCCCAACACTCTCGTGCCGGGACAGGCTCGCGCGGTATCCTCCAGCGGCCTGTTAATCACCCATGACGGCGATATGCTCAGCGCTTCGAACGCCTCCGGCGACGAAGTCTGGACCTATCAACGCCGCGATGCCGACCTGTGTTCGCTCACCACAGCGTGGAACAAAATTGTGGCTTCCTATGACGCAGGCAATGGTTGCGGCGATGTAGTGGCGATCGATGCCGCCACCGGCCAATACTCCGATACCCGTAGCGCCCGCAATTCCGAAGAGGTGGTCCCCATCATGTCGAATGACCGCGTGGGCACCGTTTCCGCAGAGCGCGTAGAGCTCTGGCGCTCGGATCTCGTGCGCTCGGTTGAGTACGGTGATGTCGACGCCAAACAGGAGCCAAACCTACAGCCCCACGAGGACTGCGCCATCACCTCAGCGCTGACCCGCACCGAAACACTGGGTGTCACCGAAACCTGCCCAGATTCCCCGGACTCCACGTGGCTGCGCATCCAAAATGCCACTCCTGAGGATTCCCGTTCTCCGGAAATTACAAAGGACATCGAAATTGAGGATCCTGGTGCGCGCCTCATCGCCTACGGCCAGGAGGCGGCCGCAGTCTTCCTCCCTGGCGATTCACCGCGCATCGTCTCTTATAGCTTCGAAGGTGAAACACTGTCTTCCACGGACGTTGAGCCTTCGAAGTCCATCACCAACGCCGCGTCCCCCTTTGCGCCCGCGATTGCGGATCTGCCGCACCACATGTCGTGGTTCGACGGCGAGCGTCTCTACCTCTTTACCCCTACAGAGCTCAAGGTGGATCACATTCTCGAGCAAGCGGTGGGAACCGGCGTCGCAGTCGACGAACGCCTACTCGTCCCCACTGAGGAGGGGATCGACGTGGTGAACTGGTCTACCGGGAAAACCGAGAAAACCATTCCCGTTGACCGTGACGGCTATTCCGGCCCGATTTCGCTAACGCTAGCGGGCACGGTCATCGTTGAGCAGCGCGGCGACACCGCTGTGGCGCTCACCGCCGCCTAGGCGTGCCCTACTAAAAGTGGCTTTCAGCCCACTGCGCCGTCTCGGGCCGCGCCATAAGCAGGTATAGGACGAGCCCGGCGCTTGCCAAGGTCACGATGCCTAGCAGCGCTGAGCCGCCGCTAAACATCTGAAAAGCCATGGCGCCCAGGATGAATTCCACCAGCACGATGGCTCCGCGGCCCCAGCGTTTGCCTTTGACGAAGGCCCACGAGCCGACGATGACAAAGCCAAACACGATAAAGATGAAGATGGCAGTGCCCAGGCCCACGAAGCTCGATGCGCCGGAATCAGACACCATGGAGCCGTTCTCAGCGCCAGCAACCTCACGGACTATGAGGAAGATGCCGAAAATGATAACCGCGATGGATTGGACCACGGCGATGCCGGCAGCCGCCATCACCGTACGCGGTGCACGGTTTTCGGCAGCTCGGTCAGGTGTCGTTGAGGGCTGGTTCTTCTTCTTATTCACGGGCGTTTAGTCTACTTCCCTGCCCCATGGTTTAGGCAGTCTCCACGCCAAAGCTTCACCCACTGCCAATTCAATTGCCCAATTCAATTGCCGCAGTACTCGCACGTCCTGTACTCAGCTTCGACTTTCCTCCTGCTGTGTTTTCGGGGGCAGCGAGGAGGTTGATGGATTTGACGCGATCCAGGTCACCACACTCACCCCAATCTCCCCGTCGCCGCAGGTAGGGGAACTACTGACAGGCTTCTTACAGCCGCCCACCCATTAGAAAAGTGCAAATTGGAAGAATTTATTTAGTGACGTTGGACACTTTTCGCCCTTTACCCCTAGCGGACTTTGAGTAAACGTGTCATTATTCTCAGGTAGCAAAAACAACGAGCTGTTAAATCAGTTCTTAACTCGGAGAATCCTTCGAGTTAACAGAAAGTGAACCACGGCGGCGTCGACGCTGGCCCTAACTCGAGACAGGGCCCCACTGACCGCAGACCAGTCCACTTACACCCAGTAGCACTCAGTTCAGTTCACCACCGTGGACTGCCCTTGGTGCGCCTACTTCGCCCACTGCTGTCAAAAATTTGTTAGGAGATTTCAATCATGGATTGGCGCCACGAAGCCGTTTGCCGCGACGAGGACCCGGAGCTCTTCTTCCCTGTCGGTAACTCCGGCCCCGCACTCACCCAGATCGCTAAGGCCAAGCTGGTCTGCAACCGCTGCCCAGTTGCCTCTTCCTGCCTCAGGTGGGCCCTCGAGTCCGGCCAGGATGCCGGCGTGTGGGGCGGCCTTTCTGAGGAGGAGCGCCGCGCTATCAAGCGCCGCAACCGCAGCCGCGGCCGTGCCCGTGTATCTGCCTAAACAGACACACCCCCGATTAACACCCAGGCATACCCTGCCGCTACAGTTGAATAAGTTCATTTACCCTTAACAGAAGGAGTACGCGATGAGCAAGCGTGGCCGTAAGCGCAAGGATCGCCGCAAGAAGTCCGCTAACCGCGGCAAGCGTCCTAACGCATAACGTCAGCATTCAGGGCTCGTTCCTCACCCCACCACCGTGGGCGGGAACGAGCCCTTTGCTTATCCCCAGGTAATTTCAGTCCTCGTAATCTGCACGCTAATGCGCTGGCGCAGCGACTGCGGCGCGGCCTGTCCCCCACAGCACTTGCGTACGAGTGCCCGAACTACTTCCTCGCTCTCAAGGCGTTGCTGGCAGGCATCGCACTGCGCAAGATGCTCGCGGATTGCCATAGCTCGCGCGTAGCTCGTCGATTCATCGAATAGTTCCCTAAAGAGCGCTTCAACCTCCGGAGAGTTACACGCACCGCAATTGCGTCCTGTTGCGCGTTCCATTACTTCTCCTCCATCTCTGGGTGGTTGCGACCAATGCCTTTTTCACGTGCTACGTCCTTCAACGCCGCGCGGAGCAGTTTTCTTCCGCGGTGGAGGCGGCTCATCACGGTTCCCAACGGTGTGCCCATCACGTCCGCAATTTCCTTATAGGCCAGACCCACTACATCCGCGTAGTACACCACCATGCGGTAGTCCTCCGGTAGGTCATTCATGGCCTCGGAAATCTCCGAATCCGGCATCTGCTTGAGGGCCTCGACCTCTGCCGATTCCAAGCCCGTGGAGTCATGCCCGGCCGTGGTATACAGCTGAAAATCGCTCAGCTCATCCGCTGAGGATTCCACCGGACGGCGCTTGGCCTTCCGGTAGGAGTTGATGTAGGTATTCGTCATGATGCGATACAGCCAGGCCTTGAGATTCGTCCCCTGTTTGAAGGAATCAAAGTTGCTATAGGCCTTGAGGTAGGTCTCCTGGATGAGATCCTCTGCATCCTGGGGGTTGCGCGTTAGGCGCATCGCTCCGCCATACAGTTGATCCAGCAAGGGCAAGGCTTGCTCCTCAAACAATCGCTGTTTCTGAAGCGTCTCGCTCGTCGTTTCGGTGGCCATGCTCACCATCCTAGCGCTCCGGTCTAGGGTGGATTCTATGGCCAAGAAGACCCCGCACGCCGCTACCCCCGCTCTCAAAATCCTCGAAGAGGCAGGCATAGACCACAGAGTCTCCACCTTCGACGGTGGCCGCGAGCACTTCGGCGACGCAGCCGCGGCGGCGCTCGACGTCGAGCCTGAGCGCATCTTCAAAACCCTCGTCATCGACCTGAGCGCCGGCAAAGGCCCCAAGCGCCAGCTCGCCGTGTGCGTCCTTCCGGTTACCAACCAGCTCAGCCTCAAGAAGGCCGCCGCTGCCTTCGGCGCTTCTAAGGCCACGATGGCCGCGCCTGCCGACGCCTCCAAATCCTCCGGCTACATCCCCGGCGGCATCTCCCCGCTGGGACACAAGCACATCCTCCCGACAGTGGTTGATGAAACGGCGCTGCTTTTCGACACCATCTTTTTCTCCGGTGGCAAGCGGGGACTCGACATCGAGATGAACCCGGAGGATCTCCCCCGTGTGCTCGACCTTTCCTTCGCTGACGTGCTCGCCGCCTAAACCTCACGCGCTAGAACTGTGATGTCTAGTGGCTTTTTGGACGTTTACGGCAGTGAAATAGCCGTACTAGTCAAAAATCTTGACATCACGGGGACGTGCCACCTATAGTCAGAGTCAGAAAGTAAGGACATGGTCCCTTGCTATGACTAAAAAGGGTCTTCTGGACGTATGCGCCAGATGGCTCTTTTTTATTGACTAGGACGCTTATTAAATACCTTTGATACCTGGCTTCGGGACGACACCCACGTTGCAATTTGGTGATCCATCGAATCAATCAATTCAAACGCTCTCCGCGATTCGACAATCACGTTCACATTCAGAAGACTGTCCATGTGAGCGACTTTATTACGCAAATCGTTACAGTGCGATACGTTCCAATACGTAATCGATCCGTCGGGGTCGGTCACATTAGGGAACGCAGACTTAATAGCCTGATTCCATAAAACTTGTCGTCCTACATTCTCGGGTGCAGCGTGATTAGCGTTAGGGTGATGATTCGGTAGTAGCGTACGCCAAAGACCGAAAGTCGTATGGGAAAGCACATCATCATGAGTGATAGCACAACCGTGACGAGGATGAGATGAAGGACGGCAATCTACCGCTGCTTGTGCACACCTAATCGCCGTTGACCTCTTGGAGCCGACAATCGAACGCAAGGGGCGAGGAGGCGGATCAAGTAGCCAGCTTTGAGGACCATTATTACGGGCGTTCCAAGCAAGCAATTCCTTGTCAATTGCGTTTCTCAGAAAGATTTCTGTTAACGCCAAAACATCTTTAACAGCAGACGATAACTCTGCATGCCATCCATATAACGCCAGCGCGCGCTTACAGTTCCCGCCACACTCATCCAAAAACGGTTGCATGCGAGCATCCGACAATCGGTCGACAATATGCCTTCTGTCCATACCAGTATCCAACCACATGTCTGGCAAATTCCACCGGCGTTAGCCGGTCGCCTTACGCCACTATGGACATAACACTCACACGCTAAAACAGGGTGAGCTAGAACAGGGTGGTCGACGGTGTTTCGTCGATAAGCTCTGCGTAGTCGTTGCGCACATTACCCACCGCCGAGTCCGCGGGGCGTGCCTGAAAGCCCCGTACGGTGCTCGGCTCCAGAAGCGCCTCCCCCGCCAGCCAGGGCGCGATTTCCTCCGTGGTCAAAAACTTGGGCAGCCGGTGGTGCAGCCATGCCATCTCCTCCGTGGCGTCCGTGGTCACCATCGTGGCCGACAGTCTATCCATCCCCGTGGCCCATAGCCCCGCCGCCCACAACAGGCCATCAGGGCCGGTGACGTAATAAGGCTGCTTCTTGGATTTCTTATCCTCCCCGGCCTTCCACTCGTAATAGCCGTCCAGAGGGATGACGCAGCGCTGTGCCTTGAAGGCATCGCGGAAGGAGGGTTTCTTCGCCACGGTCTCCGCGCGTCCGTTGAATAGCGGCGGGCCGTCCGGATCTTTCTTCCAGTGCGGAATAAGCCCCCAGCGTGCGGGCTCCACGCGAGCGGTATGCTCCTCGGTTCGGACGATGGCGATGGGCTGGGTTGGGGCGATGTTATACCGCGCCGGTGGCAAGCCTTCCGGCGCGTGGACCTCCGTGATGGACTCCCACGCGCCTACTTCCTCCAGTAGGGACTCGGTGAACAGAACAAATCTTCCGCACATGCCCTTTATTATGGACTACATGTCTGATTTCTGGAGCGCACCCCAACCGTCTGGGCCATTGTCCTGGGCGCAAAACCTCCCCGGGTCAAAATCGATGACCAACCGCGCCCTCATCCTTGCTGCGCTGGCTGACTCCCCGTCTATCGTCTATCACCCGCTGGTCTCCCGCGATACCAACCTGATGAAGGAGGCCTTGCAGGCCATGGGCGTGGGTATCTCCGAACAAGGCTCGCATCTTCATGTGACTCCCGGAAAGCTGCATGGAGCGAAGGTAGATTGCGGCCTAGCCGGCACAATTATGCGCTTTTTACCACCGGTGGCAGCGCTAGCGGATGGCCCCGTTGTCATCGACGGTGACCCTTATGCCCGCAATCGCCCCATGTCCACGATGACCGCGGCTCTGCGTGAGCTGGGCGTGGACATTGTGGGCGACAGCCTGCCGCTGACCATCACCCCCCACGGCGTTCCGGAGGGCGGCGAGGTCACCATCGATGCGTCCGCCTCCTCCCAGTTCGTCTCCGGTCTGCTCCTAGCCGGCGCACACTACCGCAATGGACTGATCGTGCGCCACGAAGGCGGCACAGTGCCCTCCCAGCCACACATCCTGATGACCGTCGGTATGCTGCGCGAAGCCGGTGTCCACGTCGAGGTGGGCGAGGACACCTGGGACGTGCGCCATGGTGAGATTGAAGGCCGCGAGTGGCGCATTGAACCGGATCTTTCCAACGCCACTCCGTTTCTTGCCGCTGCCGCCGTCTCTGGCGGCAGCGTGAGCATTCCGAACTGGCCGGAGGAAACCCACCAGCCGGGTGATGCCTTCCGAGGCATCCTGGAGCAGATGGGCGCGAAGGTCGAGTATGTCCCCCAGGCTCCCGGCGAAGAGTCTTACCTAAAGGTGACCGGCCCGCAGGAAGGCTTGCACAGCCTGCGCGGCATCGACCTCGACATGGGCGATATCGGTGAGCTCACCCCCACCGTGGCTGCGCTGTGTGCTCTGGCCTCAACGCCGTCGACACTGACTGGCATCGCACACCTGCGTGGCCACGAGACGGACCGCCTGGCGGCTCTCGCTGCGGAGATCAACGCCCTTGGTGGCAACGTCACCGAACTTGACGACGGCCTCCGCATCACCCCTGCCCCACTCCACGGCGGGGTATGGCATTCCTATGCGGATCACCGCATGGCGACAGCCGGAGCCATCATTGGTCTGACGGTCGAAGGAGTCGAGGTCGAGGACATCGACACCACGTCCAAGACTCTGCCTGGCTTTGCTGATATGTGGGAGGCCATGATCCGTGGCTAGGCGCGCAAGCAGCTACGACGAATCCGACGTCCGCATCCGGCCCGGAAAGGGGTCGCGACCGCGCACGAAGGACCGCCCGAAGCACAAGGATGCCAAGTTTGGCATGGTCATCACCAAAGACCGCGGGCGCTGGGGTGTCGCGCTTGATAACGACGGCCCCGTGGTTACCGCTATGCGCGCCCGCGAGATGGGCCGCACTCCGGTCGAGGTTGGTGATCGGGTCGGCGTCGTGGGCGATACCTCGGGTAAGAAAGACACCCTCGCACGCATCGTGAAGCTCGAGGAGCGCCGCTCCGTCCTCCGGCGCACCGCAGATGACACCGACCCTTATGAGCGCATCGTGGTAGCAAACGCCGACCGCCTACTCATCGTGAGCGCCGTGGCCGATCCGCCGCCGCGCTCCGGGTTCGTGGAGCGTGCTTTGATCGCTGCCTTTGCCGGAAATATCCAGCCGGTGCTGTGTCTGACGAAGACAGACCTCACTGATCCCACTCCGTTTGCACAGGAGTTTGCGGATCTGGATGTCACCGTGGTGGAGGCTGGCGTCGACGACGGGCTGGAGCACGTCTGTGCGGCCATCGACGGCCACGTCACCGCCCTCATAGGCCACTCGGGCGTGGGAAAGTCCACCCTGGTGAACCGGCTTGTTCCGGATGCCAACCGGGAGACCGGCGAGGTTTCCGCCGTGGGTAAGGGACGGCACACGTCGACGCAGTCGGTGGCGTTGCGTTTGCCCGCTGAAGGAAGCACGCCACACGGCGGCTGGATCATTGATACCCCCGGCATCCGCTCCTTCGGCTTAGCCCACATTGACGCGGAGAACGTCATCGAGGTCTTCGACGATCTTGCCGAAGCCATCGAGGACTGCCCGCGTGGCTGCACGCATGCCGGGCCACCCGCGGACCCCGAATGCGGGCTCGACCTAAGCATCGAAGAAGGCACGGCTTCTGCGCGCCGTCGCGATGCAGTGCGCACCCTGCTGACGTCCCTGCGCACCAATGTTGACTGGGCTTAAGGCCCATAGCGCCTTAAGCCCGAAGCTTCCTAAAGGAAGGGGCTTGCGCGTTCTTAAGGCACCGAGGCTTTAGATCGGGAGCATTGCCGTCAGCTGCGGCGGCAGGACGGTCTTCAGGTAGGGGCCTGCCGCGCGAAGCGCCATGAGGATTACGGCCAAGCCACCGGAAACCCCGAGGATGATAGCGCCGCCCGTGTCAATGTTGGAGGAGGTGTTGCCACCGCCTTCCTGTTCCTTATTGAGCTCTTCTTTCTTCGCACAGGCGTTGAGAGCTTTAACGTAGTCGGGCGCAATCTTGCGGAAGGCCTCCACCACCGCAATGTTGTTCTTGGCGCGCTTGGCGGATTCCTCACCACCGAGTTCAGCGTCTACCTCATAGCCAGCTAGGGCACGGTAGAGCTCTTCCGACTGATTCTCCACGTCACGTGCACGCTTTTCGGCGTCCTTGGGAAGAATCTTAAGGCCATCCTTCAGCAGGCTGCTATCGACATCGTTGTCCTTCGACTCCGCATTCTTAAGATCGCTCGCCTCCTCCTCGCTCAAGGTAATGGTGCACTTTTCATCCTTGATGGAAGTGGTCACGGCTCCGGCCGTGGGGGCAACGGCACCGCTGGCTAGGACAGCAACAGACACAGTAGAGACGGCAACTACCCGGCGAAGACGAGAGGAAGACATGCTGAGGGGACCTTTCGATCAGGCTGACTATTACCCCTGCAGGCTATCAGCATTTAGCCCAGCTTGGGCAGGTAATCACCGAACTCCTTGTACGCGGCCAGACCGATGCTCACGATGCCGAAAAGGATGGCGATAATAACGCCTGCCGGCCCCTGCGAAGAGCCCTCAAGAATTCGCAGCCACGGAGTCTTAGGCATCACGGCCATGTCGGGGTCCGGATTGCTGGGGTCCGGTTTGTTGTTAGCAGTTCCTTGAAGAGAGCTCCCCTGCGCGGTCTGGTTAGTCTGCACTGTCGGCGCTACTGCTTCCTCAGCTCCGGCAGCTGGCACTGAGACGAGAGATGCGGTGCTCAGGGCCGCAGCGGTGACAAGGCTAGCTAAGCGAGTTGCCTTCATGGTGGTGCTCCTTTTCTGGCGACGACAATAAAGGCTCAGATTAGCACCATGCATGAACCCACGGCGATGAAAGCCCAGAAAATACTTAGAGAAGCTCCACGAGGATAGGCAGTTCAGTCGGGTCATAGAAGGCCATGAAATTATCCAGGGCATCACCGACGGCGAGCTCAGCATCTTCGTCACCAAGGTCGGCGTTATCGATGGCGTCGATAGCCTTGGCAGTAGTGGCTTCGGACTCTTCGATGTCCACGTGGATGGCCTGAAGATTGTCCTTCGTGATGGTCGCGGGCTCCAGCGCCACGACCGGTTCCCCCATGTCCGGCTTCGGGGTCACCACGGACTCGTCCACGTCGACGGAAATGACGACTCGGCGGTGCGGAAACTTCTCCTCATCACCGATAGCCAAGAGCCTCAGCGAAGCCATAGATGCTTCGAGGAACGCGGAGTATTCGATCTCTTCCTCGTCACCCTCGGTGTAGAACTCGCGCAGCGCGGGGGTTAGCGCAAAACCCCAACCGCTGCGGGCAGCAAGCTGGCCGGTTTCCTCGAGCTCAGCCAGCATAGAAAAGGTTGCCGGCAGGAAGACGCGCACATCCTTCGACACTTAGAACTCACCTTCAATGTCGAAGACTGCCTGAACCTCTACGCTCGTGCGGTCGAAGACGGTGTAGAGCATGCCGACCATGCCGTTTTCCACCGCCGCACGCACGTTAACGATGGAGTCATCCACCATGACGCAGTCATTAATCGGCAGATCAATGGCATCCGCTGCGGCTTGGAAAGCAGCGCGCTCCGGCTTCTCAGCGCCGACCTCACCAGAAAGCACAACGGCATCAACGATGCCGCGGTATTCCCACTCACGAATGTGCTCAGCGCCCGGGCCGCCCGGATCGTTGGAAAGGATTGCGGTGGCAACTCCGTTTGATTTCGCGGCGGCGAACAGATCCCGCCAGCGCTTGACGTCTTCTTCGGTGCCGTCAAGAACGCCTACAAAATCGACGATGAGTCCACGCATATTATCTACCCTTCGCATTGAACTGTGTTTATCGTCCGAAAGTATAGCGAACATACCGCCTGCCCGCTCTCACCGGCTTATGCACTGCAGTGCTCTAGCCGCATATAGGCCTACCGTGGCACAATGAACGTGCGTCCACCTTCCTTCACCGCGCCCGCCCCGAACCTAGCCTTCGTGCACTCCTCCGCCCCGCTTATCGCGGAAGAGGACGCGATCCCCATGTACACCCCCATCCCTGGCATGAGCCATTTGCAGCTGTATGTCGCCCCACAGCGTATCCGCTACGAGCGTCAACCTACTGCGGGTGACCTCGCTACGCGGAAAGAGATCCACGGGCTTGTAGTCATAGTTCTAGAAGTTGCCGCCGCGCTGCGGCCTTTAAGCCACCTCAACAACCCACGTTTTGCACCGGAAATTGCAAACCATGTCCGCGCTTGGCGGAAGGCCCAGGCGTCCTCGGAGTGGCGCGGAGGGATGGCGCTGCGTAGCTTGCATGCGCGCTCGAATGGCGAGTTCTTCGGCTCAGTGCTGATGGGATCGACGCGACGCGCCTTTACCGGCGCCGCCGTTGGACGGCACCTGAGTTCCTTCCGGTTGCTTTCAGTCGGCATGCATCCCCACGGCAACGGGGAGCCGGAAGTTTAGAAAAGCGACCCCAGCTTGATCAAGATTGGCGTCCAGTCGATGCCCGCGAATGCAGCGGAAGCACTCACCAAAGCCAAACTGATACCGCCGAACATCGTGGCCCCCACTACCGGTGATTTCTTGGTGGTTTCTTCCACACTTTCCGGCGTGGCCACTGCGCCACACTCGGTGGGGACAATGTCCTGGGAGCTGAGTACCGTGTCCTTGGCGGATACATCTCCCTGCGAGCTCAAGACGGAAGAGAGCTGGCACTGTTCTTCGGGAGCAAGCTCCACAGCAGATGCAGCCGCGCCGCCACCCAGCAGGGTGGCAGATGCGAACACGGATAGACCTACTCGCACAGACAAGCGGCGCATACTCACTCAACCTCCGAAGAATAATAATTACTAATTTGCCAGTATATACCTAAGTGCCTCCAATAAAAAAGACGCCGCGGGGAGTACTTCCCACACGGCGTCTCGGAAGTGCCTCAGCGCTCAATAACGCTGTGGCGTTGGCATTTACTAGGCTTCCGCCTCGTCCGCGGCATTCGCCTCTTCCTGCGCCTTGAACTGCTTACGCAACATAAACAGCTGGCGCACAGTTTCTTCCTTCACAGCTTCGTTCATGGCGTTGAACATGTCGCCGCCCTCCTTCTGGTATTCCACCAGAGGATCACGTTGTGCCATTGCACGCAGGCCAATGCCCTCCTTGAGGTAGTCCATCTCATAGAGGTGCTCACGCCACTTCTGATCAATGATCGGCAAGATGATCATGCGCTCTGCATTGCGCATCTGGCTCTCGCCGCCGATGGCGCTGACGGACTCTTCAAGTTTGTCGTACTCGGAGTTGGCATCAGCCACCAGTGCATCGCGCAGCTGCTCAGCGGAGATTTCGCCGGCGGAGCCGTACTCGGTACCGTCGACAAGCTCCTCATGCGTCTTGGTCGGCCCATACAGGGACTCCAAGGCATTCCACAACTCGTCCAGGTTCCAGTCCTCCACATAGCCGGTGGCCGTAGCACCCGCCACGTAGGCAGACACGGTGTCGTCGATCATCTCGCGGATGTTGTCCTTGATGTCGCTGGCCTCAAGGATGTCGTGGCGGGTAGCGTAAACCACCTTGCGCTGTTCGTTCAGCACCTCGTCGTACTTGAGCACGTTCTTACGCATCTCAAAGTTCTGGTTCTCGACCTGCGCCTGTGCGCCCTTAATAGAGTTGGACACCATCTTGGCCTCAATTGGCACGTCATCCGGCACGTTGAGGCGGTTCATCATGTTCTCCATGGACTGGCCCACGAAGCGCACCATGAGCTCATCACGCATGGACAGGTAGAAGCGGGTCTCGCCCGGGTCACCCTGGCGTCCGGTACGGCCGCGCAGCTGGTTATCAATACGACGCGACTCGTGACGCTCGGTGCCCAGCACGTACAGTCCGCCGGCCTCGCGGACCTGGTCACCCAGCTTCTTGGAGTGTTCCTTTTCGCGATCGATTTCGGCGTCCCAGGCCTCCTGGTACTTCTCTTCATCTTCGAAGGGATCGAGGCCGCGATCGCGCAGCTTTTCATCCAGGATGACCTCGGGGTTACCGCCGAGCACGATATCGGTACCACGGCCAGCCATGTTGGTGGCTACGGTAACGGTGCCGGGGCGACCGGCACGGGCGACGATCTGACCCTCTTCCTCGTGGTGCTTGGCGTTAAGCACCGAGTGCTTGATCCCGCGCTTGCTCAACAACTGGGAGAGGTATTCGGAGCGCTCCACCGAGGTTGTACCCACCAGCACCGGCTGGCCTTCGGCGACGTGTTCCTCAATGTCATCAACCACCGCGGCGAACTTCGCCTCTTGGGTCTTGTAGATACGGTCGGAGTGGTCGATACGTTGGTTCGGCTTGTTCGTCGGAATCGGAACCACATCCAGACCATAGATGGAGTGCAGCTCGGCTGCCTCGGTCTCTGCGGTACCGGTCATGCCGGAAATCTTCTCGTACAGGCGGAAGTAGTTCTGGAGCGTAACGGTGGCCAGAGTCTGGTTCTCGTTCTTAATCTCCACATCTTCCTTAGCCTCAATGGCCTGGTGCATGCCCTCGTTATAGCGACGGCCAGCAAGCACGCGACCGGTGAAGCTATCCACGATGAGAACCTCGCCGTTGCGGACGATGTAGTCCTTATCACGGGTGAAAAGCTCCTTGGCCTTCAGGGCGTTGTTGAGGTAGGACACCAGCTGGGAATGCTCTGGGGCGTAGAGGTTCTCAATGCCCAGCTGGTCCTCAACGAATTCCACGCCTTCCTCCAGCACACCGATGGTGCGCTTCTTGTGGTCCACCTCGTAGTGGATGCCTTCGCGCATCTTCGGCGCCAGCTGGGAGAAGACGCCGTAGAACTGGGAGGAGCCGTCAACCGGACCGGAAATGATGAGCGGGGTACGGGCCTCATCGATAAGGATGGAGTCAACCTCATCCACGATGCAGAAATTATGGCCGCGCTGGACCGTGTCATTGAGCGAGCGGACCATGTTGTCGCGGAGGTAGTCAAAGCCCAGCTCGTTGTTGGTGCCGTACGTAATATCGCACGCATATGCTTCCTTGCGATCCGCAGGGCGCATCTCAGAAAGGATGACGCCCACGGTAAGGCCCAGCCAGCGGTGGACACGGCCCATCATCTCGGCGTCACGCTTGGCCAGGTAATCGTTGACCGTCACGATGTGCACGCCCTTGCCCTCCAGCGCATTGAGGTAGGCCGGCAGCAAGGAGGTCAGGGTCTTGCCCTCACCGGTGCGCATCTCGGCGACGTTGCCGAAGTGCAGGGCTGCACCGCCCATGATCTGCACCTTGTAGTGCTTCTGGTCGAGCACTCGCCAGGCTGCCTCACGCACGGTGGCAAAGGCTTCGAGAAGAATGTCATTCATCTTCTCGCCGTCCGCCAGGCGCTTCTTAAACTCGTCGGTCTTAGCCTTTAGCTCATCATCCGACAGCGCCGCGAATTTATCTTCTAGGGCAATAACATCATCTGCAATTTTAGCCAGGCGCTTGACGGTGCGTCCCTCACCGGCACGGAGCAGCTTGGAAAGTCCAAACACGTCTAGATAATCCTTCTTGTCGCGACAAATAAGTTAACTCGTCGCCATTGTACTCACTAGCTTTTCTGTAATGATTCGCCACCCAACCCAAAGTGCGAATCCGGCCACTGCCCCGCGCCCCTCTTGCGGCCGCCTCCTCCCCACGCAAAGCTCAGCAGACAGGGATTAATGGATGTTAATAGAGACTTAAGAAAGCTCCCTGCCCCGCTGCGCGCGTGCGCTGCGGGGCAGGGAGCCTGTGGGTTGGGGCGCTAAGGCCCTTGGAGGCTTAGGCCTTAAGCATCAGCATCCGTCAGGGAGATGAGACCGTAGTCGAATGCGTGGCGGCGGTAGACCACGGAAGGCTTGTTGTTCTCTTCGTTGATGAAGAGGTAGAAGTCGTGGCCAACCAGCTCCATCTCACTGAGTGCATCATCAACAGACATCGGGGTGGCGGGGTGCTCCTTGAAGCGCACAACCTGGCCCGGGCGAACATCCTCGACGGTCTCTGCGTAGGGGTCGATGTAGCGCTCTTCCTTGGCCGGCTTGGCTGCTTCAGCCTCGGCGACCAGCTCAGCGGCAATCTCACCAGTACCCTTCTGCGCGCGGTGGCCGGACTTCACGTTCTCGCGACGTACCTTGACCTTGCGCAGGGAGCGCTCCATCTTGCCCAGGGCGGTTTCGAGCGCGGCGTAGAAGGAATCTTCCTTAGCCTCGGCGCGTGCGATGTGGCCCTTACCAGTGGCGGTGATCTGCAGGCGCTCAGCCTCGGACTCGCGGCGCGGGTTCGGCTCGTGCTGCAGCTCCACGTGGAAGAACGTCAGGGTCGGATCAAGACGCTCGATCTTGGCCAACTTTTCAGTGACGCGGTCCTGGAAGTGCTCCGGAACCTCCACGTTGCGGCCGGTGATGGTGACCTGAGCGTTGGTCTGCTGGGACATGAAATGCCTCCCTATTCTCGTGGGGACTGAATGACTGCACATTCTGCGGACGCTCACAGCCCTGTGATGAGGGGCTTGATGCCCGCTTCCCTGTGACACCCCTCATGCTACCACTGGTCATAACCAACCCGGTCAGTGGCCCCCTCTGCGCATGCTTGGCGACGCCCCTCCTTACGCATCTGCCAGCACAATCGCGCCGGCCACGTCACCCCCGATGGCCCACACGCGAGCGGCGCTGGCGCGAAGAGTTGCGCCGGTCGTGATGACGTCGTCGACAAGCAGCACACTGCGTCCCTCCAGCTCGCGCGCACAAGGCCGCAAGAGCACTGCCCTGCGCATATTGTCGGCGCGTTCCACCGCGCCGAGCTGCGACTGGTCCGCACTACCTTCGGCCGTGCTCAAGGCATTGAACACGTCCCAGCCCGGAAGCCGGGCGGACGCCGCCTGGCACAGCGCAGCGACGGGATCACCACCGCGCTGGCGGGCCGACGACGCGCGTGTGGGCGCCGGCACGAGCAGCGCGGTCTCCGGAATATCACCGCGTGCGCGCAGGTACTCGATGCCGGCAGCCAACACCGCACCGAGGTGAGCTCGCACCGCCTGGTGCCCGCGTTCCTTCATAGCGATGATGACCCCACGGCGAATATCGGAATAGGGGCCAAGGGCCCAGGCCGGAAAACCTAGGGGCTGCGGGCGTTCCACGCGACGTGGCACCTGTCGAAGGTGTTCCTGGCAGGCCGTGCACAGCACCCCGCCTGCAGTGGTCTCACCGCCACACCCCGCGCACGGGCGCGGCAGGAACAGTTCCAGAAGTGCGGCGGCGGCCTCCCCTATCCCCCGGTTTTTCGGCATGCGCCCCACTCTAGCGCGACTCTAGCGCGCGATGATGGGTGAGGAGCGCACGCCCTGCAGACCTTCGACCTCACGCCAATAGGAGCGCTCGGACCCGCCCGCAGGAAGCTGCAACAGGGCATGCGCATCGGTGACGTAGTGCGTCGACGGTGAGGACGCCACCGCCACCACGGGCGCGGTGATGTTTCCGGTAGGCAGTGTTGTTGCCGAAGAACCATCTTGCTCGATGCGCCACACCGGAGAGTTCGAAGCGGAGGTACCCACGAGCAGGGAGCCGTCCGTCTGCCACTCCACCGACAGCGCCGAACCGGTCAGCTCCGGGCCCACCTGGTGGACGTTGACTATGCGGCGCTCTCCCGACGTCGCGCGGGCAACCACGCCGGTGTACACGCTGCCGTCGATAATCATGGCGATGCGCGCTCCCGTGAGTGACAGACGGATGACCGAAATCTCTCCCTCCACGTTCTCCAACGCGGAGGTGTCAACCTCGGCGGTGCTCAGCTCTCCGGTGGCCGGAGAACGCGTCACGCGGACCACGTGTTTGCCGTCGACGACGGTCCACGCCACCTGGCCGCCCACCTCAAAAGTGGGGCGGGCCAAAGTCTCGCCCTTGATCGAATTCTCGAGCTCGTGGCCCAGCTCGCCCATCGTTAGCTGCGACTCCTTCTCGGAGCGCTTGCGCACGGCGGCCACCATCCCCTCATCGGAGATATCGGCGGACTGAATGTCATGAATCTGTCCGGCCATGCCCGGCACCTCGGCGCTGCCTTCACCCTTAACCTCAAGCAGCGAACCATCGTTGACTGCATAGAGCTTGGGCACCGATTGGGCGGCTACCTCGGGGTTAAACTCCGCGAAATCATCAATGGTCATCTCCTCCATGCCATCCACAAGCGGGCTGCCATCGATGGTGGCGCGGACGGAGTTCGTGATCTCGGCGTTGTTGAGGGTCCACACCAGCTGGGCGGCGAACTTAAGGCGCTCCTCCTGAGTCATCGAAGCCATGCCGCTGAACTCATAGACTCCATCATTGATTCCCAAAAAGGTGGCGTCCTTGGGGATCAGGCTGGAAGTTGCCGGCGCGATATCGGAGGATGGTCCCTGCAGCAACAGCGTGACCAGCTCCGAGGCAATCGAATCCTTTCCCGAATAAAGCCAGCGACGATCCGCCACAAGCAGGCGTTGAGTCGTATCGAAAAAGTACAGCGACTGCGGGCGATAGCGATTGCGCAATTCGGTGCGCTCAATCACGGCACCGGTAGGCAGATCCGTAATGCGCCATTGCCCATTGAATTGGCGCAGCCGAACGGTCGCCTCAAGACGCGAGTTATCGGGGACATAGGCCCCGCCGTTGGCCAGACGGCCGATGATATTGCCGCGCACCGAATACTCCAGGGCACCGTCCTCCATGTTCGAGGTCACCAGATCGATGGAGTCCACCACGAGAACGGTGTCAGTAGGGTCCCAAGAATTGGCTATCTCAGAGGAAAGGAAGGTGCGTGCGGCAGCGTAGTTTCCGGTGGGAATCGCCACGGCCGAATAGAAGTCACGGACAAGCAAGTCAGGTTCGCTATCGGCGCGCGGCTCGACGACGGCATCGTCGGCCCGGTCATGCGGTTCGAAGGTACTAATCACCTGCGGATCGGTGTTATGTGGCAACGTCGAACAACCAACGAGAGCGGTGAGTGCGACGCAACTGAGTACTGCGAGCGGGCGGCGGGCTGGAATCATCGCTGAGCCTCCTCCTCGAAGTCGGACACGCTGTCTTGGTTAAAAGGCGGCTCCACGGCGCGGGCCTCACGCTCGGAGGGCCACACAATCCCGTTGTCCGTTTCTGCTTTAACCGCAGGAGCCTCCGGATCAGCGCTCAGCTCAAGAGCGGATTGTTCCTCTGCTTCTATGGGCTTCGGTGCCCCCGGCTCTTCCAGAGCAATGGGCTCGGACTCCACCTGCTGCCCCGGGGTGCGTGGAAGGATCAATCGGAAGCGCGAGCCTATACCGTAGTAGCCGATGGCGTCGAGCGTGCCCCCATGGAGCACGGCATCCTCGCGAGCGATGGCAAGGCCCAAGCCGGTTCCACCAGAATGGCGCTTGCGCGAAGAATCCGCGCGCCAGAAGCGGTTGAACACCAGCTCTTCTTGGCCTTCCTTGAGCCCCACACCGGAGTCGGTGACGGCGATGCCGACGGCGTCCTCAGTCGCGCCGACGTCCACGATGATGGGATTGCCCTCAGAGTGGTCGATGGCGTTCGCGAGCAGGTTGCGCAGGATGCGCTCGACGCGACGCGAATCGCATTCCACGGCGACGGGTTCCTCCGGCACATGAACGACGACCTCCACTCCGAGCTCCGAGGCGAGGTGCTCCACTTGGCTCAGCGCGGAGTCCACGCAGGAGCGAATGTCGATGGAGGCCGTGGAGAGGTCAGCCACGCCGGCATCGTGGCGAGAGATCTCCAACAGGTCCGCGAGCAAGTCCTCGAAGCGATCCAGCTCCTTGATGAGCAGCTCCGCCGAGCGCTTGGTGTAAGGGTTGAATTCATCCGCATCTTCCGCGATGACATCCGCCGCCATGCGCACCGTTGTCAATGGCGTGCGCAGCTCGTGGGACACGTCAGAAGTGAACTGCCGCTGGAGATCGCCATACTCCTCCAGTTGGGTGATCTGCTTAGACAGCTTATCTGCCATGTCGTTAAAGGAGGAGGCGAGGCGGCCCATTTCATCGTCTGAGTTGACCACCATGCGCTCACGCAGGTGGCCGGCAGCAAAGCGCTGCGCAATGCGGGAGGCGGAGCGAATCGGGACGATCACCTGCTGGGTGGCCAGCCAGGCGATGCCAACGAGGAGGACAACCACCACCACTCCGGCAGCCGAGAGCAAACCACGCATGAGCGCCATCGTGGATTCCTCAGATTCCATTGACAATACGAGGTAGACCTGGGTATTCGGGATGTCGCTTTCAATGGGCGTGCCCACCATCAGCGCGTTGTAGGTTGCTCCCGATTGCTGGTCCACCGTGGCGTATTGCTGCACGACTTGGCCCCGGCCAACGAGCTCGCGCATCCCGTCGGGGATGCGGTAGCCCTCCGGGGACGTCGTGGCCGTGCCGTCGGAATTCTCCACGACGATGACCGGTTCATACACGGCCTGGGCGTCGGGTTGTTGCGCCGATAATTGGCCCAAGGCGGCGCGTGCAGAATTGATGCGCACCTGCGTTGAGTTTGCCGTACCGGTGGCATCGATCTGCTGTTCCACGGCCACGCGGGCGCGATCGAGCTCCTGTAGCGCCGTGTCCTCCTTCTGGCTCACCAGCTGCTGCGTCAGCACCGACACCAGCGCGTAGGCCAGGATGATCATGACCACCGTGGAGGCCACCAACATCATGCCCAGGACACGTGTCTGCAGGGAGGTGCGCCAGCGCTCGACGACGCCATCCCGGACTCGCCTTAACCAACCAAAAATAGCGGCAGTCCTTTACTCGGCGGTTTTCCCGGTCTTATACCCCACGCCGCGCACGGTGAGGACGATGTGTGGATCCTCGGGGTCGTGCTCAATCTTCGCGCGCAGGCGCTGGACGTGCACGTTGACAAGGCGCGTATCGGACGCGTGGCGGTAACCCCAGACAGATTCAAGCAGCGCCTCGCGAGTATGCACCTGGCCGGGCTTGCGCGCCATCTCCAGAAGAAGGTCGAACTCCAGCGGAGTCAGCGAGATCTCCTCGCCGCCCTTGCGGGTAACGGTGTGCTCGGGGACGTCGATAAGCAGGTCCCCCACCTCAATAATTTCTCCCGTGCCCCCATCGATTCGACGCAGGCGCGCGCGGATACGGGCGATGAGCTCCTTCGGCTTGAAGGGCTTGGTGATGTAATCATCCGCACCCGATTCGAGGCCGAGAACCACATCAACGGTGTCTGTCTTCGCCGTCAGCATGACGATGGGCACCGAGGACTCAGTACGAATGGCGCGGCAAATATCCACGCCATTCATGCCCGGAAGCATGAGATCCAACAGGATCAGATCCGGGTCATGCTCGCGGAAGGCCGGGATCGCCTCATTTCCATCGTTAACGGCAATAGGCTCCAGCCCTTCTGCCTCGAGCACGATGGTGAGCATTTCGGCGATTGCCGGGTCATCATCCACGACCAAGATTTTCGGTGCCACTTTATTGTTCTCCTACAAGCTCCTTGACAGCTTGGATAATCATATCGGCATCCGCGGTGGCGATCCACCGCCCTGCCCACTGCTGCTCTGCTAAGCGACGGTAGGCGGCCGCCGTGCGAGACTGCAACGCGGCATCGCGCTCATAGCGGTCGCGGTTGCGCCCTTCATCCTCTGCTGCACGGGCCACGGCACGCTGACCGGCAAGGGCGACGTCGGTATCCAAAAAGATCTGCAGCTGCGGCACCGGCAGGCCGAAGCGTTCAAACTCGAGCTCATAGATCCAATCGACGATGAGCTCACCGCCGACCCGCGCGGCGGAATACGCAGCGTTGGACGCCACATAGCGATCCAAGATGAGCAGGCTATCCGTGGACTCAGCGGCGGCAAGGAGCTGCTCTTTGGCTCCGTGCCGATCCAGCGCAAAGAGCGTAGCCATTCCATAGACCGAATCGGTCAGATCCCCCATACACCCATACAGGGCCTCCTGCGCGAGCTGCGCATGGATGGACTCTTCGTAGCGGGGAAAGCTCAAGACTTCGACATCGCAGGCTAGTTCTTCCCGCAGGCGCTGGGTAATGGTGTTTTTACCCGCGCCATCGATTCCTTCAATACTGATCAGCATGCTGTTATATCTAGCGTGTACCTAGTGCTGCCGTTAGGACAAGGCCTCGATGAAGGGCTCGAGGTCGTAGTCTTCCTCGACCTCTTCGAGCAACTCCAGGGCATGTTCGTTGAGGTTTTCGCTGCCGGATCCGGCGAGATCCCGGATGAAGGGATAGTCTTCGACGACTTCTCCGGCGCTGAACGGGGCGCCTGCCCAGATCGCGGCTATCGTGGCCGCCGCCAAGGCGTTACGCTGCTCCTCCTCGGTCTGTTCTTCGCCCGAGACCGCAAGCGCGCAGGCATCATCTACCGCGGCAACGATTTCTTCATCCTCAAGGTCTGCCAGTTCATCCAGGAAGTCGACGTTGACCTCGTCGGCGAAGATGTCCTCATCCCATGAGCTCATTGCTTTCTCCTTCATCCTTAAGTGAATTAGGGGTCTGTGTTTTTATCCGCGTTCGTGCATCCACGGTGGGCCGGTGCAGCTTCGCGGGCGGGCGCTCCGCGCAGCCGGTATCTAATCCAATTTCTACCATTCTTTAGATGCCCTCATGCAAGGCTTCGGTCAAGAGCGCGGTTTTATTACGGTCACATCGCTCCGTGCCGTCTTCCGACTGCCTCTCCTCCTGTCCTCCTCCATATGCTGCATTTCGCCCACTGCCCTATGCCACGCCTAAACGGGGAATTTTGCCCAGGCCATTTACTATCTCCGGATTCGTGTTATCGTTGTTACCGACTTGTGACATTTACGCAGGCTTTTGTGCAGGAAGGAGAGCGCCCCGCATGACGAGCAGTTCACGCCGCATCTTGGTCTTTGTCGCGGCCGGCCTCCTCTGTGCCGTCGCCGTAGGCGTCGCAGTGTGGCGCATGAGCGCGCCCGAATCCGTCGTGTCTAAGCCCTCCGCTGCCACCGCCGTGTCGAGCACCGCGTCTTCCGCTCCCTCGACAACGCATTCCTATACCACCACGGCTTCCCCGACATCCACGCAACCGAAGCAATCGAAAACTAATGTCGCCGCACCGGCGGAGGATCCCTACCTGGCGCCGAATGCCGTGGTGAACCGCACGGAGCCGATTGGCCCCACGGCCGTCTACCGCCCGGACAATGTTTCCTCACTGCAGAACCAGCAGCCGCAGGCAACTCCGAACAATCCGTACCCGCAGGCGCCGGTCAGCACGGCCCCTGCCGTGCCGCCATCGGACGGCTCTACTCCGGCCTCCGAAACACCGATTCCGGGTACTCCTCAGCAAAGCTCCGAGCCCACTCAGCCGTCGGCCACGCCGGAATCTCAGACCGCCGTACCGCAAGAGGGCCCAGTGGAGGACCAGGACGGCAACCAGCCCGCTGAGCAGCCGCAACCCAAGGAACCTACGCCCTCGCAGAACACTGGAGTTCCTGAACCGCTTGGCTCCTTCATCCCGCACCCCGCCGGGTTCACTCAGAACGCGCCCGCGCCTGATGCGGAGCCGAAAGCGCAACAGGGCGAGCCTATCGATGCCGCTCCACAGGGCGGCGAGGTACAAGGCGCCGATGTAGTGGAAGCAGTGGAGCGCGAATCCGCGGCTTACCGCACCAACGAGGCCGCCCCGACTCCCGCCGCGCCGACGGATGATGCTCCCGCGGCGGAAGAGCCTTCCGCAGCGACCCCCACCGCTGCTCATTTAGCCGACAACGGCGAAACTACCGCCGCATCAGCATTGACGCAGTCCGCCTAATACCCGCGCCGTTAACTAAACGGCCGCCGACTAAACGCGGGCGATAAACACCTCGGCGTCTTCGCCACCGGTGGAACGAACGATGGCGGCCGGGTCGCTAGCGGGAATCCACGCCGCGTGACCCGCGCCAAGGCTGACGTTTTCTGCCTCGGCATTGCTCAATGCCACCGAGCCGGAGGTGCACAACACAATCATGGGGCCATCGCTGTCGACCTCGACGCTCTCCTCACCAGAAAGCTCGACGCGGTCCAACAGAAACTCCTCAATCGGCACTGGGTAGGACCATGCCTCTGCACCCTTTATGCCTCCTGTCTCGGCTGCATCTTTCAGGTCCACGCGCGGATCTTCTGCCGCCTGGTAGGTGAGGACCTTAACCAGCTCGGGGACGTCGACAAACTTCGGGGTCAGGCCACCGCGCAGCACGTTATCGGAGTTGGCCATGATCTCTACGCCCAGGCCAGAGACATAGGCATGCAGCTGCCCGGCGTCAAGGTAAATCGCCTCCCCTGGCTGCAGGACGATGTGATTGAGCAGCAACGCGCCCAACACGCCGATATCCCCCGGGTATTGCTCGTTGAGCTTGGCCACGGTGGCCATCACGGTGGCCATCCACGGCTCGCCCGCCTGGTTGCCGCGCAGGCGCTCGCCCGCCGCTACCACCGCGCTGATCAGCTCCTTGCGCTTGGCACCCGGGATCGTAATCCACGTGGTAAACAGCGCGCGGAGGCTGTCGCCTTCAGCGGCAGGATCGGTGTCGAGCATGCCCTCGTAGTGAGCCAGTTCTTCGCAGTCCAAGGCCGCAAAGAGGCTGCGGGTCTGCGCTAGCGGACGGAAACCCGCCATGGCGTAGAACTCCGTGAGCGCCACGATGAGCTCTGGCTTGTGGTTGTCATCCTTGTAGTTGCGGTTTGACGCCGTGAGGTCGATTCCCGCCGCGTTCTCGCGGGCGAAACCTTCCTCGGCCTGCTGCTTCGAAGGGTGCGCCTGCAGCGACAGCGGCTCTGCAGCCGCCAGAATCTTCAGCAAGAAGGGAAGGCCGGCGCCATACTTGTCAGCCACCCGCTGCCCCAGCTGGCCTTGCGGATCCGCCGCGATGATCTCATCCAGCTTTTCTCCCTCAATCGTTGAGGGATCCGCCGGGTGCGCACCAAACCACAGCTCAGCAACCGGGCTTTGAGCCTCGGGCTCGCCGAGCAGCGTCGGAATCAGCGTGCGCGAGCCCCACGAGTAATTGCGGGCAGCACTGGTGAGCAACTTCATTGACTTCCTCTATTTCACGTCGTAGGCGGTCGCGGCATAACTGCGCGTAATCAACTGCAGCGCGCGGGCCAATTCCCCACAGGAGGTATCGGCGCTCGCCGCTGCGAACGAGTGGGGAAGGTTCGCCTCTTCCTGTCCCCATAAAACAATTTTCAAGGGTACCAAAGGCTCTTCCGATTCAAACGGGTCATAGAAGATGTCCGTCGGATTTGTCTGCAGAATCGGTCCTAAGCCTTCCGCGTCGACGACGGTCCCGCCTAGCCCATGGACTGCCCACAGCGTGCCCGCCATGCGGGCAACGAGAGCGTCGAGGTGCACCCGCGTGCGCTCCTCCGAGAATGCATAGGGATCGGGTCCACAGCTGTGGATGATTCGGCCGCCTTCCGCAAATTCACGCAACGCGCGCCCGGGGTTCGTCGTGGAATCGCGCTGCGGTGACAGCGCTTCCAGCTCGCGGTCCACGGCATCGGCAACGTCCTCCAGCCGGCGGGAGACCAACACCGGGTCTTCGCTTAACACCGCGCTCACCGCATGCACGGCCGTGATGGCGCGCACCGGTGAAATCCCTTCGGCCGTGGGAAGGGTGTCGATGACGACGGTGTCCTCAGGAGCATCCTCGATCTCATTCAGCAGAATCGTTGTCGCCCCTCGGCGCGCGGCGTCGTGCAGCGCGCGCTCTGCCCATGGGCTATCCCCCGCCACCACCACGACGTCGAGGGCACCGGTAAAGAGCGGCAGCGATTCGCTGACCATGATGGGAACCTCAGCGGGCTCGGCTAGGCCCACGGCGACGTGGGCAGCGGCGCGGGAAACCTGGTCAGCGGCAAGGACGACGATGCTGCGCGGGCGCAGCCCACCCAGCACGCGAGCCAGCTCCGGTACGGCGGCGGCCACCACGCGAGCTTGCGCGCCTTCGTGGGCGATGTCAAAGAAGCTCACGGATTCGGGGTCATAGGAAGTCATAAGCCCGAGCATAGCTAGGATGAGTGGCCATGAGCATTCATCCGGTAGTCCTTGTCGGCGGCGGCCCTGGCGCGTGGGATCTCATCACCGTGCGCGGCATGCGGGCGCTGCAGGAAGCCGAGGTCATCGTGGCTGATCACCTCGGCCCCACTGCCCAGCTGGATAAGCTGTGTGATGTTGACGCCAAGGAGCTTATCGACGTCTCCAAGATCCCCTACCGCGCCCAAGTGGCCCAGGAGCGCATCAACGAGATCCTCATCGAGCACGCCCAGGCAGGCCGCCGGGTGGTCCGCCTCAAAGGCGGCGACCCGTACGTTTTCGGTCGCGGCTTCGAAGAGCTCACCGCACTTACCGCCGCGGGTCTCCCGGTGGAGGTCATCCCCGGAGTGACCTCGGCGGTGGCCGTCCCCGCGCTGGCAGGAACGCCGGTGACTCACCGTGGCGTCGTCCATGCCTTCACGGTGGTCTCCGGGCACCTGCCGCCAGGACACCCCAAGTCCTTGGTGGATTGGGCAGCACTCGCGCGGTCTGGGGCCACACTTTCGGTCATCATGGGTGTGAAGAACGCGGCGGCCATTGCCACCGCGCTGATCGACGCCTCCCTTTCCCCCCACACCCCCGTGCACATCATCCAGGAGGGCTCCCTCAACGGTGAGCGGGCATTCCACTGCGAGCTGGCTCAACTAGGAGCCACAATGGAGGAAAACTCGGTGGCTCCGCCAGCGGTCATCGTTATCGGCGAGGTTGCTGGGCTCTAGTCAACGCCTATACGGCAGGTTTCTATGATCGCGGCGAGCTCACGCCGACGGGTTCTGAATCCTCCGCAGGAGTGCCGGCAGGAAAGCCATCGCGTCCGGTCGGCTCCGTGGTTTCGACAACGCGGCTGCCGCCCCGCTGGGGCGCGGTGCTGGCACCGCTGTGCTCGTTTTCCTTGCCGCCAGCGCGGCGCGCACGGCGGGCGTTTCCCCACACAGTCACCGCCACGCCCAGAACGAGCGCGATGAACTGCACGATGAGGGTCTGCGGGTGCTGCAGGGCCCACCCCAAAGCTTTGGGGATGTTGAGCGCCACGATGGCAGTTCCGACGAATCCACCGAGGGGTGTGGGATTGATGCGGGAAATGAGCCACGCCGCAACCGGCGCAGTGATCGCCCCGCCGATAAGCAGGGCCACGACCGCGGCAGCGTTGGCCACGATTTCTTCCCAGAGGCCAACGATGAAGCCTGCCGTCGCGCCAAAGGTAACAAGGAATTCTGCGGTGTTGACGGTGCCGACAATGCGCCGCGGTTGTTCGCGGCCGACCGCCAACAGCGTCGAGGTGGAAATCGGCCCCCATCCGCCGCCACCCGAGGCGTCGACGAAGCCTCCCAGCACTCCGAGGCCGGCGAGGAAAGGAGTCGAATGCGGCCGGGATTCTCGCGGTGCGGCGCTGCGCGTTCGCGAAAAGCGCCAGACCAGGTTGATGCCCAAGGCGATGAGGATGGCGGAGGTTACGGGCGCGGCTGCTTCCAGTGAGAGGTTGGACAGAACCGCCGCCCCGATGAAGGCAGACAGGCCTCCCGGCACACCGAGCTTGAGCACGGTGGGCCAGTGCACGTTGCCGAAGCGCCAGTGGCTGATTCCGGAGACCAGAGTGGTGCCGAGCTCCGAGGTGTGCACTACCGCAGAGGCTGTTGCCGGCCCCAGACCAGCCAGCAACAGGATGGTGGTAGAGGTTACGCCAAAGCCCATTCCGATGCCGCCGTCGACAAGCTGCGCGGCAGCACCCGCCAGCGCGATGAGGATGAGGCTACGCATGGGCCACCTCCGCATAGCGATGGGACACAATGCCGGCGAGGGCCTCCCCTAGCGGAGGGAGCACACGCCTGGGCTGCTCACTGGTATGCCTAGAATCCCCTTCGAGGCGATCCAAGAGCAAGCCGGGACTCACGAAGAGCGGCACGACGACTTCCTGATTCCCCTCCGGCCCCACGGGCCGGCGCTCGCCGCGCGTAGCAAAAGAGACCTCCGCCGCGCAGCCGGTGAGCTCGCCCACGCGCCGCGCCAGATCAGCTACCGCAGCATTAGCACGCTCATCGGAGGAACCGACGGAGTACACCACGACGGTATCCGTTCCTTCCGGCACCTGCTGCGCGAGCAGCCTTGCCATATCCTCCCCGGTGCCGAGGCCGCGTGCTTGGCGGAGGGTGACTCCGGAGGCCGCGGAGGCCTGGGCCAGTGCAGCGGGGACGTCGACGCGCTGGTGGTAGCCCTCTGTAAAAAGCAAGGGCACAACAATCGCCTCGCGCACGCCTTGTTCAGCAAGGTTGTGCGCGGCCTCTTCGAGGGGAGGATCATTGAACTCGAGGTGCGCGGCGGTGGCTGGCGCACCGGCAAGCTCGCCGGCAGCGCGGGTCAGGGCCGCCACGCTCGCTGCGGCCGCGGGATGGCGCGAGCCGTGCGAGAGGGTCAGCAGTGCGGTGGTGGAATTCGGGGCTGTCATGACTGGGCGGTGTCCTTTTCCTTGGCGGTGGCGGTGGAGTGGCCGCGGCGAGCGAGGGAGCGCTGCAAAGCCTCCGTTGAGGACACCGCCGGCGCGGGCGCTACGGGGGCATCATCTTGGCCATGGAAACGCACGGAAAAGATCCGGAGGCACTCTTCGCACTTCCACGCAAAGTCGTCTTCCTCGTCTGGGAAAAGATCGGTGCCGGCACAGTAGGGGCAGTACGCCGGGTGGTTGCGGTTGGGGTTGGGCTTGCGGCGGAAATTCATTGCAAGTCCTCCTCGTCCGCGCGCAGCACCCAGTGGCGGAACTGTTCGCCGTCTTCGCGCTGCTCCTTATATTTATTGACCAAGCGGATGACGTAGTCGGGCACTTCATCGGCCACCACCTTGTGCCCGCGCAGCTTGCGGCCCCAGTCCGGGGATAGGCCGAGGGCACCGCCGAGGTGGACCTGGAATCCTTCGACGCGATTGCCATCAGCATCGGTCACGATCTGTCCTTTAAGCCCGATGTCAGATACCTGCGAGCGCGCGCAGGCATTGGGGCAGCCGTTGAGGGCGATGGACAGCGGCACGTCGAGGTCGCCAAGGGTATCTTCCAGGATATCGACAAGCTCGATGGCGCGGGCCTTGGTGGTCACGTGGGCGAGCTTACAAAATTCCAGGCCGGTGCAGGAGATGACGCCGCGGCGGAACTCCGAGGGCTGGGAGTACAAGCCCGTCTCATCCAAAGCGCGGGACAGGGCGGGGATATCCTCTTCCTCAACGTCGAGGAAGAGGAGCTCCTTCATCGGGGTGGTACGGATGCGGCTAATGCCGAACCTCTCCGCCACGTCGGCGATGGCGATGAGCTGCTCGCCGGTGGCATGCCCCACAGTGGGCTTGACACCCACGTAGAACTTGCCGTCCCGCTGGCGGTGCACGCCGAGGTGGTCGCGGTTACCGGGGGCGATGGGGAGCGGGAGGCCGTCGAGAAGCGGCGCGTCCAGATACTCCTCTTCTAGGACCCTGCGGAACTTCTCAATGCCCCACTGCGCCACCAAGAATTTCAGGCGCGCGCGGTTGCGGTTTCGGCGGAAGCCATAGTCGCGGAAGATGCGCGCAACACCGGCCCACACCTCCGGGACGCGCTCAAGCGGGATCCACGCGCCAAGGGATTGCGAGAGCATCGGGTTGGTGGACAGGCCTCCGCCCACGAAGCAATCGAAGCCCGGCCCGTACTCGGGGTGCTCGGTGCCAACAAAAGCGATGTCCTGGATTTCGTGCGTCACGTCCTGCCGGGAGTTACCAGAAATGGCGGTCTTAAACTTGCGCGGGAGGTTGTGAAACTCCTCGCGCGGGAGATAGTTGTTCTTAATCTCCTCGATGGCCGGGGTGGCGTCGATAATCTCGTCGGCCGCCACACCCGCTACCGGTGAGCCAAGGATGACGCGGGGCACGTCGCCGCAGCCCAGCAAGGTATCCAAGCCGACGGAGCGCAGTTTCTCCCAAATAGCGGGGACATCTTCAATCTGAATCCAGTGCAGCTGAATGTTCTGGCGGTCCGTAAAGTCCGCGGTGGAACGGGCATAATCGCGGCTAATCTCGCCTACCGCGCGCAGCTTGGCGGGATCCGCGCGGCCCCCGTCGAAGCGCACGCGCATCATGAAGTATTCATCCTGCAGCTCGGCGTTGGTGAGCTT
The DNA here is from genome assembly GCF_053480195.1 of Corynebacterium guaraldiae. NCBI lineage: Bacteria > Bacillati > Actinomycetota > Actinomycetes > Mycobacteriales > Corynebacteriaceae > Corynebacterium > Corynebacterium guaraldiae. Next base: position 136,613 of record NZ_JBRBAU010000002.1, on the reverse strand, counting down.
GGAGGTCATCTCACCGCCCAGGTTCTGGTTGCGCTGGGTATACAGGCCCAACCACTTAAAACGCGGGGCAAGATCCTCGGCGGGGATGGAGGAGAAGCCCTGCTTCGAGTAGACATCGATGACGCGCTGGCGCACGGCTAAAGCGTCGTCGGCCTGCTTGATCTCCTCGTCAGCGTTAAGCGGGGCAGTGCCGTCGATCTTCCACTGGCCTTCCGGTTTTTTCGTGCGTGGCTTTCGCTGTGTGGCGGTGGTCATAATCTGCTGCCTTTCGTCGGTTACTGAAAACCTACCGGTCTAGCCAAAACAGACAAAGCAGTCTTTTTTATTTTCGCCCGAATATGCAAAGCACGCTGGGTTTATGCCACAATGTTCTCCGAATGTAATTAGGCCCAGTTGCCCTACAGCAGACAAGCCGGTTCAATGAAACCCACGCTTGTTTAGACCTAAGCTTTCGTTAGTTACTACAACATTCCGAAAGGCCATCATGACCCAGCAGCCCCTGAAAGTAGCCGTCATCGGCGCCGGCCCAGCCGGCATCTACGCCTCCGACATCCTGGTGAAGAAGACCGGCGGCAACGTTCAGATCGATCTCATCGAGCAGATGCCAGCCCCCTTCGGGCTCATCCGCTACGGAGTGGCTCCGGACCACCCGCGTATTAAGGGAATCATTAACTCCCTGCACCGAGTGCTCGACACCGAACAGATCCGCCTTCTGTCCAACATCACTGTGGGCCGCGATGTCACCGTCTCCGAGCTTGAGGAATACTACGACGCCGTCGTCTTCGCCACCGGCGCCGTTGGTGACCGGGGCATGCAGATCCCCGGCTCCGATCTCGAGGGCATCCACGGCGCCGGCGAGTTCGTCGGCTTCTACGACGGAAACCCGCGCTTCGAGCGCTCCTGGGATCTCTCCGCCACCGACGTCGCGGTGATCGGCGTGGGTAACGTGGGCCTGGACGTGGCCCGCATCCTGGCCAAGACCGGCGATGAGCTTAAGGAAGCCACCGAGATCCCCGATAACGTCTACGAGTCCCTGGCTAAAAACCAGGCCACCACCGTGCGCGTCTTCGGCCGCCGCGGCCCGGCACAGGCTAAGTTCACCCCGCTGGAGCTTAAGGAGCTCGACCACTCCCCCACCATCAACGTGGTGGTGGACCCAGAGGACATCGACTACGACGAGGCCTCCCTCAAGGCCCGCGAAGAGGCCAAGTCCTGCGATCTGGTCTGCCAGACCTTGGAGGGCTACGCCATCCGCGAGCCCAAGGAAGCTCCGCACACCCTGCAGATCCACCTCTTCGAGCAGCCGGTGGAGTTCATCGGTGAGAACGGCAAGGTCACGGCAGTGAAGACTGAGCGCACCGCCCTCAACGGCGATGGCTCCGTCACCGGCACCGGCAAGTTCACCGAGTGGCCGGCACAGGCCGTCTACCTGGCCGTGGGGTACCGCTCCGATGCCATCGAGGGCGTTCCCTTCAACAAGCAGAAGAACGTCATCAACAACGACGGCGGCCACGTTGTCGACCTCGACGGTGACGTCGTGCCGGGCCTCTACACCACCGGCTGGATCAAGCGCGGCCCGGTGGGGCTCATCGGCAACACCAAGTCCGATGCCACGGAGACCATCGGCATGCTGCTTGCCGACGCCGATGCGGGCAACCTCTCCCACTCCCGCGAGGAGGACATCGTGGAACTCTTCAAGTCCAAGGGCTTGGAGCACCTGACCTGGGAGGGCTGGAAGAAACTGGACGCCGCCGAGCGCGCACTGGGTGAGGCAGAGGGCCGCGAGCGCAAGAAGTTCGTCGAGTGGGAAGAGATGGTCACCCACTCTCGCGACTAGACCGGCCAGCATGGCTCGGCCGCTCTCTTCGGCTGAGCCGCCTATGCTTTGGCCTACCCCAGCCCAACTAAAACCAAAACTGCCCTATCTGACGAAGTTATCTCTCTCGCCGCGATAAACGCTGGGAAAATCGTCAGATAGGGCAGTTTTTCTTCAAGGAATTAGTGCGTCACACGCTAGGCGCGGATGATACCGAGGACCTCGTCGACGATGGCCTGCACCTCATCAGCGGTCTTGGCCTCAACGTTGAGGCGCAGCAGCGGCTCAGTGTTGGAGGCGCGGACGTTGAACCACGCGTCGGTGCCCTTCAGCTGTACGGTCACGCCGTCGAGCTCGTCGACGGACTCAATCTTGTCCGCCAACGCATCGAGCACGCGCTGCGTCGTAGCCTTCTGGTCATCCACGGTGGAGTTGATCTCACCCGAGGCCTCATAGCGCGAGTACTGCGCCATGAGCTCGCTCAGCGGCTTGTCCTGCTCACCCAGAGCAGCCAGCACGTGCATGGCAGCGAGCATGCCGGAGTCCGCATTCCAGAACTCCTGGAAGTAGTAGTGCGCGGAGTGCTCGCCACCAAAGACCGCCTTCTCCTTGGCCATCTGGGCCTTGATGAAGGAGTGACCCACGCGGGTACGCACGGCCTTGCCGCCCTTCTCCGCGATGAGCTCCGGAACGGTCTTGGACGTAATCAGGTTATGGATGACGGTGGCACCAGGGAACTTATCCAGGTAGCGCTCCGCGACCAACGCACAGATGGCGGACGGGGACACCGGCTGGCCCTTCTCATCCACCACGAAGCAGCGATCCGCATCGCCGTCGAAAGCAAGGCCGATATCCGCCTTCTGTTCGACGGTGAACTTCTGCAGGTCCACCAAGTTCTTCGGATCCAGCGGGTTAGCCTCGTGGTTGGGGAAGGTGCCGTCGAGCTCAAAGTAGAGATCCCGAACGTCGAAAGGCAGGCCCTCAAAGACCGCCGGGACGGTGTGGCCACCCATGCCATTCGCGGCGTCGACAGCCACGACCAATGGGCGGGAGTTCTCCAGCGGCACCAGGCCGCGAAGGAATGCCGCGTAGTCCGGAAGAACCTCACGCTCAGTGACGGTGCCCGGCTCACCGTCGAAGGCCGGGGTGCCGTCGATCAGCATGTCCTTGATCTGCTCCAGCCCCGTCTCCTGCCCCACCGGAACAGCGCCCGCGCGGCAGAGCTTGATGCCGTTGTACTTAGCCGGGTTGTGGGAGGCGGTGAACATAGCGCCCGCGCAATTGAGGTGGCCGGCGGCAAAGTACAGCTCATCGGTGGACGTGAGGCCGAGCTGGATAACATCAAGGCCCTGCGCGGCAGCGCCCTCAGCAAAGGCGGCTGCCAGCTGCGGGGAGGACGGACGCATGTCGTGGCCCACTGCCACGGTGGTCTCCCCTTCCCCGCGGAGGATGGCGGCGTAGGCCGCGCCAGTATCGCGCACGAGGGTTTCGTCGATGTCCTCACCCACGACGCCACGGACGTCATAGGCCTTGATCACTGCATTGAGCTGTTCACGAGTTCGCATAGCCCACAAGCATACCCCCGTCAGTCGCGGTAATCCGCGTGCGACGAACTAGTCGGCGTCCGGAACCACCGTCAGGTGAGCGCGGCGGCGCTGGCGGGCATCGTGGACGCGGCGGGTTCGGAACACGGGGTGGTTCGAATTCCGCGGATCCGCGCCGTCGAAAGTAGCGGAATAGTCAATGGGATCGGCGCCGGAACCAGCAGTGGAATCATCCACCAGGCCAGTGGTCACGCGCCCGGCCTCCCGGACCGCCTCGGCGAGAGCTGTAAGGTCATCGTCCTCATCGAGCTCGATGCGGTCAACGCGCACCATTTCCCATCCTTGCGGGGCGGTAATTCGTGCGCTGTGCTTTTCGCACAGATCCCAGGCATGGGGATCGGTTTCTTCGGAGAGTGGGCCCACGACGGCGGTTTGCTGCGCGTAGGCGTAGGTCAACGTCGCCACGGCGGGACGGCCGCAGCCGGGGCGGGAGCAATGGCGAGAGCTATTCACGAGCCCAAGTCTAAACCCTAACTTGAGATTTAGATAGTTCAGCGCGGCGCGTCTCGCCACGAGCCCGCCTCGATGCGGCTTAGACTAAGCCGCATGACCACGCCCCGCCCGCATATTCGCCCGGCCCGCCACCGCCATGGCCGTGGTGCCCGCGGGCCGCTGTTGCCGCAGAATACGCCGCGCTACCGCAGCAGCGCCGAGCGCTTCGACATGGCCGCGCTCGAGGCCTACGCCCCCATTCACAATGCCTTTGCCGAGCAGCTCACCGGACTCGATCTCGCCGTTGATACCGTGCCCCGCATGCGCCTCTCAGTTGATATGACTGTGTTGCCGGATGAAATCATCGCCGATGGCCCCGTTCCGCTCGGGCGCATCGTCCCAGCGGGCGTGGATTCCGAAGGCCAACCCACGCGCGCCCGACTCGTCATTTTCCGCATGCCCGTGGAGGAGCGCGTGCACTCCGCGCAGGAGCGTGAAGAGCTACTGTCCACGGTGCTAACCGCTCTGGTGGCCAATTACCTCAACGTCGATCCCGGTGATATCGATCCGCGTTTTACTTGGTAAAGGCTAGGGGTGCAGAGCGCCCCTGCCCTAAAACCACTACTCCCCCTCACCGCCGAGACCCGAGCCAAATGACATAGGACTAGGCAGTGAGGGGGAGTACTGATGTTGGTTAGTAGCTGCTTTGAGCTCTAACCAATCTCACGCTTGAGGCGGCGACGCTCACGGTCCGAAAGCCCGCCCCAGATACCGAAGCGCTCGTCATGCTCCAAGGCATACTCGAGGCATTCATCGCGCACCGCGCAGGCCTGGCAGATGCGCTTGGCCTCGCGGGTAGATCCTCCCTTTTCCGGGAAAAATGCTTCTGGATCCGTCTGGGCGCACAGCGCCTGGTCTTGCCACTCCTGCTCGACGGCACCAAAGAGTTCATCGAGCGACATCTCTGCAGCAGCACCGCCACGGAGAATAGCGCTGTTATTCGTTGTATTGTCCACGCCGCTTCCTTTCTCCGAGGTCGTTTCTCTCTTGATTCGATGGCACCGACCCTACACCGAAAAGATTTTTCGGTGCCGTGCCCGCCGTGCCGTTGATTACACTGATGTCATTTCACACCGAATCACTAAATATCGTCAACCTGTCGCGGGAGATTTTTCGGCGGCTCCAGCGAAAACGCTGTACAGCATCCTCAACTTTCACATCCGTCACAGATTACCTATCTAGGGGGCAATCATCGGGGGTACTACATGTAGTGGCCACCCCCAACCCTGTGAACAATTCTAAGGTTGCTTCGGCGTGTCGCCACCCAGTTGGGCAAAACACATGGATCTCAATCGCACCATGAAAACCATGCGTCACGCCCAAAAGATACGGAAAGCACCGAGAAGGTTCCTTCCTTCCCGGTGCCTTTTCTTCTTTTTACGGCGCAGCGCTTAGGCGTCGGAGCTGAAACGCACGCCAGCGTCCGGAATGCTCACACCCGGGAAGACGCGCATGCCGCCCTGCAGTTCGCAACGCGCGCCAATGGTGGCGCCTTCACCAATAACGCAGCCATCAATATGCGCGTTGGCACCGATATGCGCGCCCGAGGCAATGATGGAGTTATTAATGATGGCACCCGGCTCAATGGTCACGCCGTCGAAGACCACCGTGCCGTCCAAACGCGAACCCGCCCCAATGACAGACCCGCGGCCCACAGCCGTACCCGACAGCAACAGCACGCCACCGGCAATACCCGCGGACTCATCCACCACGGACTCGCCCGTGCGGCCCACCAGCAACGGTGAATGCGCAATGCCGCGTACCAGATCGGAAGAACCGCGGACGAAATCATCCGGGCGGCCCATGTCGCGCCAATAGGAGTTGTCCACGTGCCCAACCACTAGGCGGCCGGACTCCAGCAGCTGCGGGAAGGTCTCGCGCTCCACGGAAACCACACGGCCCTCCGGGATGGTCGCAATAACATCCTTCTTAAACACGTAGCAGCCAGCGTTAATCTGGTTCGTCGGCGGATCCTCGGTCTTCTCCAAGAAAGCGGTCACCCGCCCGTTGGAATCCGTCGGGACGCAGCCAAACGCGCGGGGATCAGCAACGTTGAGCAGGTGCATCGTCACGTCGGCATCCTTCGAGTGGTGAGTATCGAGGATGCCGTTGAGGTCCATACCGGACAAAACGTCACCGTTGAACACCATGACCGTATCCTGGCGCAGCTTGTCGTAGACATTGCGGATACCGCCGCCCGTACCCAGCGCGGTTTCCTCCACGACGTACTCGATCTCCAGACCCAGATCTGAGCCGTCCCCGAAGTACTCCTCAAAAACCTCCGCCTTATACGAGGTGGAGAGCACCACGTGCTCAATCCCCGCGTCCTTGATGCGGGCGAGGAGGTGCTGAAGGAATGGGTAGTTGGCCGTGGACAGCATCGGCTTCGGTGTGCCAATCGTCAGCGGGCGCAGGCGAGTGCCGCGACCTCCCACCAGAATGACGGCATCGGCCGTCGATCCCCACTGGGGCGCTGATTCAGTCATATCGTTCCTTAATCTCTTTTCAGATAAGCCACCGTTAGTGTATAGGCGCACCTAGCTCAGGAGCCGTCGCGGCACGCGCTTAATACCAGCCCACGTACTCGCAGCCCCAGCCACAGGGCCACGCGCAGGGGCGCTTGGTACCAGTGCGGGTGCCTGTCCGCCTGGAAGCGATAGGCCGAATCATGGTGCGCGCGCAACATTGCGCCGCGGTGCGCCTGCGTCGAATGGCCTTTGGCGTGGGTAATCACCGCCGTGGGGCAGAAGATATTGCGCCAGCCGGCGCGGACGAAGCGGTCACCTAAGTCCACATCCTCCAAATACATGAAGTAGCGCTCATCAAAGCCGCCAATCTGTTCAAAAGCCTCCCAGCGCACCAGCAGGCAGGAGCCGGACAACCACCCGGCGGGGCGCTCGCTGTCCATATCGGCGTCATCGCGGTAGGCGCGCGACCACGGGTTGGAGGGCCAGATCGTTCCGAACAGCGCATGGCCAATTCCCGTGAGCAACGTGGGCACTGCGCGCGCCGAAGGATAGTTACTGCCATCCGGCTCCACGATGCGCGGCCCCACCGCCGCGGCATCCGGGTGGCGGCGCGCGCACGCGATCAGCTCATCCAGGGAGCCTTCGCTAAAGGTCACGTCTGGGTTGGCGATGAGGAAAAATTCGTCATCGACTCCACGCGCACGCACAAAGCGCGCGCCGGCGTTCATCCCCGCGCCGTAGCCGATGTTGCCGCCGGTATCGAGGAATTCCACGTCCACGTGTTCCCGCGCGGCGGCTTCCGGCACCCCGTCGGTCGAGCCGTTGTCGGCAAGGATGGTGAGGGTAGGGCGGGACGTCGCCAAGCGCAGCGATGCCAAGAAGTCGCTGAGGTAACGGCCGGGAGAAAAGGTCACGGTGACCACGGCCAGGGGTTTCTGTAAATTCTTCACGATGAATCTGAGCGTACCCAACGCCAACGCGCGCACGCGCCCGCGACACTGCTTCACGTTTTTGCAGCGAGCTCACCTAAACTAGTCCCGTGACTTCCCCGAACTCCCCGCGCGCCGCCCGCCATATCCAGGCCGCGCCCTCGCAGTCCGCGCCCACCGCCCAACGAGGCTCGACGCCGGTGAAAGCCATCGTCGCTTTCTTGTCCGCCGTCGTCCTCGTGGTCTCCGGCGTGGGTTACTTCACCGTGGGCAAGCTGGGAAATGACATCTCCTCTGCGTCGAACCTGGCGCTGGGCAACCAGGGTGGTTTCAAGGACAGCAGTCTCGATGGCGCGGTAGATATCCTGCTCGTGGGCAAGGACTCCCGCACCGACGCCAAGGGGAATCCGCTTTCCGAACAGGAGCTGGCAGATCTGCATGCCGGCGTGGACGAAGGAGAGGAAAACACGGACACCATCATGGTGATCCGTATTCCGAACGATGGCTCGCGCGCGACTGCGGTGTCCATCCCGCGCGATACCTATGTCCACGACAGCGAGTTCGGAAACACCAAGATCAATGCCGTCTTCGCGCTCCACAAGTCCGCCAAGATGGAGGAGCTCCAGCAGGAGAACGCTGAAGCTGAGGCAGCAGGTAAGAAGCCTCCTCACACGGAGAAGGAGATGGAGAAGGAGAGCACGGAGGCCGGCCGTGCTGGTCTCATCTCGATGGTGCGCACGCTCACGGATGTCAGCGTTGATCACTACGCTGAGGTGGGGCTCTTGGGCTTCGTGCTGCTTACCGACGCCGTCGGGGGCGTCGATGTCTGCCTCAACAATGACGTGGATGATCCGATGTCCGGTGCGAAGTTCCCGAAGGGGCGCCAGACCCTCAAGGGCTCCGAGGGCTTGTCCTTCGTGCGCCAGCGCTACGACCTGCCGCGCGGCGACCTCGACCGCATCGTGCGCCAGCAGGCCTACATGGCCTCGCTGACCTCGAAGGTTTTGGATTCGGGAACGCTGACGTCCCCGGGCAAGCTCAACAAGATTTCCGATGCCGTGGAGCGCTCCGTTGTCATCGATGATGGCTGGGACATCATGGGATTCGTCACCCAGCTGGCCGGTTTGGCCGGCGGCAACGTGACCTTTACGACGATCCCGGTGACCTCCATTACCGGCGTAGGCGATTATGGCGAATCGGTAGTGACCATCGATACCGTGGAGGTCCACCGCTTCATGGATGATCTGGCCAAGTCCCAAGAGAAGGCTGAGGAAGAAAAGAAGTCTGAGGATGCCCCAACCGACCAGGAAGGCGAAGACGGCGAAAAGCCCGTAGCCGAGGACCTCAACCTCCACGTCCTGAACGCCGGCACCGTCGACGGCATGGCCGGCGGAATCGGCGCGTGGTTGAAGAACGTGGGCTACACCGTTGAGCGCACCGCCAATGCGCAGTCGGGCCTGTATACCGAGTCCCAGATTGTGGCCGCGGATGCCAACGATGAGCGCGCCCAAGCCTTGGCTGAGCAGCTCGGTGGCCTGCCGGTCACGGCCAACGAAGAGCTCGATCCGGATACCTTCATCGTGGTGGCTACCGATGACTACTCCGGCCCGAAGGATGACTCCGCGCAAGAAGAGGAGGCTTCCGCCGAGACGAGCGAAGGCGGCGACACCCAGCAGGTGGGTACCCCGGGCGATGACTTCGGTACTGCGGAGGTGGCACCGGAAATCGACGCCGGCGGCGACGGCCCGCGCTGCGTGAATTAAGAGCGCCGTGGCGGGCTGAGCGCCCGCCACCTACGATGGGCGGACATGGAACTCCTTCAGCATCTCTTGTCCGCCGATGCCTCCGCTCCCCGCCTCAGCGTCTACAACGAAACTGACGGCACCCGCATGGACTTCTCGGCGCAAACGCTGGAGAACTGGACCTCCAAGATTGCCAACATGCTGTTGGAAGAGCTCGACCTTGAGCCTGGCACCGATTCTCGCATCCTCATCGACCTTCCGGTGTCGTGGCAGGCTGCCGTCATTGCGCTCGGGGCACTAGCCGCGGGCATCCCCTTTGACATTACGGATGGTGCGGCTGCCCCAGAACCACACGCCGATGATGTCGCCGTAGTTTTCACCTGCCCGGAGGCCTACCTCGAGGCCACCGCCGGCTCGGCTTCTACCCCACTGGTCGACACGGTGCTGGTCACGCGAGATCCTTTTGGCCGCGGCGTTGTCGAAAGCGGCGGCGAGTTGCCGCTCGGCACCATCGACTTCGGCCCCACGGTGCGCTTTTATGGCGATCACTTCTATGGTTCTACCACTCCGCTTCCGAAGCTTTTCCCCACGGATTTGGGCGCTGAGCGCGTGTTGTCTCCAGGGTGGAGCGACACCGCCTCCTTCCAACGTGCTGTGTTAGAGCCACTGGCTGCGGGTGGCTCGGCCGTCATCGTGTCCGGATTGTGCTCGGCGGACCGCTTGGAGGAAATCGCGGCCAACGAGAAGGTCACTGTCCGCGCTTAAAACTTGTCGTGAGATAGTAGACCGATGTTCAGCTGGCTCTACGTCTTCATCGGCCTACTCATCCTCGTGGGCACAATCTGCCAGGGAACCATCGGATTCGGCCTGGGCACCATCGCCACCCCAATCTTGGCGCTGATTAAGCCGGAGCTTGTTCCCACGCTTATCCTCCTGCTGGCCTTCGTCATTTCAACCACGACGATGCTCAAGTCACGCTCAGCGGTGTCGTGGGACATCGTGGCCATTTCCTCCATCGCGCGAATACCCGGCTCCCTGCTCGGCGCGTGGGCCATTGCCTCCCTCTCCCACCGCGGGCTCTCCCTTTTCATCGGCTGCGCCGTCATTTTTGCCATGACCTTGTCTAGTCTTGGCTGGTCGCCGAAGCGAACCACCACCAACATCGCGGTGGCGGGCGTTGCCTCGGGGTTCCTGGGCACGTCGACCTCCATCGGTGGGCCACCCATGGCGTTAGTGCTCAAGGGATACGACCCCGCCCGCATACGCGGCACCCTGTCGGGCACGTTCATCATTGGCTGCGCCATCTCGCTGGCCACCTTGGCCTTGAGCGGGCAAATCACCAGCCTGCAGCTCACCGCGGCCGCAGCCTACCTGCCGGTAGCCATCGTGGGCCTCATCGCCGCCGGCTACCTCAACCGATTCATCAACGCCACGGTGCTCAACCGCATCGTCATCATCGTGGCCATCAGCGCGGCTGTGGCGCTCATTGTTGAGGGGCTGGTTGCTACCTAGCGCCCGCGGCCCACTGCTAGGACCACTCGCCACACTGCCCGTTCTGCCAAAGTTATCGCCTCCGACTCAAGATCTGTCAATAACTTCGTCATCTAGGGCAGTTGGGTGGCTCCGGGAAATCTGGCGGTTCCGGGTAATCGGGTGGCTCAGGCAAGTCGGGCGGCAGATACCCTAAGTGCTCGCTGTATTCCCAGGGCTTTGGCTTGGGCGGCAACACTCCCTCATGCCAGAAGCCGATGAATTTGAAGTAGCGCTTCTCGAAGTCCGGATTCCTGGCATTGGCTATCTGGTCGATGACATAGTCCAGATGATGTGCCACGCAATGACCTGTGTAGCGCAACGTGAGCCACCCAATCAGCGCACCCTCGTTGTTCTTCCAATGGTCTCGTAGCCATGCCTCTCGCTGGGAATGGAATTTCATCCCGTTGATTTCTACCGCAACCTTGAGCTCTGGGAGCACGATGTCCCAGGTGTAGTGGCCGATAACAACGTTGCACTCAACTTTGAGCCCACGCCTCTTCAGTCCCTTCGCCACCTTGACCTCCGCACCGGAATCCGTGAACAGGGCGGCTTGCTCCAGCATCCGTTGGCTTGCAACAGGGATGACATTGAGTGCTTCGCGGTGGCTGTCCAAGCGAGCACGCCCCGACTTCGAAGAATAGATAGATTCGAAGACGCGAATCCCCAGATCAGGACTAACGGACTTCATAGCGACAAGAGGATTAAGAATCCGGATCCCCGACAAAGTGACAAAACTAGTGACGCTCACCCGCGAGTGCACATAAAAGGTCGATGTCGGCATCCTCTCTGCACTAGCGAGCCTCAGCGGAAAAGTGACAGGCTCGCCAAGGAGTACCTGGGCAGCCGTTGTACCTGTCGCCTTAAGGTATGGACGGTGCTCCTGCAACAGCTTCAAAAGCTCTAAAGGCTCGGGCCTGCCCCAGACGTAGATTCCCTTGGCGATTCTCGCAATCTCCCCACGGCTCACGCGAGTTGCAAGCGCGCCTTTAGATAGGCCGCGCACAACGCCATGGTTCATGTCATTCCCCCCGGAAAGTTTGGCCTCCACGCTAACATGGCGCCCCGCCACATGCCGAGCAACTGCCCGTTCTGCCAAAGTTATAGCCTCTGATTCAAGATCTGGCCTGATTTTTGGCAACAACGACAGTTATGCCCAATGCAAACTAAGCATGCAAACTAAGCAGACCCTAGCGAAGCGACCCCTCAATAAAACTGCGGAACCGCCGAGCAATCTGCTCTATCTCCTGCCCCGCGAAGTGGCCCAGGGACCATGCCGCCACCAGTGGCACACCGCCCAGCGCGCGCTCGCCATCAACGACATCAAAGCCCACCAGCCGCGCCGGCTGCAGCTCCGTCATTAAAGCTACAGCTCGCCCGGCACGCGCCAAGGCGCATAACGTCGCCGTATCATCGCACTCCACGTGCGAGCCCAGGGCATAGCCAGCCGTGCCCACGAAGGAATCCACCACCCCGCGGGACACGCTGCGCCGCGAGGGCAGCGCCACATTTTCCTGCAGCAAGCGCTCGACCTCCACGCTGGTCGAACCCGCGCACTCCAGCGCCAGCGGGTGCGTTGGCGGCACCCAGGCGCGCACCGGAATCGTGCCCAGCGGCAAGGAAGCCACGTCATTGCCCGGCGGGATGGTAGCAATCACCATGTCGGCGGTTCCTTCCAGAGCGTCGAAGACGTCGTAGTGCGAGACCGGAGTCGTCGTAAGCAGAGGAATCGACGAGCCGGCGGCCTCTATAAACGGAGCGAGAAGCGTCGACATCGTCGTCGGCGTGGCCGCCACGCGCAGCGCCGGAATTCTGCCAGCCCGAAGTGCCTCCACCGCCTGCCCGGCGCGCGCGGATGCAGCGAGGAGGCGGCGGCAGGTAGGGATGAGGGCATGCGCTGCGTCGCTCAGCACAAGCGCAGATCCAGCGCGCACGAAGAGCTCAAGGTCCAGCTCCTTTTCAAAGCGCCGGAGTTGGCGGCTCAGCGCCGGCTGAGTAATTCCGAGGCGTGAGGCGGCAGCGGTCACCGTCCCGGCCTCAGCCACCGCGAGGAAATATTTGGCCTTCACCATGTCCATTCCCCTACTTTTACCAGCCCCCATGCCCTATATGCATGGCTTTAGAGCTTTAGCAGCATTAGACAACATGACATCACCAAAGAATAATGAGACCACTACCACAACAAAGCCAAGGAGGTTCTCCATGTCACATGTCGGCGCTGCCATTGCCGCATCACTTGCCGCGCACAATGTGCCCCGCGCATTCCTCGTACCCGGCGAAAGCTTCCTTCCCGTGTTGGACGGACTCTACGATTCCCCCGTCGAAGCCATCGTCTGCCGTCACGAAGGCGGCGCCACCTACATGGCTGAGGCCCACGGCAAAGCCACCGGCCAGCCCGGCGTAGCCATGGTCACCCGCGGGCCCGGCGCGGCCAACGCCTACGTCGGCATCCACACCGCTTGGCAGGACGCTACCCCGCTCGTCCTCTTCGTCGGCCTCATCCCCACCTCGGACCGCGACCGCGAATCCTTCCAGGAATTCGATCCCAAGGCGTGGTTCGGCACCCAGGCCAAGCAGGTCTTCGTCCTCGACGATCCGGAGCGCGCCTCTCGCGTCGTGGCCGAAGCATTCTTCCAGGCCCAGCAGGGCCGCCCCGGCCCCGTCATCGTAGGGTTGCCGGAAGATGTTCTCCACCAGGAGTTCACCGGCACCATCCACCCGCCCATCCCGGTTGCGGAAGGCGCGCTTTCCGACGATCACCTGGACCTCCTCTCCCGCGAACTGAGCCGCGCAGAGCGACCACTCATTTTTGCCGGCGGTCCGCGCTGGACCCCGGAGGCCGCGGAGAAGATCACTCGCTTCGCCGAAGAGCAGCGCATCCCGATCATTCAAGACTTCCGCGCCGCCGACCGCGTGCCTTTCGACTCCCCCGCCAACGCCGGCTGGCTCGGCTACGGCCGCGACCCCCGCGCGGCGCAACTTTTGGAAGCCGCCTCCCTCGTCATCGAAATTGGTGCCGTTCTCGGTGATGTTCCTACCGACGGCTATACCTTGCGCCAGTCACCGCAGGCGCGCAACATCGCCATCAACCCCGATACCAGCCTGCGCGGCCACTCGGTGGCGCTGCTAGAACACATCGTGGCAAGCCCGGCCGCCTTCGCGGAGGCCGTGGACCGCCTAACCGTCGAGGGCACGGAGCAGCGCGGCGAGTGGTTTGATTCCGCGCACGCGAACCACCTCGACTTCGCCACCCTTCCCGAGCCGGCGGACTACCGCCCGGGTGAAGAGGGCACCGCCCACATGGAGGCCATCCTCGCAGCGCTCCACGAGCAGTTGCCCAAGGATTCCATCTACACCTTTGGCGCCGGCAACCACTGCATCTGGGCCCAGCAGTTCCTGCGCTCCTCGGTCTACCCGTCCCAGTTCAGCGTGCGCAACGGCTCGATGGGCTACTCCATCCCGGCCGCTGTGTCCACCAAGCTACAGTTCCCGGAGCGCACCGTGGTCACCATTGCTGGCGATGGCGAATACCTCATGAACGGCCAGGAACTGGCCACCGCGCTGCAATACGGCGCGCCTTTCCTCATCATCGTGATGTCCAATGGCGAGTTCGGAACCATCCGCGACCACCAGAAGAAGCACTTCCCCGATCGCGTCTCCGGCACGCAGCTGGTGAACCCGGATTTTGCTGCCGTCGCCCGCGGCTTCGGTGCCCACGGCGAGCTCGTCACCGATGACGCACAAGCACCGGAGGCCGTGGCCCGCGCTTTGCACGCCATCGCCAACGACGGGGTACCGGCACTGATCAACGTCATCACCGACCAAGAGCATTCCCTGCCTATTCCGCCCACCAACTAAAGGAGGCTCATCATGAGCTCTACCAACACTCCCCCAACAACCACGCCACCCACCACTGAGCTGAAGGAGGGCGAGCACATTGTGGGCGATGGGGTCGTCGCCAAGCAGCGCCCCGCCGCCTCCACCGCATCGTGGATCATTACGCTCTTCGGTACCGCCGTGGGTGCCGGCATCCTCTTCCTGCCGCTCAACGCCGGTGGTTTCGGGTTCTGGCCGCTGGTCTTCGCCACGGTCTTCATTTTCCCGCTGGTGTATTTCTCACACCGCACCTACGCGCGCATCGTCGCGGGCGCACCCAAAGAGGACCACGGCAAGGACATCCTCGAGCTGGTCTCGCAGTACCTGGGCAAGGGCCAAGGAATCGCCTTCGCGGTGCTGTATTGGATCACGGTCTTTTCCACCGTCCTGATTTACGGTGTCTCCATCACCAACGCGGTGGATAGCTTCATCGTCAACCAGCTGGGCGGGCCTTCGCTCGACCGGTGGCTACTGGCCATGCTCTGCGTCGGCGTCATGACCGGCGCCTTCGCCATCGGCCGCAAGCCCATGATTTGGCTGGCCCAGGTGCTGGTGTACCCGCTGATTATTGCGCTGGCAATCACCTCCATTTACCTCATCCCGCGCTGGGACCTGCAAAGCTTCCTTCACTTTGATGACGGCTCGGATGGCTACGGCGGCATTTTCAAGGGAATTTTCCTCATCCTGCCGGTGCTGGTCTTCTCCTTCTCCCACATGGCAGCGCTGTCGCAATTCGCCCTCGATATGCAGCCGCAGTACGGCGAGAAGACCGAAAAGCGCGTCTCCCGCACGGAGTTCTACACCTCCATCCTGCTCGTGGTCTTCACCATGTTCTTCGTCTGGTCCTGTGTCCTCGCGCTCGGCGCCGACGGCATGAATGAGGCTCTCGAGCAAAACATCCCGGTGCTCTCCTACTTCGCCAACGTCACCGGCACGCCGTTCATGGCCTACATGGCCCCCATCGTGGTCATCTGCGCCATCGTGTCTTCCTACTTCGGCCACATGCTCGGCACAGAAGAGGGCACGGAGTACCTGCTGAAGAACGCCGCTCCACAGCTGGCGGAGAAGGTCTCGCACCGCACGCTGCTCAACATCATTTATGTCATCGCCTTCGTGTGCACCACGCTCGTGGCGATCTTCAACCCCTCCATTATTTCCATGATTTCCGTGGTCTCCGGTGTCTTCGTGGCGTTCATCGTTTACCTGGTTCCGGTGTACATGTTCAAGAAGTTGGACGTGTACAAGCACTTCCGCAATGACCCGTGGAACTACTTCGTCTTCGGCATGGGCCTGCTGATTATGGCCGTGACCATCTGGGACATGATTTAGAAAGGACGTGATTATGCTTCGCAATGATCTCTCGAGCTTCCCCGAGTACAAGGTGGGCAAGGACTTCCCCAACGCGCTCAAGCTCTCATCCAATGAGGTCCCCTTCCCGCCAGCTGAGGACATCATCGCCGCGGTTGCCGACGCCGCCCGCACCACCAACCGCTACCAACAGCCCGGCAGCCTGGAGCTCACCAATGCACTGTGCAACTACTTGGGCGTGCCGGCGGATAATATCTTCGTCTCCGCGGGCTCCACGCCCATCCTGCAGGCCACCATCTTGGCGTCCTGCCACACCGGCGATGAGGTCATCGTGCCCTGGCGCAGCTTTGAGGCCTATCCCCTGTACGTGCGCATGGCCGGCGCGGAGCCGGTTCTGGTCCCACTCACGGAGGATTACCGCGTCGATCTGGAAGCAGTACTCGAGGCGCTAACGGAGAAGACCAAGCTCATCATCTTGTGCAACCCCAATAACCCGACGGGCACCGTGATTACCCGCGGTGAATTCCGCGCCTTCATGGACCGGGTGCCCAAGGATGTCGTCGTGCTGTTGGATGAAGCCTATTGGGAATACAACGACGCCCCCGATACCCCGGATTCAGTGGAGGAATACCAGCGCTACCTCAACCTGCTCGGCGTGCGCACCTTCTCCAAGGCGTGGGGTTTGGCCGGCATGCGCGTGGGCTACGCGGTGGCAGGCGAAGAGATCATCAACGCGTTGCGGCTGCTCTCCCTGCCGCTGACGGTGACTGCCATGGCGGAAACCGCCGCCGTGGAGGTGCTCAAGCGCCACGACGAGCTTGCCGACGCCGTCGAGATCACCAAAGCACAGCGCGACCGCGTCTGCGCGGAGCTGGGGGCTGAGAAGTCCTACGGCAATTTCGTGTGGCTGCCGCGCGCGGATGCCGCGGAGGTGGAAACGAAGATGCTCGATGAAGGCGTGGTCATCCGCCGCTACCTCGACGAAGGCGTGCGCGTGTCCATCACCGATGAGGCCGAGACCACCCAGTTCTTGGAGGCCTGGAAGCGCGCGGGCATTGAGCCTTGGAGGAGCTAGCTATTCTTCTCGTCGGGGAGATCTGACAGGAGGGCTTCAAGGCCTAAGCGGAACGGCTCGTCGGCGTAGGGATTCCTCTGATCCTGACTCTCTGCCATGGAGGCGTCCGGTGAAAAAGCACCGCGCGCATCGGCCAGTGCCGGTGCGCGCGCCTCACTATCCACCGGAAGGTCAAAGATGTCTTCGGGGGCGTGGACGTCGTAAGCACTGCCATAAATGAAAGATTCCAACGCCACGATGCGTGGCATGATGGCCGAGCTTGGAAGACCAGTCAGCTTCAAAACTCGGGCTAGCACTTCGTACATTTCAACCGTACGAGGTGCTCCAGAAATAGGTGTCAACGCAATAATCCGCACGAGCGGAACATGCCGTGCGCAGACATCGCGGTAGGACGTTGCCCAACGTATGAGTGCATCGCGGGGTGAGAGTGTCGGGGTGGCCTCCAATGCGGCATACAAGGAACTGCATTCCACTTGCTCCATGACTGCATCTTCGATCAACGCGAGCAAATCATCTTTCCCCGAAACGTGGTTGTATAAAGCGCTGGTTCCCACGTTTAGACGGCGGGCAATGCGCGCCATTGTGAGTTTTTCATATCCTTCTTCCCCCACAATGGTGAGCGCAGCCTTAGCGATTTTTTCGCGCGTAACCAGCGCTTTATGGGGACGACCTTTAGACCGATGTGAACTCACAGCTTCAAAACCTTGTCTCACGTTACGTTCCTTCTGTACAGTGATACGAGACACAAAATGAATGATGTTCATTTTGCCACACCTGCCCCTTCATCGTCCCATAGGAACGGAGACACCTTCATGACTTCACTCGTCAATCCAGACAATCCCGTTATCGAGCGCGATGTCGTCGTTATCGGCGCCGGCCCCGCTGGCCTCATGGCCGCACATACCCTAAAGAAGAAGGGCCTGAGCGTAGCCGTCCTCGAAGCTCGCGAGCGCGTCGGCGGCCGTACCTGGAACGGCAAGGTCAAGGATGCACAGGGAGTCGAGCACTTCGTAGAGCTCGGAGGCCAGTGGATCTCCCCCGACCAGACCCGCCTCATCGAGCTCGTTGATGAACTCGGCCTCGAAACTTTCTCCCGCTACCGCGAGGGCAAGTCGATCTACGTCTCCCCTGATGGCACCCGCCACGAGTACGAAGGCACTGTATTCCCAGCCGATGAGAAGACCATTGCTGAGATGGACCGCCTCATCAAGATCATGGATGAACTCGCAGCGGAAATGGACCCCGCAAACCCTTGGTCCCACCCGCGCGCCAAAGAGCTAGACTCCATCTCTTTCCGCTCTTGGCTTGAGGAGCTTTCCGACGACACTGAGGCCATCGACAACGTTTCGATTTATGTGGCGTCCGGCATGCTGACCAAGCCCTCCTACACGTTCTCCACTCTTCAAGCAGTGCTCATGGCTTGCTCCGCAGGCTCCTTCAGCAACCTTGTCGATGAGGACTTCATCCTGGATAAGCGCGTCGTCGGCGGTATGCAGTCCGTTTCCTTAACTCTTGCCAAGGGCTTGGGCGACGATGTCCACCTCGGCACTCCTGTGCGCGAGCTTCACTGGGCGGAGCCGGATGCATCTACCGCGGACGAACTCAACAACATCAAGGCAGATGTTCGCAATGGTGTCGCGGGTAATGGCGAGGCTGGAAACGTTACCGCCATTTCGGAGAAGGTCACTGTAAAGGCCCGTTTCGCCGTTCTGGCTGTTCCGCCAAACCTGTACAACCGCATCTCCTTCGTCCCGCCGATGCCGCGCGACCAGCAGATTGCGCACCAGCACATCTCCATGGGACTGGTTATCAAGGTCCATGCCATCTACGACACCCCGTTCTGGCGCGAAGAAGGACTCTCCGGCACCGGCTTTGGTGGCGGTCGCCTCGTTCAGGAGGTTTACGACAACACCAATTACGGCAAGAATTTTGCCGAATCGACCGCAGATAAGGAAGACACCTACGGCACCCTCGTGGGCTTTGTCTCCGACGTTTATGCAGAGGAGATGTGGCACCTGCCGGCTGAAGAGCGCAAAGAACGCATTCTCGACGCCATGGCAGATTACCTTGGCCCAAAGACCAAAGAGCCCATCGCTTTCTACTTGTCTGACATGGCAGCCGAAGAGTGGACGCGTGGTGCCTACGCTACCTCCTATGATCTCGGTGGACTCTCGCGCTGGGGGCACCTCCAGAATCAGCCGACCGGCCCCATCTACTACGCATGCTCCGACATCGCTGCGGAAGGTTACCAGCACGTCGACGGCGCAGTACGCCAGGGCGAGATCGCCGCACTGGCTATCGCAGAGCAAGCAGCGAAGGCTTAAACATGGCTCCCGCAAGTTTCCCTCGCCGCAGCACTAGTGGTTGCATCCTCGTGGGCTACGTCGCTACCGATTTCGGCAAAGACGCGTTGCGCTTAGGAATTGCTCTCTCAAAAGAGCGCAACGTGCACCTCGAACTCGTTATGGTAGCCCCCGCGCATAGCTCCTTCTCGGGCGTTTACCCGCACGACCGTGGCTATGACTCCATTGTGGAGGAACAAATCGCTGGATGGCTGGAGGAGGCTCTCGCGGAGGTTCCTGAAGAAATCACTGCAACCGCACGCATCGTGACGGGAGATTCCGAAGCTGCCGCGCTCTGCGAAACTGCGGAGACCCTTGGTGCTGACTTGCTCGTCGTTGGTGCCCGGAAGGGCGGCCTCTTCGGACGTTTCCAGATGGGTTCCGCGGTCAATGCGCTCTTGCACTCTGCCCCCGTTCCTGTCGCGCTCGCGCCGCGCGGATACTCCTACCCAGGCCCTATCACTCGAGTCACGACCTTCTTTGGCCCTCGCCGTGGCACCTCCGATGTCATTGCGATCGGCCTTGATCGTGCGCGTCGCCGTGAGATTCCCTTGCGCCTCGTCTCGCTCGTCCTAAGCGGTGAGTCTGACATGCATGGGCTCGGAACCGACGTGCCCAGTGCGCTCAATGCTTATGCCAACCGAAAACTGGCTGACTCCGCTCAACACATGCTTGACGCCGGACACGCCACCACCGAGGTGGCGTCTGGCAAGGACGTCAGCACAGCCCTAGAAAAGTTGAGCTGGCAAGACGGCGAAATCGCCGTTGTCGGTTCCTCCCGTATGGCCGTTCCTGGACGGCTCTTCTTAGGCTCAACAGCGTCTCGAATGCTCCGCTTGATCCCAGTCCCCATGATTGTTGTGCCCGCCGGCTACATGCAAGCCGGCGAAGAAAACAATCTTCTATCGAAAGGTGGTGACAACACATGACCACCACGACCCCTTCGACGCCAACCACCCACTCGGTAAATGAGACAGCGTCGGACAAAGGCCTAGCTACGGGCCGCGTCGGATTACTTGGCGCAGTCGTCATTGGCGTCAGTTGCATCGCCCCTACCTATACGCTGACCTCCGGTATTGGCCCAACGATTTCAGCTGTGGGTCAATACGTCCCGGCAGTGCTGTTGCTGGGCTTCATCCCCATGCTGCTTGTAGCGTTTGCCTACCGCGAGCTCAACAACGCAGTCCCTGATTCAGGTACTTCCTTCACGTGGGCTACAAAGGCCTTCGGCCCGTGGGCCGGCTGGATGGGAGGATGGGGGCTTATCACCGCCACGATTCTGGTGCTATCAAACCTGGCGGCGGTGGCCGTCGATTTCTTCTACCTACTTCTTGGTCAGCTCTTCAATAACCCGGCTATTAGTGATCTGACCCGGAACCTGTGGGTTAATATCCCGACTACCTTCGTCTTTATCGCTATCGCGGGCTACATTTCTTACCGCGGACTCGACTCAACTCAAAAGCTGCAGTATGTACTCGTTGCGATTCAGATTGCTGCCATTGTGCTTTTCGACGTCGTCGCAATCCACAACGCCTATAACAACGGCGGATTCGACTTCACACCGATTTCGCTCGAATGGTTCAACCCGGTTGGCATCGGTAGCTTTTCCCTCATTGCTGCGGGCATCTCACTGTCTATCTTCATGTTCTGGGGATGGGACGTAACCCTCACGATGAACGAGGAAACAAAGAACCCCGAAAAGACGCCCGGTCGTGCAGCTACGATCACGGTGCTCATCATCATCGCGCTGTATATCCTCACCGCGCTGGCAGTCATCACTTGGGCCGGCACAGGTGACACGGGCCTGGGCGCTGGTAATCCAGAAAACCAGGAATCGATTTTCGCGGCACTTTCAGAGCCCGTCTTGGGTAAGGCCTCGATCCTGATCTATATCGCGGTCCTGTCCTCTTCCTTCGCCTCCCTGCAATCCACGATGGTGGGCCCCGCCCGCACCTTGCTGGCCATGGGCTACTACCGCGCATTGCCGCCGGTGTTCGCAAAGATCAGCCCCCGCTTCCGTACACCGTCGACGGCCACCATTGTTTCCGCTGCAGCAGCAGCCGTGTTCTACGCGGTAACCCGCCTTATTTCGGAAAACGCGCTATGGGACACCATCGCTACGATGGGCCTCATGGTCTGTTTCTACTATGGAATTACGGCCGTGGCCTGCATCTGGTACTTCCGAACCGAACTGTTTAGCTCGATGCATAACATCGTGTTCAAGTTCCTCTTCCCCACTGTGGGCGGCGGATTCTTGCTCATGATGTTCTTCATCACTGCATTCGATTCCATGGATCCGTCCTACGGATCCGGGTCTGAAATCGGTGGTATCGGCATGGTCTTCATTTTGAGCGTCGCTGTCTTAGGGCTCGGCGTATTCATCATGCTGTTCACTCGCTTTGCCCATCCAGGATTCTTCAAGGGCGAAACCCTCACGCGAATTTCCTCGCGCGACGACGACCAGCAACCGCTGGTCTAACTACACACGAGAAAAGGAGTAATCAATGTCCAACACCTATCGCGTACAGAACCCCGTAACCAATGAGGTAGTCGAAACCTTCGATACCGCTACCGACGCTGAGATCGAAGCAGCACTGGCAAAATCTGCCGCGGCTTATAAAGAGTGGTCTGCACGCCCCATCTCTGAGCGCGCAGAAATCATGACCCGCGTCAGCGAGCTCTTCGAGGAGCGCAAGGAAGAACTAGCCCAGATCGCCGGCGAGGAGATGGGCAAGTTCCACTCCGAAGGCATCGAGGAAGCTGAGTTCTCTTCCGCCATTATCAAGTACTACGCCGATAACGGCGCAGACTTCACCAAGGACCAAGAGATCCCAACTGCCTCCAACGGCACGGCAGTCATCCGCCGCCTGCCTATCGGCCCACTGCTCGGCATCATGCCGTGGAATTTCCCCTACTATCAGATCGCCCGTTTCGTGGCGCCCAACCTGATGCTGGGCAACACCATCATTCTCAAGGATGCGGAAATCTGTCCGCGCTCGGCCCTCGCCGTTCAGAAGATCATGGATGACGCTGGCGTTCCTGAAGGCGTGTACAACAACGTCTTTGCTTCCCACGACCAGATTTCCACCATCATCGCGGACTCTCGCATCCAAGGTGTATCTCTTACCGGTTCTGAGCGCGCAGGCTCCATCATCGGCGCGCAGGCCGGCGAAAACCTCAAGAAGGCTGTTCTCGAGCTCGGCGGCTCTGACCCGTATGTCCTGCTCGATACTGACGACGTCAAGGCAGCTGCGGAGCTGGCATGGGGCACGCGTATGTACAACACCGGCCAGGCCTGCAACTCGAACAAGCGCATGATTGTCATGGAAGACATCTACGACGAGTTCGTCGCTGAGCTCGAGCGCCTCGCCAACGCTGCAGTAAAGTCCACTCCGGACAACCAACCCGAAGGCGCATACTCTGCACTGTCCTCCCGTGAGGCAGCTGAAAAGCTGCGTGACCAGCTGGACCGTGCCGTTTCTGCCGGTGCTAACTTGCGTGCTGGTGGCGAGCTCTCTGCGGAAGGCGCTTACGTCTCCCCTGCTGTCATCACCGATATCCCGGTTGGCTCCGATATCTACTACGAGGAGTTCTTCGGCCCAGTCGCGACCGTTTACAAAGTAAGCAGCGACGAAGAAGCCCTCGATTTGGCTAATAACACCCAGTACGGCCTCGGCGGCACCGTGTTCTCCCAGGACCCCGAACGCGCCGCCGCTGTCTCCCGCCGTCTCGAGTGCGGCATGGCTAACGTGAACACCCCCGCTGGCGAAGGCGAAGAAATGCCATTCGGTGGCGTGAAGCGCTCCGGCTTTGGCCGCGAGCTCGGCCCGCTTGGCATGGATGAGTTCGTTAACAAGCAGCTCTACTACGTGGAGAAGTAGCCCGAAATAGATCACTAAAAGGGTGTTGGATTATCGACGGATAATCCAACACCCTTTTGGTTTTCGTACGCCCCAATTGAAGTAAAACCTGTTTCATCAAACTCAATACGAGTCCACCCGTAAACGGAATGAACGCATCCATCGAGGTTGGATTAATTCCTATAACAAATTACAATCCAACAATCCTTCCCGCGAGCCAATATTGCCGCAAATATCGCCAGTAAAACATTGCAAAAGCTTTCACTTCCATGAGATAGCCTGCATGTATACAAATATTTACGCACGATAGATGGACTAACTCGCAACCAATTCACCCTCACAAAGGGGTAGGCAGCCGTTAGCTTTATTCGATTCAAAATGGCTATACCACCATTAGCCAATACCTCTAACAGCAGTTCAAAAACAACGGACTCCACTGCCAATATTAAAAAGCATAATGGCACCTTAGAGAAATTAACCTTCCCCGCAATTAAGGCGAAAACAGTCTCTCAAATCACACTCGACAAGTACTATGGTCTGCAACACCACAGCCGAAAGGAAGGATTGTAAATGTCAACCAAAAAGCAAGATAAAGTCTCTGTGGGTTATCTCTGGGACACGCTCTACGGATGGCACGACACAGGCACGGGTGGCAATGCGCCGGCGAACCCAGCCCTTGGCCTACAACCCGTGAACCGCCACTTCTCTTCGCCGGAACCAAAGCGACGCCTAAACGAATTAGTGCAGGCCTCGCAGCTCCGCAAACACCTCACCAATCTTTCGGCAAAGCCGGCGACGAAGGAGCAACTCGAAAGAATTCACTCCAAAGAACACATCGAGTCGATGCTCCAACAGTCTCAACTACCGAAAGGTGGCGATTGTGGAGATGGAGGATCACCGTTCGGACAAGGAGGCGCAGACATTGCGAAGCTCTCAGCTGGCGGCGCAATTGAAATGACTCGAGCTGTACTAGACGGAGAGGTTGACCGTGGGTATGCCTTGATTAATCCTCCGGGACACCATGCTGAGAGGAACCGTGGCTTAGGCTTCTGCCTTTTCAATAACGCGTCGGCT
Organism: Corynebacterium guaraldiae; assembly: GCF_053480195.1. NCBI lineage: Bacteria > Bacillati > Actinomycetota > Actinomycetes > Mycobacteriales > Corynebacteriaceae > Corynebacterium > Corynebacterium guaraldiae. The sequence goes on along the minus strand of NZ_JBRBAU010000002.1, from coordinate 112,497 downwards.
GCAGCGTCTTTTGCTCTCGAGGAACGCGGTCTAGAAAGAGTCGCAATCGTAGATTGGGATGTTCACCATGGCAACGGAACCCAAGACATCTGGTGGGAAGACAACCGTGTTCTCACAGTATCCATCCACCAAGATAGAAATTTCCCGGTCGACAGTGGTTTCGTCGAAGAACGAGGCTCCGGAAAAGGCAAGGATTTCAACCTGAATATCCCCCTTCCTCCAGGAAGTGGCGACCTAGTGTATGAAACCGCGCTTAATGAGATCGTCATTCCAGCGCTCGAGGAATTCAAGCCAGAATTAATCATCCTTAGTACAGGCTACGATGCCGCGATGATGGACCCTCTAGGCCGCATGATGGTAACAACCTCGGGTTACTACAACATGACTCAGGCTCTTGCAGCTGCTGCAGACAGCCTTTCTGAAGGAAATCTAGTCGTGGTCCAAGAAGGCGGCTATTGCCAGTACTACGTTCCTTTCTGCGGTCTTGCAGTGTTTGAAAGCCTGACCGGTGAAGAGTCCGGTTTCAAGGATGAATACGCCGAAATCGTGGAAGGACAGATTCGAAAGACGTTCACAGATGAACAAATCGAGTATCTAAGAAAGGCATATACCGCTCACTTCAAAGAAGACAGCCCCGCGCTTGAAAGTCTCTCCCCTGCTACAAGTGATGGTGCCGTATGAGCGAAAAGATTCGTACCCTCAAGACGCACAACATTGTCTTTCTAGTAATTGCAGCAGCTGCACCTTTAACGGTGGTTTCCGCCGGAGTAACGGCAGCATACGCCACATCTGGAATGCCAGGAGTTCCTCTCGGCTACCTGCTTTGCGGAGCACTCGTGGCATTCTTTTCAGTCGGCTTCTGCGCTATGGCCAAGGAGATACCCAATACTGCTGCATTCTTTTCCTACGTCTCCGCCGGCCTCGGGAAAAGTCACGGTTTAGCAGCTTCTTCACTGGCTATCGTTTCTTACACTGCTATGCAGATCGCACTTTACTGTCTTCTCGGATACACAGCATCTAGCTTATTTGAATCGATAGTAGGCACCTATATCCACTGGGCGGTGTGGGCACTCATAGCTTTAAGCCTAGTGGCATTTCTAGGCATTAAATCTGCCGATGCCACTTCGAGAATTCTAGGAGTTCTTCTCTTCTTGGAGTCTTGTGCCATCGTGTTCTTCTGTGTTCTCGCAATCCGCAACCCTGCAGATGGGCTCTCGATTGGCACCTTATCTCCGTCCGCGCTCATTGGAACTGGCACAGGAACTCTCCTCGCGTTCACTATCGCCGGGTTCATGGGAATTGAAAGCAGTGCTATGTACTCTGAGGAGGCAATCAATCCGGAGAAAACCATCCCAAACGCGACGCTTATATCAATTCTGATTATTTCCGGCTTTTATGGATTCTCTTCATGGTCAATTGCCCAAAGCACTGGAGAGTCTCAGGTAGTTGATTCTGCGCAAGAATCTGGTTCGGATCTGTTCTTCAACTTTATTGCCAGCCAGGGATACGAGTCCATCGTTCCGCTAATTCAGCTTCTCTTGGTCACCTCCCTCTTCGCAGCCGTTACAGCCTTCCACAATTCTATTTCCCGCTACCTCATGGCGCTGGGGCGAGAACAGGTTATTTGGAAGAACCTCGGCACGACTAGCGAAAATGGTGCCCCTGTTGCGGCATCGCTTTTCCAATCTTGCTTCGGTTTGTTTGCCATCGCCACGGCACTGCTTGCTCAAAAGCTCTCAGGATATGACGAAAGCTTTCCATCAGCAATCGTGTTCTCTTGGATGAGTAACGCTGGTGGTTTCGGACTCGTCTTCTTGCTTCTAACCACTTCGGTCTCGGTTTACTTCTATTTTAGGAAGCACAAAGGGCTTTACCCAGTGTTCGTCACAAAAGTGGCGCCAACTATCGCCATCATTGGGTTCGGCACAATGTTCGTGCTGATCTTGGCCAACTTCGAGAACCTCATTGGCGATGCCGAGCTGTGGTATTTGGTTTTCGTGATTCCAACCATCATCCTCTTGTGTGGAGTAGCTGGCTTTGTTCGCGGCGAGCTGCTCAAGCGCTCCCATCCTCACATCTATAGCAACATCGGTTCTGGACATCCCCCAGGCGAAAGCCGCGTGCAGAGTAGGGCAACCGCTGAGCCGAAAAACTCTCAACTAGTCACATCAGCACAAGATTGATCCAAAGCACGAAAACGTGAACACGGTATTGAACGCTTATGGGAAACCTCGGGGACGTACGCCCCGATTGTGCAGAGCTAACGAAATCTACCGGTAACGACAAGAGCGGCGGTGGGCTACTTCGCAGTAGCCCACCGCCGCTCAAGAACATCGCTCGCCTGAGTCTACGATCTCGTACCTTTCTCAGGGCTAATCGCTTGTACTAAGCCCAACCCGCCGGCACCAGCCCGACGATCGAAATGATCGAATAGATGAAAGCCAAGAAATACACCACGATGATGGTTGCCTGAATAGCCGGGTGCGCAAGACCGCCCACGGTCCAGCCGGGATCGCGGTCGCCCTTCTTACGGGAGGCGTGCAGCAGCATCACCGGGATGACGGACATGATGGCACCCGCAAAGCCGCCCGCATAGGACAGCGCCGCAACGAAGCCACCGAGGCCTGCAATCGAGATCACCAGTGGCGGTACCACCGTCAGCGCCACCGCGATGATGCGCTGCCCCTTCACGCCTTCCCAGTGGAAGATGTCGAGGACGTTGCGCATGGTGGTAAAACCAATCGCCAAGAATGACGTCAGCATGGCCGCCAAGGCAAAGATGTTGGCCAGATAGTAGGCAACCGGGCCAAGTGCCTCACCCCAGGCGATGGTCACCACTTCGGTGACCTCCATGCCGAGAAGGCCGAGGGCTGCAAAAGGCACCAGCGCCAGGGTAAAGCCCGTGATGACCATGCCAACGACGATCGCACGCGCGGTCTCCTGCGGCTTGGCCGGGTCCATGCCCTGGACCAGCTCCGGAACCACATACTGCGCCAGGAAGGAGAACACCGCCAGGTTCAGAATCGGGACGATGAAGAAGGGGTGAAGAACCAATAGGTTTTCCACCTTGATACCTGGACCCAGGATGGTCCATCCACAGAGGACAGCGATGATGATGGCCATACCGGCGGTAACGGCGCCCTCAGTGGCACCCGTGGTGTGCAGACCGCGGTACATCACCCATGAGCCAAACCCAAAGAAGATTAACGTGCCCAGAAGCGGCGGCAGGCCGAAAATGTTGTTGATCAAGTCACCGGAGCCGGCAGCATAGGCAATGAGCGCACCGATACCGTTGACGATGATGGCGACGAAGACCAGCCACCGCCCCCACTGCCCCAGGTAGTGTTCGGCCAGTCCCGAGACTTGCAGTGTGGCCTTGGTGCGCATGGCGGACTCCGCCACGTACAACATGGAAATGGTCGTGAGCGTGCCAGCCACGAGCAGGGCGATGACGAGCGCGAGGAATCCACCGTTGCGAGCGGCATAAGGAATGGAGAGAACTCCAGCGCCGATGTTGGTGCCGAAGATGAGGGCGATGCCCTGCACGAAGGACAGCGCGGGCTTGAATTCCTTCGTGGATTCATCCTTCTGCGGCACAGAAATGTTGTTGGACAAAGACTTCTCCGATGACTACTAAATGGCTATTAAAACGTGAACTCACCCGGCCATCGCCGGGTGAGAACTGCATTCGCCTTACTTGAATTCGTTGAACTGCTTGACGACGACCTGCAGCGCCTCACGCCACAGGTCCTCCGGGATAGCCAGGGAAGGCAGGAAGCGGATGACATTGTGGTCCAGGCCGCAGGTCAGCAGGAGGATGCCCTCGGCCTTGGCACCGTCAGCAATCTTGTGCACGAGCTCGGAGTCCGGCTCGCCCTCAGCGGTCACGAACTCGAGTGCGAGCATGGCGCCGCGGCCGCGGAACTCTGCGACGCGCTCATCACCCAGGATGGGCTCCAGCTCCTCGCGGGCGACCTTCTCCAGGTTCTGGGCGCGCGCACCGAAGTCCTTCTCCTCAAACTCCTTAAAGGTTGCCAGCGCAGCGGCGCACGCCACCGGGTTACCGGTGTAGGTACCGCCCAGGCCACCAGGCTGCGGGGTATCCATGATTTCCGCGCGGCCGGTCACTGCGGATAGCGGCATGCCGGAGGCAATGCCCTTCGCAATGGTCACCATGTCCGGCACGATGCCCTCGTGGTCGGAAGCGAACCAGGTACCGGTGCGCATCATGCCCGCCTGGATCTCGTCGATGATGAAGACGACGTCATTGTCGTTGCACCACTTCTGGATTGCTGCGAGGTAGCCCTCGGCCGGAACGACGAATCCGCCCTCACCCTGAATCGGCTCGGCAACGACGCAGGCCAGGTTGGTCGCGCCGACTTCCTGCTCGATCATGGTGATGGTCTTCTTGGCTGCCTCGGCACCACTCAGACCATCGCGCAGCGGGTAGGACATCGGTGCGCGGTAGATCTCCGGGGCGAAGGGACCGAAGCCGTTCTTGTAGGGCGATTGCTTGGCGGTCATCGCCATGGTCAGGTTGGTGCGGCCGTGGAAGGCGCGGTCCATGACCACCACACCACGCTTGCCGGTGTAGTTGCGGGCAATCTTTACTGCGTTCTCGACAGCCTCAGCGCCGGAGTTGAACAGCGCGGTCTTCTTCGGATGGTCACCCGGGGTGACCTCGTTGAGCTTTTCGGCCACGGCCACGTAGGACTCGTAAGGAGAAACGGTGAAGGAGGTGTGGGTGAAGTGCGCGACGGCCTCCTGGACCGCGGCCACGACGGCCGGGTTAGAAGCGCCAGCGGAGGTCACGGCGATGCCGGAGGCAAGGTCGATGAAGCGGTTGCCGTCGGCGTCGGCAAGAATGCCGCCATCCGCATCCACTACGTAGCCCGGAAGCGAGGGCGCCATGCCCGCGGGGAGGGCGTTCTTGCGACGCTCATCCAGGGCGGCGCTCTTCGGGCCCGGGACCTGCTGGCCCAGGTGGCGGGACTGCTCAATGTGGTACTGAAGTTCCTGCATGGTCTTCCTTTTGTGCTCGGATGAATAGTGTGCCCCTTAGTGTGGTCTCCACCACCCACTGCACACTATGGACGCAGTGTATAAATTTTCTCCGCTTAACTGTGTACTCTGTCCACCATGCGTGAGATTTCCTTCCGCTGGCTGCTCAACCAGCGCTCATTGAACCTGCGAAGCATCGTCACCGGTAGCGCCACATTCAACACCATCCACGCTTCCGAGCTCGCGGACCCCAGCGAGTTCACCTCCCCCGGCGCGCTCATGCTCACGTTGGGGCTTGCCTTCCAGGAGGAACCGGAGGGCTTCGAACGCTATGGTGCGGCCCTCGCCGCGGCCGGCGTGCAGGGCATCGGCTTCGGCACTGGGCTGGCCTTCGGCGAGGTTCCTACAGAACTTATCCGCGCCTGCTCCCAGCACAATCTCACCCTCTTTGAGGTCCCGCGCGCCACGCGTTTTGTATCCATCACCACGGCCGTGGCTAAAGAACAGGCCCGCTTGGACAACAACGCGCACTTTTCACTCCACCGCCAGCAGGAGCGCCTCAACCAGGCCGCGGCCACGAGCATCGGGGCGCTCGTCATGCAAGCCAGCAAAGAACTCGGTGCCGCGGTAGCGGTGGCCAGTTCCTCCGGAGCGGTGGTCAGCCGCAGCGATCGCGGTCAGCTCAGTGCGGCCGACGCCGCGGTGGAGGCCGCGGAGCAGACGGGGCGCGGAACGGGGACGTCGACAAGCACAGGCGCAACCATCACCAGCATCTTCGGCTCGGCGGGACGGCGCTGGGCCATCGCGGTAACGCGTGCAGAGAAGTTCGATTCCTACTCCCGCGCGCTCATCCGGCACCTCGCGGGCCTGGCCAGCCTGCTCTTAGATCATCCCAACACCACTGCGCACACGATCCTCGGGGCGTTGGCGCTTGACGCCCAACTGGCCGGGGTTGACTCCCCTGCCTTACAGGCGGCCTTCCATACGGTCGATAGCCACGACCTCGTGGATGTTCTGTTCCTCACGGCACCATCACCCTCCCGCCTCGCGCGGGCATTAAGCGAGATTGGAAAAGCCGAGCCCCTCAGCCTCATCCGCCCGGAGCACGATTCGGCGCTTATCGCGCTTCCCCCGGGCACCACGCACCCGAACTTGAGCGGTAAACACACCCGCTACCTCCGAACGTCCATCCTGCAGCGCATCCAATGGCAAGCGTTGACCCCGGCGCTCTTGTCCTCTCTCCAGAGCCACGCGCGCAGCCTGCCCCTCGGTACTGTGGCGACCTTCGATTCGGCTGCCCCTACCTGGCTGGCAGAACCCGGCGTACCCGAGGCCCTCGCTGCCCGGCGCGCGGCTACGGTCAGCCTTCTTGCCGAGCACGATGCGCAGCACAACACAGAGCTGTGCGCCACGCTGCGTTCCTTCCTCGTGGGCAACGCCAACTTGGCCACCGCCGCCGCGGAGCTCGGCGTTCACCGCCACACGGTGCGCGCCCGCTTGGACAAGATCGAGCAACTCTGCGGCGTGGACCTGAGCAATCCCGTCACCCGCGCGGAACTGCTCTTGCTCAGCCTTGATTCTTAAGAATTCAGTCCGGAACGCTCACGCCCAGGATGAGAAGCTCGGCTGCCACGAGAGGATCCTTAAGATCAACCTCCAATAATTCCTCCAAGTCCGCGATGCGCTTGCGCACGGTGTGGCGGTGCGAATGCAGCTCCTCAGCGGTGCGGCTTACATGCCCGCCGGCGCGCAAGTAAACCTCCAGTGTTTCCGCCAAGTCGGTGCCGTGCTCGGCGTCAAAGGAACGCACCTTGCCCCAGGTCTCCTTCGCGCGGTTGTGCACCGCTCCTTTAACCCGGGGATCCCTAGTCCAGCTCAAGGTGCGCGATTCCGGCCCCGCGAGCATCCCCGGCTGCAGCCCGAAAGCGAAAGACTCCAGCTCGTGGACAATCCCCACCCCCAGCTCGGCCCACGGCATGGGTTGGCCCACGACGATGCGCTTGCTCCCGCGAATATCGCGCAGCAAATCCTGCAGGTTTTTCATCGTTCGGCTTCCCCTAAAGAGCAGGAGGCTGGAGGACTTATCCAGCGCGTACTCGAAGAGCAAACGCCCGTGGTCTTGGAGGCGGGCATCCAGGGCCTGGATGAAGCGCTGATGGGCGCGCTCGCCTTCAGATTTCACTAGGACTGGCCGTACCCTCCCCTGCGCATCGCCCACGAGGTGGAAGATGCGCCGCATGGGATCTTCGGGTTCGTCCAACCCCAGCTGAATGGCCAAAGCCATGGAGTTGAGCTCATTCTGTGTGCGCCGCAGCTCTTGTGGGCGCTTCACGCTAAGCTCCGCTAGGCCCGCGGCCTGCTTGAGTAGCGCGCGCTCGTTCACGCCGAAACCATCACGCGCCACTGCCAAGAGCCCGAAGGAGCGCGCACCGTGGTCGGCCAAGCGCTGGGCCAAGACATTCCACCCGCCCACGCGGCGCGCGGCGTAGAAGTTCTGGGCGCGCGTATCGGCGATCACCGGCGCCCAATCCACCGGGGGCAGTCCCGGGTAGCTCGACTGCGCAAAGACGCGCCCGTCTTTATCGACGAGACAGGAATGCGCGCCTAGGAGGCGACTGGTCTTGTCCACGAGGGCATCGAGGCCGGCCACGGCGGCGTCGTTGAGCGCACCCTGCTGGGCGATGAAACGCTCCAACCCTTCCTCGCGCTGGCGCTGCAGCTCGTCGTGCAAACGCGCGAGCACCGAGACGAAAGGTACGCGCCGCGCCACCGTGAAGAGCGAAATATTGCATTCCTGAGCGGCCTCCAGCATGCCGGGCGGAACCTCGGCAAAGGCCAGTCCAACGCCGAAACCCACCCCCGTCACCCCACCCTCGGCCACCTTGCGGATGTACTCTTCCAGTTCCTCAGGCCGTCCTTCAAATGCCATGCCGGTGAGCAAAATGACGGCCCCGGATCCCACAAATTCGCGCGGATCGCGCAGTTCACACGGGTGCATCACGGAAAAGGACCGCTTGCAATCGTGCAGAATCTTTATCCCCAGATCGGGTTGATTGGCCAACCAGGTGAGGGACACGCTTCCCTCTTCCAGCCCGGCTGCTACCCCCTTATCCACTGTGGACAATTTCTCACCATTCTTTCACCAGATCGTCTGTGGCCCTCCTGAAGTTTAGCCGCCAGAATGACCTACGTCATAAAAAATCCCGAGCATTAAGGAGCAGACAGCATGCAGGATCTCAAGCACCGCCTCCCCCAGGAGCGGAATGTTTCCACCGCAATCCCTGGCCCCCGCAGCCAGGAGCTGAATGCCGCCCGTGAAGCAGACGTCGCCGCTGGCGTCATCCCGGGCTACCCCTCCTACATCACTGACGGCGACGGTGGCGTGCTTGTCGACGTCGACGGCAACACCATCGTCGACTTCGCATCCGGCATCGCCGTGACTTCCGTCGGCGCCTCCAACCAGCGCGTTGCCAAAGCCGTCGCCGAGGCTGCTAGCCACCTCACCCACACCTGCTTCCTCAACGCTCCTTACGAGGGCTTTGTCCAGGTAGCCAAGAAACTCAACGAGCTGACCCCGGGCACCCACGAAAAGAAGTCCTGCCTCTTCTCCACCGGTGCTGAGGCAGTGGAGAACGCCATCAAGATCGCTCGCCGCTACACAGGCAAGAACCGCGTCGTGGTTTTCGACGGTGCCTTCCACGGCCGCACCAACCTGACCATGACCATGACCGCCAAGAACAAGCCGTACAAGTCCGGCTTTGGCACCCTGGCCGCTGACATCTACCGCGCGCCGATGTCCTACCCGCTGCGCGACGGCCTCGACGGCAAGCAAGCAGCAGCGCGCACCCTGCGCTACATCGAGCAGTACGTCGGCACCGAAGAACTGGCCGCCGTCATCATCGAGCCGGTTCAGGGCGAGGGCGGCTTCGTCGAGCCGGCCAAGGGCTTCCTCCCGGCACTGCAGGAATGGTGCACCGACAACGGCGTTGTCTTCATCGCCGATGAGATCCAGGCCGGCATCTGCCGCACCGGCTCCTGGTTCGCCTGTGAAGACGAGGGCATCATCCCGGACCTCATCACCACCGCCAAGGGAGTGGGCGGCGGCATGCCACTGTCCGCTGTGACCGGCCGCGCCGAAATCATGGATGCACCGGACCCGGGCTCCCTGGGTGGCACCTATGCCGGTAACCCGGTGGCCTGCGCTGCTTCCCTGGCAGCCTTCGAGGAAATGGAGGAGCTGGACCTCAACTCCCGCGCTCGCGAAATCGAGGCCATCATCCGCGAAGAGCTGGAGCCGCTACTTGAGCTCACCACCGTTGCTGAGGTCCGCGGCCGCGGCGCCATGATCGCCATCGAGCTGGTCGATGACAACAACCAGCCAAACGCCGACCTCACCGCCAAGGTAGCCAAGACCTGCCGCGAGCAGGGCGTGCTCATCCTCACCTGTGGCCTCGACGGCAACGTCATCCGCCTCCTTCCGCCCCTGGTCATCAACGAGTCCACCCTGCGTGACGGCCTCCAGGTCCTGGCAGAAGCCATCCGCGCAAACTAATCCGAACCACCACCGTCTAAAAAGGAGACACAACACCATGAAGATCTACGATTGCATCATCCTCGGCACCGGCTACGGCGGACTGGGCATGGGCGCCCAGCTGGTCCGCGACGAGCAGAAGGACTTCCTCATCCTCGAAGCCGCCGACGAGGTCGGCGGTGTCTGGCGCGACAACACCTACCCGGGCGCTGCCTGCGATACCCAGGCTCTGATCTACTGCTACTCCTACTTCCTCAACCTCGGCGTTTCCCGCATGTTCGCCGGTCAGGACGAGATGCAAGGCTACCTCAAGGCTCTTGCCGAGGAGTTCAAGCTCTACGACCACATCAAGTTCAACCACCGCATCACCAACGCCGAGTGGAAGGAAGACCTCAAGGCATGGGAGATCGAGGCCAACGATGAGACCTACTACGGCCGCGTCTTCGTCGGCGCCTGGGGCCAGCTCTCCAAGCCGAAGATCCCGAACTTCCCGAACCGCGAGGCATTCCAGGGCGTGCAGTTCCACTCCGCCGAGTGGAACCACGACGTCGACCTGAACGGCAAGAAGGTTGCCGTCATCGGCAACGCGGCCTCCGCTGTCCAGCTGGTTCCGGAGGTTGCCAAGGAAGCGGAGAAGCTCTCCGTGTTCCAGCGCTCCGCAAACTACATCCTGCCGCGCAACCAGGTCATCTTCACCGAGGAGGAGACCAAGGAATTCCAGGAGAACCCGGATTCCTACCGCGCCATCCGCCAGGAAATCCACGAGGTCCGCGAGGAGGGCTTCGACCGCACCCGCAAGGGCACCGACTCCGCCGCCGAGGGTGTCGAGCAGGCCATGGAGCACCTGCGCTCCCAGGTCAACGACCCGGAGCTGGTGGAAAAGCTCACCCCGACCTTCGCTTTCGGCTGCAAGCGCATCCTGCGCTCCGATGACTTCTACCCCACCTTCAACCGTGACAACGTGGAGCTTGTCACCGCTGGCATCGAGAAGTTCACCGAAACCGGCATCCGCACCGAGGACGGCGTCGAGCACGACTTCGACGTTGTCATCTACGCCACCGGCTTCCACTCCCAGGAGTTCCAGGGCGACCTGCCGATTGCCGGCCGCGACGGCATCGACCTGCGCGAGCGCTGGGGCAACTCCCCGGAGGCTTACCTGGGCATGACCGTGGATGGCTTCCCGAACTTCTTCATGCTCTACGGCCCGAACACCAACCTCAACCACCACTCCGTGGTGGCCATGCTCGAGGCGCAGGACCGCTACATCTCCCAGGCTGTTGCTTACCTGCGCGAGAACCCGGAGGCAGCCCTCGACGTGAAGAAGAACGTCATCGACGAGTTCAACACCCGCATCCAGAAGGAACTCGAGGCATCTGCGTTCTCCGCCGATTGCTCCTCTTGGTACAAGAACGAGGAAGGCCGCGTCATCAACAACTGGTCCGGCAACGTTGCTGAGTACTACGAGCTCACCGACAAGCTGGAGATCAACGACTACGAGCTGGTCTAGAAGGTAGTGATCACGATGCACACTCTGCACGACGAATACTCCGGGCGCCCCGTCGCTGAGGATGCGTGGAAGGCGCTGAAGCCTTTCCGCGATGGTGGAGCGAAGTCCTTCCACAACTTCCCCATCCCGCAGGTGCGTGAGAACTACGTAGCCTCGGCCCACGCCAACCCGCTCCACGAGGAGAAGGAACCTGCGACCACAGATTTCCAGGTCGACCAGTTCCAGGTTCGCCTTTATGACCCCCGCCCGGAGGCAGAACGCGGCCAGGAGACCCCCGCGGTGCTCTACATGCACGGCGGCGGCTGGCTCATGGGCAACCTGGAGACCCACCACTCCTCGGTACGCCGTATCGCGGTGCTGACCGGCCTCCCGGTCGTCGCGGTGGATTATCGCCTCGCCCCGGAGCACACCTACCCGGCGGCAATCGACGATTGCCGCGCCGCCTACCGCTGGCTGTCCAACCCCGAGGCAGAACACGGACTGACCGTGACCTCCATCGCGGTCGCCGGTGATTCAGCCGGCGGCCAGCTGGCTGCCACGTTGGCGAATGAGTTTGTGGGTGAAGATGACGTCGCCAAGCTCAGCGCCCAGATCCTGCTCTACCCGATCACGGATTGCTCCCGCGAGCGCACCGAGAACGGTGCCTCCTACAAACGCCTGGAGGAAGGCTTCCCTCTCGCCTCCGACACCATGCGGTGGTTCATCGATACCTTCGTCACGGAGGAATCCCAGCGCACCGCCACGGATCTCTCCCCACTGTTGCTGGAAGAGCTGCCGGAAGGCCTGCCCCCGTCGCTCGTCATCACGGTGGATAACGATCCGCTGGCGGATGAGGGCATCGAGTATGCCGGGAAGCTAGCAAAAGCGGGCGTCGACGTCACGCACAAGCACCTCCTGGGCTACCACCACGGGCTCTTTACCTCCGCCGCGATCATTGACCGCGGCGAGGAGGAGCTTGCTGGAATCGCCGAGTTCATCAAGGCGGTGACGAGCTAACAGCTTTCGCTCCATCACACACGGGGCAGGCACCTTTCCTAGGCGGCCTGCCCCGTCTGCATAAGTAGAAGCATTTATCCATCCACAGTTAGGTTCACCATGCTTAAACGCTCATTCGGCATCGCGATGGCCTTCATCGGCGTGCTCGCGGGAGCCTCCTTCGCGTCCGGCCGTGAGGCCCTCCAATACTTCGTTGCCTTCGGCAACATGGGCATCGTCGGTGCCATCGTCACCGCACTGGCCATGACCATTTCCGGAATCACCATTCTCCAATTGGGTTCTTATCACCGCGCAAAAGAACACACTTCTGTGTTCAACGCGGTGTCCACGCCAATTGTGTCGAAGATCCTTGACTTCGCCACGCTGACCTGTCTTTTCTGCATCGGCTTCGCCATGTTCGCCGGCGCCGGCACCAACCTCAACCAGCAGTGGGGCTGGCCGGTGTGGATCGGTGCGATCCTCATGCTCATTCTCACGCTGCTGACTGGGTTGCTCGATGTGGACAAGGTGACCATCGCCATTGGCGCCATCACCCCGTTCATCATCATCCTGTTGACCATCGGCACCGTGTATACCGTGTTGACGTCCAGCCCCGATTGGTCACACCTCAACGAGCAGGCGCAGACCATTCCCACCACGCTGCCCAACTGGTGGGTCTCCGCCATCAATAACTTGGGCCTCAACGTCATCGTGGTGGTCTCAATGATGATCGTCATCGGCGGCAACTTCCTCGATGCCAAGGAAGTGGGCTATGGCGGCATCCTCGGCGGCCTGTGCTTCCTGTTCCTGCTTGCGGTCCTGGTGGGCGGCCTTTACGTTTCGGTGGGCCCGATTACCGACGCCGAAATGCCAACCTTGGCCATGATTGAGCAGATTCATCCAGCGCTCGGAGTCGCCATGTCCATTGCTATCTACGGGATGATTTATAACACCGCCATCGGCATGTTCTATGCCTTTGCCAAGCGCCTGACCCGTGGCAAGCCACAACACTTCTACAAGGTTTATGTCATCTCGGTGCTCATCGGATTCGTGCTCTCCTTCGTCGGCTTCTCTAACCTCATCGGCTGGGTATATCCGATTCTGGGCTACATGGGTATCGCCATCATGTTCATCATCGGCTTTGCTTGGATGAAGAACCGCAAGGACCTGCAGTCTGAGGCCGATCTGCGCCGCCGTGCGCGCGAACTACTCAAGAAGCGTTTTGAGAATGACAACCACCTCTCTGAGGAGGAAATGCGCGAGCTTTCCGCTATCGCCCGCAATTCCTCCATTCCCGAATCTGACTTCATCAGAGAAATCATGACTGAGGTCGATTCCGAGGACGTGCCCGAAGAGCTACAGATTGGTGATGGCAAGCTCCACGCGCTCATCACTGGCAAGCCCATTCCGCGCACTAAGAAGAAGGTGTAGCTCTCACTATTCCCCCATCACCACCTACCCTCTTTCTCTCCGCCCCCGCGTCTCAAGCGCCTAGCGCTGCATGCGGGGGCGCAGTGCTTTCCACAGCACCCACAACACTAAGTCGGCATCCGAGAAACGAATGCGCTCCTCCAGTGCCTCCAGCCGGTGCCGCACCGTATTGGCATGTACACCCACGACCTTTGCCGCGCGGGCAACGGAAAACCCTTCAGCCTCATAGGCCTGAAAGATCTCTTCACCATCCTTGATCGAGCCGATCGCTCGGTCGAGCTCCCCCACGGCATCTTCTAAACCGCGCTGACCCAGGTACGCCGCCGCCTTCTCGATGGCGCTGCACTGAGAAAACTCCATGCTCTGCACGTGCAGGGAGTGTTGCCGGTCCACCACTACGGCAGCAACCAGAGCCTGCAGCCACGCCTGCGGGCCCTCCTCGACGGCATCGAAGGCATCGGAAAGCCCAACCGAGCCGAAGAGCACATCCGCAATTTTTGCTTCGGCTCCCGACTGGGTCGTCAGCACGCAAGTACGGCCAGCCACATAGCCCAGCACCAATGGCACGCCCGCGTCCTGCGCCACCGCAAAAGCCTTATCCCGCACATCGCTGCGGTAGGAATCCTTGACGGAGTCCGAGACTATGAGCCGCATTGTCGCGTGTTCCGAAAACCCTCTCCTGCGCAAGGTGGTGGCCACCTCCTCCCTGTCCGAACTGTCGTCGCACAACGCCATCAATAAGGCGCTTGGTTCCGCGACGTGGTTCCGCTGGATGTTTCGCTGCGCCAACAAGGAAGCGGTGAGCAGCTCCTCCAGTGCTGCAAAGGCGGGGTCATCGAAGTCCGCATCCCGGCTGGTCTGCCGCCCCCGGATCAACCAATAGCCGTGATCAAAGGACGGGCTTTCGCCGGCAATGTCGAGCCACCGGGCAAAGACCTTCCACCGCCCCACGTGCAAAGTAGTCGTGCTGTGGTTGCTAACAACCGACAAGGAGCGCGCAATGCTTCGCGCGGGCAGCTCGCCGGCCGCGGCGATGACCCGGCCATCGACGGCCAAAAGAAGTAAGGAATCCCCGCTAAACCTGGCAAAGCGGGAGAGGATTTCGGATTCGGGGGCAGGGTTGACCAGCCCGGGGCTTAATTGACCAATGGTGCTGAGCTTGCGCCATGAGGTGAGGTTGGGCTGGCGGCGCAGCAGCTCATCCACCGCGCGCCGAATGTCTTGACGTGTGAGCCCCTCGGTGCCGTATAGGAGGGACACGGTGCCGTCCACGGAGTCCAGGATTTCCTGCTCAGTGAATTCAGATTCGAGGAATACCACGCCGGCGGCATCGGCTAAGCGGCGCTGAATGGCTCGGGGTGTTCCCTCTACCCGGGGCAGGACCAACCAGCCGCTCACGTCGCCATCACCCTCAGCGCACAACCCCACAAACTCTTCATTTTCGAGGGCCTTGTTGATGCGGCGCAACCGCGGTTCCATCACGACGAGATCCGCGATGTGCAACTCCGGGCTTTCTTGTGACGCCACTTAACCCTCCGAAAAATAGTGTCCTATCTTACTTTTAATCAGGTAATTCTAGTGGCCGACAGCCTGGCTTTTTGGAGTTTCCTCCATTCGTTTTCCCCTCAATTCACTTTTCCTCCATTGCTTGCCTGCCCGGAGCATATGAAGATTCCTTCCAACCGAATTCACGAGCCTTTGAAAGAGAGGTCCACACCATGACGGAGACCAAGCCATTTCGCGTATCCGTTGACGTCGGCGGAACGTTCACCGACGTCGCGATTGTTAACACCGACACCCACGAGCTGTCAGTAGCAAAGGTCCCCTCCACCCCTGATGACCCGATGAAGGCGGTGATGAACGGCCTCAAGCAGGCAGACGTCCAGCTCAACCAAGTCGATGTTTTCTCCCACGGCACCACGGTGGCCACCAACGCGCTGATCCAGCGCCGCTTCCCGCCGGCAGCGCTCATCACCACGAAGGGCTTCCGCGATGTCCTGGAGATTCGTGACGGTACGAAGGACGAGCTCTGGGATGCCTACAAGGATGTGCCGGAGCCCTACATCCGCCGCCGCGACCGCTACGAGGTCGAGGAGCGCATCGACTTCGACGGCGCGGAGGTCACCCCGCTCGATGAGCAGGAAGCCCGCCGCATCGCCGGCATCCTGCGCCGCAAGAAGATTGAGACCGTGGCGGTCTGCTTCATCAACTCCCACGCCAACGCCTCCCACGAGGTGCGAATGGCGGAGATCCTGCGCGAGGAGCTTCCCGACGCCGCCGTCTCCACCTCTTCCGAAATCCTCCCGGAGATCTTCGAGCACGATCGCTTCTCCACGACCGTCGCCAATGCGGTCCTGGCTCCGCTCGTCTCCGGCTATGTCAACCGCCTGTCCCGCCAGTTGGAGGAAGGCGGCTACGACGGTGACCTGCTGCTCCTCCACTCCGGCGGCGGTTCCATGACCCCGGAGATGGTCTCCCGCTACCCGGTCCGCCTGGCCGCTTCGGGTATTGCTGCCGGCGCCATCGCGGTGCAGGATATTGCGACGCGCTGCGGCTACTCCAACGCCATCGGCCTGGAGATGGGTGGTACCTCCACCGACATCGCCTTGGTCTACGAAGGTGATATTCGCATTACCAAGCAGTGGCAGGTCGAGTACGGCTTCCCCATCTGCTTCCCGTCCATTGAGGTGGGCACCATCGGCGCCGGTGGCGGTTCGGAGGCCTGGATCGATGAGGCAGGCTCCCTGCGCAACGGCCCACAGTCGGCCGGTGCGGATCCGGGACCGGTCTGCTACGAGCGCGGCGGCACCGAGGCCACCAACACCGATGCCAACGTCACCCTCGGCCGCCTCGGTACCGAGCTCATTGGCGGCGCGCTGAAGCTGAACCCAGATGCCGCGCGCGAAGCCGTCAACAAGACGGTCGCGGAACCGCTCGGCCTCGATACCGAGACCGCCGCGGAGAACATCGTCCAGGTGGCCAATGCCAACATGGCCGACGCTGTTCGCCTTCTGTCCATCCGCCGCGGCTATGACCCGCGCGATTTCGTCCTCGTCGTCGGCGGCGGCGCCGGCGCACTGCATGGCGCAGAGGTGGCCCGCGACCTCTCCATCCCCACCGTCGTGGTCCCGCCGCACCCGGGCGTGACCTCCGCGCAGGGCTGCCTGCTTGTGGACATCCGCCACGACATCACCAAGATGTACCAAGCAGCCGTGGATGAAGTCGATACCGCGGATCTGCGCAAGGAATTCCAGGCGCTCATCTCCGAGGCCCGCGAGCGCCTCCACAAGGAGCACGTGCCGGAGGAACGCATGAAGTTCAAGCTGACCGCTTCCATGCGCTACCGCGGCCAGTGGCGCTCACTCACCGTGGAGATCCCGGAATCCGACAACCCGCTGGATGATGCCGTCGCCATGTTCCACGATGAGCACGAGCGCGAATACTCCTTCGCCGACCGCGAAGGTGCCGTGGAGTTCTACCAGATCGGCCTCATCGCCATCGGTGAGCTCGAGAACCCACCCTTCAAGCACTATGAGGTCGAAGAGCACGAGGCAGAGCTCCCGGAGACCACCCGCCCGGTGTACTTCTCCGCGCACGGCGGCTGGGCCGATGTCCCGATTTACCACCGCCCGGATCTGAAGGCCGGTGCGAAGCTCAACGGCCCCGCCATCATCGATCAGTTCGACGCCACCACCGTCATTCCGCCAGGAGACCGCGCAGAAATTGATGAGTGGTCCAACATCCGCATCCACATCGGCAAGGCCACCAACGCCTAAGACTCTCCTTTGAAAGGAATCGACATGACTACTTCACAGACACAGGCTCAGTCCTCATCAAACCGCCGCACGCTCGACCCAGTGACCTTCGAGGTTCTCAAGAACGCCTTCGCTACCTCGGTCAACCTCATGTCCGAGCAGATTTTGCGTACGTGCTACTCCTTCGTTATCTATTCACGCGACTTCTCCTCCGCGCTGTGTGACGCCGAGGGCAACACCGTCATGCAGGGTGACCAGGACATCGCCGTGCACGTCGGTACGCTGCACTTCCAGTGCCAGGCCGTGCTTAAGGAATTCGGGGATGACATCCACGAAGGCGACGTGTTCGCCATCAATGACCCCTATCAGGGCGGCACTCACATGAATGACGTCTCCTTCCTGCGCCCCATTTTCTACGAGGGCACCCTGCTAGCCTTCGCGCAAAACAAGGGCCACTGGGCGGATGCCGGTGGCTCCGTCCCGGGCTCCTTCGATGTTTCCGCCACCAACTACTACACCGAGGGCCTGCGCATTACTCCGGTGCGCGTGTGGTCCAAGGGCGTGTTCCTCAGGGACGTCGCCAAGCTCCTGGCCGGCAACACCCGTAGTCCCGAGATCGTCATGGGTGACCTCAAGGCCCAGGCCGAAGCCACCGCGGTCTGTGAGCGCGAAATCCACCGCCTGGTGGACAAGTACTCGGTCGACATCGTGCGCACCGCACTGCGGGAGGTCCAGGACTACGTGGAGGACATCGTCACCGCCCGCGTCGCCGAGCTTGACGACGGCGAGTGGTCCACCACCGACTACCTCGACCTCGACCCGGCAAAAGAAGAGGGCTTGGTTCCCATCAAGGTCACGATGCGCATCAAGGGCGGGCGCCTGTCCTACTCGCTGGATGGATCCGCGCCGGCAGTCGCCAGCTTCCTCAACGCGGGCTATGGCTCCGCGTTCTCCGGAATCGTCGCCGGTACCAAGACCTTCTTCCCCGACGTGCCGCTGAACTCTGGCCTCTACCGCGCCATGGACATCGACCTGGGTCCGGAAGGCACCGTGGTCAACGCCGGAATCCCGCACGCTGTAACCGGCTTCTGTTCCGGCCCCTTCGAGAAGATCATGAACGCCGTCTTCGAGCTGTGGTCCCAGCTCATGCAGGAGCGCGCCATGGCTTGTGCCTTCAACCTGGAATACCTCCTCATCGGTGGTTGGGATACACGTGATGCGAAGAAACCGCAGGATAAGGGCGATTTCTTCATGTGGTACGACTGGATGGCCGGCGGCTGGGGCGGGCGTGTCGACCGCGATGGTTCCTCTGCCACAGCACCGGTCTTTGGCCCGGGCCTGGCGGTCCAGCCGGTAGAAGGCCAGGAGCGCCTCTCTCCGGTCCTCACCAGCCACCATGCTCTGGTCACCGACTCGGCCGGCCCCGGCAAGTACCGCGGCGGCGTCGGCGTATCCAAGGGCGGCGTGCTCACGGATGCAAACCAGACCGTGATGAGCTACTGCTGTGATCGCGCGCGCTCCGTTACCTGGGGCATCGACGGCGGGCTGCCGTCCATCCCGCAGGGCGTCTGGCTCAACCGTGGAACCCCGGATGAGAAGTTCCTCGGCGCGCTCTTCTCCAATGTTCCGGTGGGTCCGGGCGATACCTTCGAGCGCCCCTCTGCCGGTGGCGGTGGATTCGGCGATGCCCTGGAGCGTGACCCGAAGGCTGTACTGGAGGACGTCATCGACGGCTACGTCTCCGTGGGCCGTGCCGCCAAGGACTACGGCGTTGTCATACACGCCATCGATCCGGAAATCGACGAGTACGAGCTCGATGAGGATGCAACGAAGACGCTGCGTGAGGAGCTGCGCTCCACCCGCCTGGACAAGCTGGCGGAGTCCCCGGAGTCCGTGGCTGAGCGCTACAACGCGGGCGAGCTGGACCAGCTCGACCTGGTCCGCCACTACGGCGTCATCCTGGACTGGGCCACCGGTGAGCTCCTGCCCACCACCACCCAGCAGTACCGCGAGCAGATGACCAAGCGTTCCTCTTCCCACTGGAAATAGTAAGCGCCCTGACTGCCCCCTAAACTAGGGGCATGTCTCTCCTCGGCACCGTACTCTCCCACCTCGCCAGCGGCACCCGTGTCCCCGACGAGCTGCGAGAGCAACTGGATGCCGAGGAGCTCAGTTCGCTTCGGGCCGTTGAGGAGACCATGCGCGCCAACCACACGTGGCGGGTGATGTCGACCAAGCTGCTCGATGTTTCCCAGATGCTCAACTCGGGCCGCGAATCCACTGATATCTTCCACGCCATCGTGCGCCACGCGCGCACCACTATTGGCACGGACGTGGGCTACCTCAGCCTCAACGATGAGGACACCGGTTTTACCAAGGTGCTGGCCACCAGCGGTGTCGTCACCGAGGACTTCCGCACCATCAACATGCCGATGGGATCTGGAATCCTCGGCATTGTGGCCGCCACCAACCGCCCGGCGTGGACCTATGACCATTCCGCCGACCCCAACGTCACGCACGTGGATTACGTGGACCGCGCGGTGGAGGCCGAAGGCATCCGCGGTATCCTTGGCGCTCCGATTCGCATTGCCGGGCGCACCATCGGCGCGCTCCTTGTGGGCGACCGCCACCCCCGCCACTACACTCACGAGGAAATTGCCGCGCTCGAGGTGCTTGGCTCTATTACCTCTGTGGCATTGGAGAATGCGCAAGTCATCGAGAGCCAAGGCGAATCCGTTGCCGAGCTAACCCGCTCGCAGATAGCTCTGAGCCGCCATGTGGAAGAGCTGCAGTGGCTCAATGAGGTCAACGCGAAACTGCTCCACGTGCTCATGAACAATGCCAGCTTCGAAGAGCTGGAACGCGTGCTGGCTGAAAGCCTCGATGCTCCGGTGATGCTGTGGACCACGGAGGATGCCCCGGACACTTTCCCAGCAAGCACGTTCCCTGTGGAGTTTAATGGCCGCGCACTAGGAACGATTGGTGTGGACAAGCAGCTCAGCGACGCCGAATTGCGCGTCATCAGCCATGCTTCCGCAGCCTTTACGTCGATCGCCCTTTTTGCTGAGGCGCTTGTCGACGCCACCGCGCGCAAAGTCGATGACCTGGTCTATGCCGTAGCCCTCGGCAATGCCGGGCGCGAAGAGATTGCCCGCCTGCGACATCTGACGGGTATCAGCCTGAACTCCTCAGCACAGCTGTATTTCGTCGGCCTGCACTCAGCAAAGGGCCTGCCCACTCGTCCGCAGCTGGAACACCTCTTGCCGGGTAATGCCGCTATTACGCACCACGATCAGCATGTGTGCGTTCTGTACCAGCCGGATCGGGGCATCGATACGGCACTGGCCCCGCTGCTGTCTGAGTTCCCCGATTTAACGGTCTCCGCCATCGGCTTTGATGGCCTGAGTGAAGCGCGCAGCGCACATGATTCCGCCATGTCTTACCTGGAATCAGCGCTCGCCCTGGGAGTGCGCGGTCGTCTGATCACCGAGGATTCCCTGGGCACGGTGGGCCTCATTTTAGGCGCGGACCCACACGCATTGAACGCGCTATCCACGCGCACCATCGGACCGCTACTGCGTTATGACGAGGAGCATTCCACGGAGTTAACCGATACCGCCCACCACTACCTGCTCTCTGGACACAGCATCCCGCAGACCGCCCAGGCGATGTTCATCCACCCCAATACGGTGCGTCAGCGGCTCGACCGGATCTCGGAGTTGATGGGTGATGAGTGGGCCGTCGGCCAGCGCGGGCTCGATGTCTTCGTGGCGCTGCGCGCCCACACGCTCAGCAAGTAGAGAATTCCCTATCTAAATAGCTGTTTGATGTAGATTCCCCCATACCGTTCCTGCCCTCATCGACGTTCTGTGGCGTACATTACGTTGCATTAACCCACCCGATGTCTGGAGGTAGATATGTCTGACACGATTACCATTCGCGGCGCCGTCCTGGAGCGCTCCGGCGATGAGCGTCCCTACGCCGACTCCAAGCCCATTACCGTGAGCGAGCTCGAGCTCACCGCCCCCGGCGAAGGCGAGATCCTGGTCAAGATCACCGCCGCTGGCCTCTGCCACTCCGACCTCTCAGTGGTCAACAACAACCGCCCCCGCCCGCTGCCGATGCTTTTGGGTCACGAGTCCGCTGGCATCGTCGAGAAGATCGGCCCAGGCGTGACCAACGTCAAGGTTGGCGACCACGTGGTCATGACCTTCCTGCCGCGCTGCGGCGAGTGCGCCGGCTGCAAGACCGACGGCAAGATGCCCTGTGAGGTCGGCTCCAAGACCAACAACGAGGGCACCCTCATCCGCGGTACTCGCCACCTCACCCGCAATGGTGAGATGGTCCAGCACCACCTCGGTGTTTCCGGCTTCGCCACCCACGCAGTGGTTTCCGAGCTCTCCGTCGTGCCGGTTGGCTCCGATGTCCCGGCGGATATCGCCGCCATCCTCGGCTGCGCCATCCTTACTGGCGGCGGCGCCATCCTCAACGAAATCGATCCAAAGCCCGAAGACAGCATCGCCGTCGTCGGCCTCGGTGGCGTGGGCATGGCCGCCATCATCACCGCCGCTGCGCTCGGCGTAAAAGAGATCGTGGGCATCGACATGCAGAAGGACAAGTGCGAAAAGGCCCTCGAAATCGGTGCTACTTCCGCCATGACCCCGCAGGAAGCTGAAGAGTCCGGCAAGAAGTTCACCGCCGTCGTGGAGGCCGCCGGCCACCCGAAGGCACTGGAAACCGCCTACAAGGTCACCGCACCGGGCGGCCTGACCGTCACCGTTGGCCTGCCGGCACCGGGCTCCACCATCACCATCGACCCGCTCGTGATGACCTCAGAGGCACGCCGCGTACACGGTTGCTACCTGGGTTCTTCCGTTCCGTCGAAGGACATCCCGAAGTACGAGCAACTGTGGCGCGAGGGCAAGCTCAACGCCGAGGCCCTGATCTCCGACCACATCAAGCTCGAGGACATCAACACCGCTATGGACCGCCTGTCCGACGGTGTGGCACTGCGCCAGATCATCGAGTTCGACTAAGCAAGACTCGTCTAAACCTCAACCACTTCACCTTTCCTCACCAAGCCCTGCGCGGTTCGCGCCCGTAGGGCTTGGTCCCTTTTTCTTTGAAAGGAGGCCGTCATGGCCGCAACCACCGAAGCCGCCGAACCCGAAGAACAGGGAATCGGTCAAGCTTCGCCCCACTGGAAGATGGGGCCCTTTGATGTCCGCTTGCCGTTCGTGCACTACCGCATTGAGTGGCCGGACTTTGCCCAAGGTTTGTTCATGTGCGTGGTCGACCTGGGAGCTATCCCCTTGATGACTGAGGCCCTCGGCATGCCCTATGAGGCGGCACTGGCCGTCGTCATGCTCAACGGCCTTCTCTACCTGACTCACCACCTCTTGGGTGACCCGGTTGTCCCAGGCTGGATTACCCCAGCTATTCCGCTGCTGACGGTCTACATCCAGACCTTCCCGGAAGGAGAGCAGCGAATCTGGGCGCTCATCAGTTTCCAGCTCTTGCTGGGCATATTCTCCTTAACACTGGGTATGACTGGGTGGGCGTCAAAGGTCGTTCGCCTCATTCCTTCAGGCCTGCGCGCCGGTATCGTGCTTGGTGCCGGTATTGCAGCGATTATCTCGGTATTTCAAGAAGACGGACGTTTCCACTCCTTCCCTATCACCATCACCATCGCGGTGGCCGTGGCCTTCTTCCTCATGTATTCGCGTGGCTTCCAGGCACTGCGGCAGAAGGCCGCCGGCTGGCGCTTCCTGGCTTCGCTTGGCATCCTGCCTGCCATCTTCGTCGCGGTTTTCGTCGCACCGCTGGCCGGCGAGGCACCGTGGCCGGACGTGGAGTGGGGCTTCTCCAAGCCTGACTTCATGACCTTGTGGTCTGAGTACACGGTCTTCGGCGTTGGCTTGCCACCGGCGCACATGTTCCTCACCGCCATCCCCACAGTGTTGGCTGCCTACATCGTCGTCTTCGGTGACGTCTTGCAAGCCAACGCCGTTCTCAAGGAAGCCGACCATGTCCGTACGGATGAGGCCGTGGTCTACAGCCCGTCGCGTGCACACCTCCTCTTCGGCGGCCGCAACATGCTGATGTCCGTCATCGGCCCAGACATCGCCATGTGTGGTCCACTGTGGGCGGCGATGCACGTGGTCATCGTTGAGCGCTACAAGCAGGGCAAGCGTGCCATGCGCACCATCTTCGGTGGCGCGGGCTCCTTCCGCTGGGGCACCAACACGGGCCTCCTCCTGCTACCGATTACCTCCTTCGTTGAGCCCATCCTGCCGGTGGGCTTGGCACTGACGCTCATTATTCAGGGCTTCGTGTCCGTGCGTGTGGGCATCATGGAGGCCAAGAACCAAAAGGATCTTGGCATCGCAGGCGTAACCGCTGGCGTGCTGGCCACCCAGGGCGCCGCGTGGGGATTCGCCGCCGGCATCATCATGGTGCTGGTCATCTACGGCAAGGACATGTTCAAGGACGAGCGCGACGGTACCATCCGCAACTTCGACGAAATCGATCCGGAGGAAGGCTTCGCCGACGCGCAGGCGGATTTCACGGAGCTGGCAGAACTCAATGATCTGGACGCTGACGGGCACCCGATCGATCCGAACGCCCACCGCACAGGATCCAAAGAATCTCCAAAATCTAGCGAGACCTAAGCTCAACCAGCTTATTCCCCAAGGTGCTTCCCTCCCCAATAGCAGTTCACCCCTAGCTGCAGGGGAGGGTTTCGCACTTCATCCTTCTTTGTCAGCTATTCGAGAAGCACCTGAATGGAATCCGGTTTATCCGTGGGGCTGTGTTCTCTAAATAGACGTCACAAATTTAAGCCTCATCGGATGATAGGAACTTTTCCAACAGGGCTTCCAAACCAGTTTCAAACGACTTGTCCGCGCGAAGTTTAGATTGTTCGCTCTCCTCCGAAGACTGCTCTCGGAATTGCGCCAGGTAGATGTCATTCATCCTGTTCAATGGGCTATCTCCAGGCCCAGGCGATTCAAAAATATTCAAAGGCGCATGAACGTCGTAAGCAGATCCAAAAACTAGAGATTCTACTGCGACAAGCCTCGTAATAACTTCCGGTTCGGGAACTCCAGCAAGTGCAATTACTTGGACGAGCAATTCGTACATCGAAATCGTTTGCGGCGAACCATAAAGTGGAAGCTCAGTAATTACACGAATCAGCGGGATGTTATCAGCCAGAATATCCCGATACGACCATGCCCATTGCCGAAGCGCATCAGCTGCTGGCAGTTCCCCTGCAAGGGCGAGCTTCAGCGACGAAGTATCGACTTTAGCGATGATGTCATCTTGAACCAGAGCCAGCAGTTCTTCTTTATTCGAAATGTGATTATAGAGCGCTGCGGTACTGACCTTCATTGACCGAGCTACCGCTGACATCGATAGGGATTCAAGCCCCTTGCGATCAACAATTTGCAGTGCGGCTGATGCTATTTTTTGCCGGTTCACCAGCGCTTTCACTGGCCGCCCTTTGGGGCGCGAAACATTTACCACTGTGATCCCTACAATTCTTGCCGCGCGTTTGTTACTGTAGTCACAACGTTAAATTAAACCCTTTAATTTAACGTTGAAACACCATCGTCCATACGAAGGTCTCACTCACCGCATACCTACTGCACGCGAAGGAGAAACGCTCCAATGGTCACGCAACGTAATGGTAATCCCAACGCCGAAGAGCGCACAGTCGATGTTGTAATCATCGGCGCCGGTGCTTCAGGGCTAATGGCTGCCCGCACTCTCAAGAAAGCAGGAAAATCAGTCTGTGTTCTCGAAGCCCGCAATCGCGTGGGCGGCCGTACCTGGAACGGAAAGGTACTCGACGACCAAGGTACTGAACACTTCATTGAGATCGGCGGCCAGTGGATTTCCCCCGATCAAACGCGCCTCACCGAACTCGTCCAAGAGCTCGGACTCGAGACTTTTGATCGGTACCGCGAAGGAAAGTCAGTCTACGTGTCCCCAGACGGCACGCGCCACGAATTTGAGGGAGATACCTTCCCAACGTCAGAGGAAACCGCCTCCGAGATGAATCGATTGATCGCTGAGCTCAATCAGCTGGCCGAGGAAGTCGACGCTAACGCCCCTTGGGAGCACCCACGAGCCAAAGAACTCGATAGCCAATCCTTCCGTGACTGGTTAGAAAGCCTATCTGACGATTCTGAGGCAATTGACAACATCTCGCTTTACATTTCCTCTGGAATGCTTACTAAGCCTTCCCGCACCTTTTCCGTACTTCAAGCAGCTCTGATGGCTTCATCTGCTGGTTCTTTCGACAACCTTGTTGATGAAAACTTCTTGCTTGATAAGCGAGTTGCCGGCGGCATGCAGTCAGTTTCCATAACGATGGCAGAGGAACTCGGCGATGACGTCATTCTCAGTTCACCTGTTCGCACTCTCGAATGGGCTACACCAGATCCTTCTACGGCAGACGCCCCCAACAATGTTGAAGCGGACGTCCGCAATGGTGTGGACAACAACGGTGGACCGGGAGCCGTAACTGCCTACTCTGATCGCGCTGTTGTCCATGCTAAAAACGCTATCCTTGCGGTTCCGCCAAACCTCTATAATCGCATTTCCTACGTGCCTCCCCTACCGCGAGAACAGCATGTTGCCCATCAGCACATTTCCATGGGTCTCGTCATCAAAGTTCATGCAGTCTATGAAACTCCCTTCTGGCGTGAAGAGGGACTGTCCGGTACTGCATTCGGTGGCGATCGACTCGTTGCCGAAATCTATGACAACACCAATTACGGCAAAAACTTCGCAGGCGGTGAGGAAGGAAAAGAAGACGCATTCGGCACATTGGTTGGCTTTGTTTCCGACGTTTACGCCGAAGAGATGTGGGCTCTCCCCGCTGAAGAACGCAAAGAGCGCATCCTCGATGCAATGTCCATTTACCTTGGTGACAAGGTGAAGAAGCCAATCGCATTCTTCCTCTCCGATATGGCGGCCGAAGAATGGACTCGCGGAGCCTACGCAACGTCATACGATTTGGGTGGACTATCGCGTTGGGGCCATCTTCAGAACAAACCAACCGGCCCGATCTATTACTCCTCCTCTGACATCGCTGGTGCAGGTTACCAGCACGTCGACGGCGCGGTGCGTATCGGTGAAGCCGTTGCGAAACAGATTCTCGGGCAGGGATAAGCGGTGACTGTTCATGAATCCACCCACCGATTTTCCGCGCCGCAGGGCTAACGGCTCTCTGCTAGTCGCATACATCGACACCTCTGACGGTCATGATGCTCTCCATTTAGGAATTGCTCTCGCGCGTGAGCGCCAGGTCAACCTGAAGATAGTCTCGGTTATTCCTCCTGTTAGTCCTCAAGGTTTTGGTGTTCAGACTCAAGATCCTGGTTACAACGCGATTGTGCGAGAACAAACCGAAAAGCGTCTCGCCAGTGCGTTAAATAGTCTTCCCGCTGACATTTCTGCGACATGGCACGTCGTCGAGGGGACAGAACCCGCTCTTGCCTTGAATGATGCCGCGCAAAAACTTGAGTGCGATTTAATCGTCGTCGGAGCACGCTCAGGCGGACTTTTGAACCGATTCCGCATCGGTACAGTACCCAGTTCATTGCTATACACAGCACAAACACCAGTAGCGCTAGCTCCTCAAGACTATTCATATCCAGGACCGATAACGAGTATTTCTGCCCTTGTTGGCCCGCGCCGAGGACGATCAGATGTCGCGGCAATCGGACTCGACCGCGCAAACCGCCGAGAGATTCCATTACGCATCATTACCTTGAAGATCTCCGGAGAAGATGCCGGGCACGGATTTGAGCTCCCACTCTCGGAGGCAATCGAAGAAGCGGTTTCCAAGGGACAAGCGTCACGCATCACTACTTCGGGATCAAGTGTCCAGTCAGCGCTGCGAAACCTTAGCTGGGAAGAGGGCGAAGTGGCAGTTCTTGGTTCTGCGCGTATTGCCGGCGATGGTCGGCTCTTCCTTGGCACAACTGCTCATCGAATCCTCAAGCACTTACCAGTTCCAACCATTGTTGTCCCTTCGGGCTACATGTCGCTGAAAGGAGGTGCTCCCTCATGAGTGAACAACCAGCAGTTTCAGAGAAAGGATTGGCAGTCGGCAAAGTCGGTTTGCTCGGAGCTGTCGTCATTGGCATTAGTTGTTTGGCGCCAACTTACACACTCACTTCGGGAATCGGTCCTGCCATCTCGGCCGTGGGCGTCTTCGTTCCAGCCGTTCTCATTCTGGGGTTTATCCCCATGCTGCTTGTGGCCTTTGCTTACCGCGAGCTCAACAACCGTGCTCCTGATTCAGGAACCACTTTTACATGGGCGACCAAAGCCTTCGGCCCGTGGGTCGGTTGGATGGGTGGCTGGGGTCTGATCGCCGCCACGATATTGGTCCTATCGAACCTTGCCGCAGTGGCCGTTGACTTCTTCTATCTGCTCATCGCACAGCTTGCCGGTAGACCAGAGCTCGCTGAACTCACACGCAACCTCTGGGTAAATATTCCAACCACACTTGTGTTCTTAGTTGCTGCAGCTTGGGTCGCGTATCGAGGTATGGACACAACGCAGAAGATGCAATACATCCTCGTTGCAATACAAATCATCGCAATTGTCTCCTTCGATGTTGCAGCATTATGGAGGGCTTACAACGGAGATGGATTCGATTTCACCCCGATCCAATTCAGCTGGTTCAACCCATTTGAAATCAAGGACTTCTCGGTGGTTGCTGCCGGAATCTCACTATCCATCTTCATGTTCTGGGGCTGGGATGTCACCCTAACTATGAATGAAGAAACGAAAAACCCAGAAAAAACTCCTGGCCGGGCGGCTACCGTCGTCATCGTCATCACGATCATTTTGTATGTACTTACAGCGGTAGCCGTTATGGCATGGGCGGGCATCGGCGAAAGCGGACTAGGCGCCGGTAACCCAGACAATCAGGAATCAATTTTTGCAGTGCTTTCTTACCCGGTTATGGGCCCATTTGCCATCCTTATTTATATCTCGGTTCTAGCTAGCTCTTTTGCATCCTTGCAATCCACGCTGGTTAGCCCCGCCCGCACGATTCTGGCGATGAGCTATTACAAAGCTCTTCCCCCACAATTGGCTCGAATCAGCCCACGATTCCAAACTCCAACCGTCGCAACGATTGTCGCAACCGTCGTTTCTGGAGCCTTTTACGCCATAACAAGAGTGCTCTCAGAGAATGCACTTTGGGACACAATTGCTGCTCTTGGTCTCATGATTTGTTTCTATTACGGCATCACAGCAGTTGCCTGTCTGTGGTATTTCCGAAAAGAACTCTTTACTTCAGTAAGGAACTTCCTGTTTAAGTTTCTATGCCCGTTGCTGGGCGGTGGCTTCCTTCTCTTAATGTTTTTCATCACCGCTTATGACTCCATGGACCCGAGCTTTGGTTCCGGTTCTTCTCTTGGAGGGGTCGGAATCGTCTTCATCCTGGGCGCCAGCATCCTCGTGCTCGGATTAATCCTCATGTTCATTACCCGACTCCGCAACCCAGATTTCTTCACGGGCTCAGTAATCAGCCGTAGTGAATCCAGTTCAGATACAACAACCCCAAACTTTTCCTAGGAGGAAAAATGTCTCAGTACCGTGTACAGAATCCAGTCAACAACAAGATCATTGAAACTTTCGATGCTCTCGATAATGCTGCTATTGAGCCAATCCTCGAAGCTTCTTCCGTAGCTTTCACCGAATGGTCTGGAACTCCAGTCTCACAACGAGCAGAAATTGTGGCCAAGGCAGCTTCACTCTTTGAAGAACGCAAAGAAGAACTCGCTGCCATCATTGCTGAAGAGATGGGGAAGCCACTTCCGGAAGGCGTTGAAGAAGCCGAGTTCTCATCTGCCATCATCCAGTACTATGCGGACAACGCGGAGAAGTTTCTCGCGGATCAAGAGATCCCTACGGAGGCGGACGGTAAGGCATTCATTCGCCGCCGCCCATTCGGGCCTCTGCTCGGCATCATGCCGTGGAACTTCCCGTACTACCAGGTAGCGCGATTTGCAGGACCCAACCTTGTCGCAGGAAACACCATCATCCTTAAACACGCGGAGATTTGCCCGCGTTCTGCTCTGGCGATCGAAAAGATCTTTCTCGATGCCGGCCTTCCGGCAGGGGTGTACACCAATGTTTTTGCTACCCATGAGCAAATCTCTACCTTGATCGCAGATCCCCGCGTTCAAGGAGTTTCTCTTACCGGATCCGAGCGGGCCGGAGCTATCGTTGGTGCACAGGCTGGCCAGCACCTCAAGAAAGCCGTACTCGAGCTTGGAGGTTCAGATCCATATGTCATCCTCGACACGGATGATGTTAAGGCTTCAGCCGAACTCGCTTGGGGTACGCGTATGTACAACACCGGCCAAGCCTGCAATTCAAACAAGCGGCTTATTGTCGCAGAAGACATTTATGACGAGTTTGTTCAAGAACTAGTTAATCTTGCGCAACAAATGGAGCCAGGACTACCGGATACTGCCGGGGAAACTGTGTATGCCCCGCTATCTTCCCGTAGCGCTGCAGAGAACCTCAAAGAACAGCTCGAGCGCGCTGTTTCTGCTGGAGGCCAGCTGCTGGCGGGTGGTGAACTCTCAGAGGAGGGCGCCTACATCTCCCCTGCAGTAATCACAGATATCCCTCGAGGTAGCGATTCCTATTATGAGGAATTCTTTGGACCGGTCGCCACGGTCTACAAGTTTAAGACTGATGAGGAAGCGCTCGAGATAGCTAACGACAATGTCTTCGGCCTTGGCGCAGCAGTGTTCTCTCAAGACTCCAAGCGAGCCCAAGCAATTGCTGAGCGCATCGAATCTGGCATGAGCAACGTCAATACACCAACTGGTGAAGGTCCTGAACTCCCCTTTGGTGGTGTCAAGCGTTCAGGTTTCGGTCGCGAGCTTGGTTCACTTGGTATCGAGGAGTTCATCAATAAACAGATGTACTTCATCGCCAACTAAACACAGCTAGGCCCGAAGCCTCTTCATCAAGGGACTTCGGGCCACTTTTAGCTAAACGCCTGCTCCCCCGTCAGCACGCGCCCCAGAATCAGCGTGTGGATCTCATCGGTGCCCTCGTAGGTGCGCACTGATTCCAGGTTGGCGGCGTGCCGCAGCGGCGAATAGTCCGCCGTGACGCCGTTGCCGCCCAGGATGGTGCGAGCTTGGCGGCAAATCTCAATGGCGGTGCGGCAGTTGGCCAGCTTGCCCACCGAGATTTGATAAGGCTCCAACGTTCCCGCGTCCTTGGCACGGCCCAAGTTGAGCGCCAACAGCTGTCCCTTGTTCAGCTCCACCGCCATATCGACCAGCTTTTGCTGCGTGAGCTGGAAGGATGCCAGCGAGCGGTCGAATTGCTTGCGCTCCTTGGCATACTTCAGCGCCACCTCCAAGGAATCGCGCGCAGCGCCCAAAGCGCCAAAGCTGATACCGAAGCGCGCCTCATTAAGGCACATGAACGGCCCCTTGAGGCCAGGGTGCTTGGGCAGCAGGGCGTCGCCAGGCACGGTCACACTATCCAACGCAATATCGCACTGGATGGAAGCGCGCATCGACAGCTTGCGAGTGATTGGGGTAGCTCTAAAACCCGGCGTAGACGTCGGCACAATAAACCCGCGCACGCCCGCCTCCACCCCGGCGGCGGAGGCATCCTCCTCGTCCACCTTGGCCCAGATAATGGCCACCCCGGCCACGCTCGCCAGACCAATCCAACGCTTCGCGCCATCCAGAACCCACTCGCCTGAGCGGTAGCGCGCCACCGTCGCCATGCCCGCCGGGTCGGAGCCGGCGGTCGGCTCCGTTAGCCCGAAGCAACCGATGACGTCACCCGCGGCCATCTTAGGCAACCACTGCTGCTTCTGTTCCTCCGAGCCGTGCTTATAAATGGCCGACATCGCCAGCGATCCCTGCACCGAGACCACCGTGCGAATTCCCGAATCGCCGGCCTCTAGCTCCTGCATGGCCAGCCCGTATTCCACGGCAGTGCGCCCGGCACAGCCGTAGCCTTCCAGGTGCATCCCGAACAAACCAGCCTCCGCGAGCACCGGGAAGATCGATTCCGGCAGCACCGCGTCCTCGTACCACTGCACCACGTGCGGGCGGATGTGCTCATCCACCAGTGCGGCCACGCGGTCACGCGTGGCTTTTTCTTCTTCGCTCAGGAGAGCATCGATTCCCAGCAGATCCGTCATGGCATTCTCCTCACGGTTCGAGTAACGAACCACAATTCGTATGTATAGTAATACGCATCACTCTACCCGCTCCCCCAAGGAGGAACAATGCGCGCGCCCGCCAACGCCATCCCGGTACCCCTCGCTTTGCGGTGGTCCGACCAGGACGCGAACGCCCACGTCAACAACGCCACGATAGTCACCCTCCTCGAGGAGGCCCGCGTCCGCGCAGCCGCCGCACTGACCGGACCCGTCGCCACCGATACCTACGCTCACGTGGTGCGATCCCTCGAAGTGCAGTACGAGGCCGAGCTCACCTACACCGATTCCATCGAGGCGCGGGTCTGGATTTCCCGCATCGGCAACACCTCCTACCAGGTCGCCCACGAACTCATCCAGGACGGCACCTCGTGCGTGTTCGCCACGGCGACGCTGGTGCTTATCGACGTCTCCGCGCGCCGCCCCATCCCCCTCCCCGAGGACCTCACCGAGCGCCTGCGCGCTCATTTCTCCGAATAGCCATTCACTGCCTATCGCCCAAAACTTCCATCCGCTTCTCTCCAATTGCTAGTCACTCACAAAGGAGCACCACCCTCATGATTTCCACCCGCGTCACCGAGATGCTCGGCATCACTCACCCCATCATCCAAGGCGGCATGCAGTGGGTCGGCCGCGCCGAGCTCGCCGCCGCTGTATCCAACGCCGGCGGCCTCGGCGTCGTCACCGCGCTCACCCAGCCCACCCCGGAGGATCTCCGCCACGAGATCCGCCGCACCCGCGAGCTCACAGACAAGCCCTTCGGCGTCAACCTCACCATGCTGCCGGCGATTACCCCGCCGCCCTATGCGGAGTACCGCGACGTCATCATCGAAGAAGGCGTAAAGATCGCCGAAACCGCCGGCAACAATCCCAAGGAGCACATGCCGGCCTTCAAGGACGCGGGTATCACCGTCATCCACAAGTGCACCTCCGTGCGCCACGCGCTCAGCGCGCAAAAGGTAGGCGTGGACATCGTCAGCATCGATGGCTTCGAATGCGCTGGCCACCCTGGCGAGGATGACATCCCGGGCCTAGTCCTCATCCCCGCCGCCGCGGATCAACTCGATATCCCCATCATCGCCTCGGGCGGTTTCGCGGATGGCCGCGGCCTGGCCGCCGCGCTCGCTTTGGGCGCCGAGGGCATCAACATGGGCACCCGCTTCGTAGCCTCCGCAGAGGCGCCGGTGCACGAGAACGTCAAGCAGGCCATCGTGGAACGCTCCGAGCTGGATACCCAGCTCATCCTCCGGGAGCTGCGCAATTCCACCCGCGTGGCCAAGAATGCCGTGAGCGATGAGGTAGCCGAGCGCCTCGCTCAAGGCGCGGAGTTCGGCGATATCCGCCACCTCGTTGCCGGCAAGCGCGGCCGCGCGGTCTACGAGACCGGTGACTTGGATGCGGGCGTGTGGACCTGTGGTACCTCGCAGGGGCTTATCCACGACGTCGCCCCGTGCTCCGAGATCGTCTCCCGCATTTCCGCCGATGCCCAGCGCATCATTTCCTCCCTCACCGAACTCGTTAAGGACTAACCATGACCGACGCCATCCTCACCCGCCGCGAAGGCTCCGCACTTATCGCCCAGATCAACAACTCCGCGCGGCGCAACGCCATTGCCAAGGAACACTGCGAAGCGCTCTCGGCCGCGCTTGGCGACGCCTCCCAAGACTCCTCCATCCGCGCCCTCATCATCACCGGTGATGAGACCGCCTTCTGCGCGGGCGCGGACATCGTGGCGGCGGCACAGGCTGCGGCTGCAGCGCAGCAGTCGGGCGAGACCCCCAACCCGGCTGAGTCGACGATGCTGCCGCAGCTCAACGCGCTCGTCACCGAAATCCAGGCCGCCGAGGTTCCCGTCATCGCCGCGGTCGAAGGCGCAGCCGCCGGCGCTGGGGCATCGCTGGCCTTCGCCTGCGATCTCATCGTGGCCGGCGAGCAATCTTACTTCACGCTGCCCTTCGGCAAGATCGGCCTCATCCCAGACGGCGGCGTAAGCCTCACCGCACTCGCCTCCGTGGGGCGCCACCGCGCTCTTGCCTTGGCACTGCTGCAGGACAAGCTCGGCGTCGCCGAAGCGGAGGCGGCTGGGATCGTCGCCAAGCGCGCGCCCCAGGGCCAAGCCCTCGAGGCCGCG
Source organism: Corynebacterium guaraldiae (assembly GCF_053480195.1). Lineage (NCBI taxonomy): Bacteria > Bacillati > Actinomycetota > Actinomycetes > Mycobacteriales > Corynebacteriaceae > Corynebacterium > Corynebacterium guaraldiae. Next base: position 78,933 of record NZ_JBRBAU010000002.1, on the reverse strand, counting down.
CTGCAGCTAGCCCAACGCCTGCATATCGCGCCACGTGACGCCCTGGCCAAGGCCAAGGAAGCCATCAACCGCACCGCACTGGGGCAGCTCGATGAGCAGCTCGCCTGGGAGGAGCCCACGCAGTACGCACAGATGGATTCGGCAGGCCACAAGGAAGGCGTCATGGCTTTCCTGGAGAAGCGGCCCGCGCGCTTTGATTAGCGGCGGTTTTGACTAGTAGAAAACTGCCAGGGAGACCACATGGTGAATCCAGCGTCGCCCGCCATACTCATTCTTGTGCGTTTGAGAGAGCGCATGCGAGAGAGAGAACCCCTCACCCTCCAGAGGGCGGCCAGTGGCCGATACACGGAGGGACTTGATAGAGACGCCGTTGGGCCCCTTTCTTCGAGAAATCGAAAAAGGGGCCCAACGGTGTTTTCACCTAGTGTGGACCTCATGAGCACCGCTGCCCTAGACCTCCATGCCTGCGCCACCGCACGCGCTGCGGAGCTTCCCGGCGCCACGCTGACATACCCCTTCGGGCCGGACTGGGACGTCTTTAAGGTACGCGGCAAGGTCTTCCTACTTCTCACCGCCGTGACTGGTTCCCAGCAAGCCATCCTCAAGGTCGAGCCCCTCGATGGCGAAGCGCTGCGCAGAGAGTATTCCTTCATCGCACCTGGCTACCACATGAATAAGCGCCATTGGGTTTCCGTGTATCCCGACGCCAACCTCACCCCGCAGCTGCTGGCCGAACTCGTGACGGACTCCTACCGCCTCGTGGTGGAGAACCTCCCTCGCTCGCAACGGCCCATCGATCCCTCCACCTTTGGTTAGGGTTGTCAACGTAAACATTTGCGGACGCGAGTCCCCAACTCTTACGCTGGATCGCGTGAGCAAAAATGAGCTAATCGATGAGACCATTGCGGAATATCGCCGCTTCGAGCGCGCCCGCGCGCGGTTCGACACGGAAGCGCGCCGCGAATACGGGATCACCGGCTCCCATCTTTCGCTTCTCCGGCTCATCGATAAGAAGAGCCCCATCCCCATCCTGCAGCTGCGCAAGGAGTTGGGATGGCAGCCCGCCACCATCGGGCAAGCGGTCAAGCGCTTGGTGCGCGATGAGCTTATCTCCATCGATGATGATCCGGAAGATCTTCGCCGCCGCCTGTGCAGCATCACCGAGGAAGGCCAGCACTTCTTGCTCCACGTCCCCCTCACCGGCCCGGTGCGCCTGCGCACCTACGAGCACAGCGAGGAAGAGCTGAAAGCAATGAAGCGCGGATTCGAAATCGCGATGAAGGCCTTCGGGTATGAACCGTGGAGCGATAACGACTAGCGCTCGCCGCACCCGGATTCCACGATGCGCTGCGCCACGTGCGTCAACACGTCCACGCCGGCCACGCAGTCTTCCTCCGTGGTGAACTCCTTTTCGTTGTGCGAGATGCCGTCGACGGATGGGATGAAGAGCATGACCGTCGGCACCACCTCTTTCAGGTTGGTCGAGTCATGCCCGGCCACCGTGTAAATCTCTTGGTGCGGATACCCGAGCTCCTGCACGACCTCACGGGCTAATTCCACGCCGGCGGCCGGGTAAGGGTTGAGCGCCCACTCGTGCGTCGGGGTGAGCTCAACCGAGGTGCGGGATTCTTCTTCTGCGTCGGCGATAATCTCCTGCAGGCGCGCCTGCGCCTTGTCCAGCACCTCCGTGGACGGCGAGCGCACATCGACATTGAAGCGCACCTCGCGGGCGATGGTTACCGGCGAATTCGGCTCCAGCGTTAACTGCGAAACCGAGGCTTGCAGCTGGCCTTCATCGAATTCATGGGTCAAGCGCTCCACTGAAGCAATGATGAGGGAGGCACCGAAGAGCGCGTCCTTCCTATCGGCCATGAGAGTGGAACCGGTATGACCCTGTTCACCGGAGACCACCGCTTGGAATTTCTTCGCGCCCCACGTGGCGGTGACCAAACCAATCGTGTTGCCGGCAGCTTCAAGTTCCTTACCTTGCTCGACGTGAATCTCCGCATAGGCCGCGAGCTTCGGAGCCTCGCCACGCGGGGACCAGCCCGCTTCCTCCTGGGCTTGCGCGACGGTGACGCCGGCAAGGTCGGTGGCGCAGTGGGCGTCATCAAGCGCCAGCGTCCCCACAAACACGGAGCTGCCCATCATGGAGGGTGCAAAGCGCGAGCCCTCCTCGTTGAACCAGTTGATGACCGCCAGGTTATAGCGCGCCTTGGCTCCCGATTGCGCCACCCGCCCGGCCGCATGGGCGGCGGCCAGCACGCCATAAGCACCGTCGAAGCGTCCGGCCAAGGGTTGTGAATCCAGGTGCGATCCCAAGCCCACATACTCGGCGCCGGGGGCCAGCTCAAAGAGCCCGTACTGGTTCCCAATTTCGTCGTAGATAACCCGCGCCCCGAGGGATTCCAGGACCTCGTGGAACCAGGCGCGGTTGAGGTTATCGCCAGCACTGGCCGCCTGCCGCTCCACGCCGCCGCCCGGAGTGGAGCCGTTGGCGGACATGGCCTGGAAATCGGCCAGGAATTGTTCGTTGGTGGTTGCTCGCATGTCTACTCCTTAAAAGCTTCCGTAGCGCAGCTCGCCGCCCACGATGGTGGCGGCCACGTCGATGGTGGAAAGGTCATCAGTGTTCAGAGGGTCCTGGGAGAGCAGCACGAAATCCGCCAGCTGCCCCGGCATCACCTGCCCCTTGCGCCCGGCCCACCCCGTCGCCGCGGCCGAGCCGGCGGTATAGGCGTAGAGAGCCTCGGCGGGGGTCAGACGATCCTTAGGCCCATAGTCCCGGCCCGAGGCGGTGCGCCGCTCCACGAAGGCCTGCATGACCTCCAGCGGCACACCGGGCGCCACGGGTTGATCGGAGCTGCCGGGGAGGATGAGGGAGGCGTCGAGAAGCCGCTTGCCCGGGTAACTCCACGCGGTGCGCTCCGGCCCAAGGGACTCCGCCATCGCATCACCGAAAGCCGGGATGAACAGCGGCTGCGGCACCACCACGATGGGCTGGCCGCGCAGGCGCTCGATCTGATCGGGGCGCACCACGCCGCCGTGCTCGATGCGGTGCGGCATCGCAGGCGCGCCATGCTTGTCGACGGCCTCCTCCAGCGTCTCTATCGCAAAATCCACTGCCGCATCGCCGATGGCGTGAATGGCCAAAGACCAGCCGGAATTCGCCGCCTGCAGCGCACGTGCGCGCATCTGCTCAGGATCGCCCTGGAAGTAGCCGTGATGGGAGCAGCAGGCGTAATTCTCGGTCAGCGCGGCGGTGGTCCCCAGCAGGGAGCCATCGCTGAAGATCTTGACGGGGCCGACCTGCAGCCACTCGTCGCCGAAGCCGGTGCGCAGGCCACCGTCGAGGCCCCAGCCGGGACCGTCGGCGGCGTGGCCAGGAATCTCGTGGAGCACGTCCATGGTCACCATCACCTGCATGCGCGTGTGCAGGGTGGCGTTTTGGTAGGCGGCGATCTCACGCGGACTGTGCCCGATCCAGCCGCCGGCCACCCCGGCATCCGTGACGGAGGTCAGACCGCGCTCCAGGTAACGGCGCGTGGCCAGCTCTAATGCGCGGCCGATTTCCTCCCCGGATTCCGGCAGGGTCACGTTCTGGATGGCGCGCATGGCGTTTTCGTCGAGCAGCCCCGTGCAGTGCCCATCGGCATCGCGGACGAACTCGCCGCCGTCCACCTCGGGCGGGTTGGTGGGATCGACGCCCGCCGCGCGCAGGGCCGCGGTGTTGACCGTGTAGGCGTGGCCCGAGTTGTGCTTGATCAACAGCGGAGCGTCCCCTGTGGCGCGGTCGAGTTGTTCTATCTCCACCGGGGCATCTAGCCCGGAGGGACGGAATCCGGAGGCCACCACCCAGCCATCGGGGTTCGGCTCGGCGGCTCGCACGGCGGCGTAGACCTCCTCGGGAGTTGTGACCTCGGAAAGATCCACCTCGAGCAGCGTCTGGCCGAACCACACGGTGTGGGAATGCACATCGTTAAAGCCAGGGGTGAGCGTGCGCCCGCCGGCATCCCACGCCTCGTCGGCGGGCAGGGCGTGGGCGGCCTCCCCCACCGCGAGGATGCGCCCGTTGGCAAAAGCCACCGAGTCCGCAACCGGCCGCGCGGGATCCTGGGTCAGGATGTGGGCGTTGTCGATGCGCGTGATCATGCGTCCTCCTGAGTTCTCCTGTTTCTCCGGCACACTGCACGCGGCGCGTGCTGTGCTAGTCCAGTGCTGTGCTAGTCCCCACATGCTAAACGCAGCAGTGATACACCTCTCCACATAGAGGGCAATTCACCAGCGCCCAACGTGTAGCGTTGTGCACATGCACGAGAAGCGCTGGCACGATATCGTCGCGGAGGTCCACGGCACCATCCCCCGCTTGGTTGAGGATTTCCTCGCCGCCTTTTCCCGCTCGGGGCGCTACGGCGATTCCTTGGTGAGCGAGGACGAGCTACGCCTGACCGCCTTCGAGGTTTTCGCGCGCATCACGGACGTGCTGGTCGGGGCGATGGATGAGGAGGAACTGCGCACCCATGCCCAGAGTTTGGGCCGGCGGCGCGCACACCAGGGCGTGGAGCTAGCCACGCTGATCGACGCCATCCAGCTCGACTTCACCGTCCTCTGGGAGCACCTGCGCCGGGCCGCCGGCGCGGATCAGGAAGCACTCATCGACCACGTGGCGCAGGTGCACTCCGTTGTGACGATGTACAACCTTGTTGTGCGCGATGCCTACCGCCTGGAGAAGGCTCGCGGGCAGCACGACGTACACCGCGCCCACGCCCGGCACTTGGAGAGGCTCTTCGCCGCCGAATCCCTGGGCGCGCTCGGTATCACGGAAATCACCCGCGCGCTCAACCTGGACGCTGACTGCCACTTCGACGTCGCGGTGGCCCACCCCACCGCGGCGGTGGAGCTGCGCGCGCTTCTCGACGCCCCCATCTCCTCCGGCGAAGCCTTCGGCCATGGCGCGCGCGGGATGTTCGTTGCCTTCTGGCCTAGAGACCAAAGGCCCAGCGAACAGTCCGCAAAGGACAGCGGCGCAGAGCTCACGGAGATCTCGGGCATACTTTTCCGCGACGTCATCGGCTTAGCCGGTGTCCGCGCGGCGGCGCAGCAAGCGCCGCGCATCTTTGACGCCACCGGCCCGCTGGACAACTTAACCGAAGCGCCCGACGCCCTCTGGGCCGTCGCCGGCGATGCCATTGCAGACTTCCCAGCCAGCGGCATCACGGAGCTCACGCAGGAAATCACCGAGCTGCGCCAAAGCAACGCGCCGCTCTACCAAACCATCACCACCTACCTGGATTGCGGCTCCATCAAAGACTCCGCCGAGGCGCTGCACTGCCACCGCAACACGGTGCTCAACCGCCTGCGCCAAGTCACGGAACTCACGGGACTCGACATCACGCGGCCGAAAGACGCCGCGCGAGCATTGCTGACGTTGCACCGGACAAAGCGATAGCTCTTGTGCAGAGGAACAAGATTCGCTCTCTGTAGATGGGTCGATGCATAGAAAACTCTTCAAACCATTCACCGGAAGGTGACGTGCACCTAATGTTTCCTAGAAAGGTAATGCGTTTCACATAAGGAGCATTTCGATATGACTACCCACGCACCCCCTTCCAACCCGGCCCAATCCGGCAGCGAGGAAATCCAAGTCGAGTCAAAGGACGTCTTCCGCATCGCCAGTTCCGCGTTCGTCGGTACAGCCCTCGAGTGGTACGACTTCTTCCTCTTCGGCACCGCAGCCGCGCTTGTCTTCAACGATCTCTTCTTCTCGGGGATGCCAGGCACCGGCGCAACCCTGGCATCCTTCGCCACCTTCGGAGTGGGCTTCCTGGCACGCCCTCTCGGCGCGGTCATTTTCGGTCAAATCGGCGACAGGATGGGCCGCCGACCGGCCCTCATCATCTCCATCGTCGTCATCGGCGTGGCCACCGGCGTCATCGGCTTGCTTCCCACTTTTGACAACATTGGCATCTGGGCGCCCATCACGTTGGTCATCCTGCGCCTGCTTCAGGGCATTGCCGTCGGCGGCGAATGGGGCGGCGCTACAACCATGGCCATCGAGCACGCCCCAGCCGAGAAGCGCGGTCGCTATGCCGCTTTCGTACAGATCGGTTCCCCCGCCGGTACACTGCTTTCTTCCGGAGCCTTCGCGCTTGTGCTCATGCTGGACGATGCCACAGTGAGTTCCTGGGGTTGGCGTGTGCCTTTCCTCATCGCCTTTCCTTTCCTAGCGGTAGCACTGTGGATTCGCACGAAGGCTGAAGAATCTCCTGTTTACAAGGCCCTTGAAGAGGAGGCAGAAGCAGACGAGGCAGCCCACCAGGGCTCACTGAAAGAGCTCTTCACTGAGCATTTCTCGCAACTGTGCCTTGCTTCGGCGGCGGCCTTCCTCGGCATTGGTGGCTTCTTCGTCATGAGCACCTATGTCCTCTCCTACGCCACAACCACGCTGGACTTCGAACGCCAGACCGTCGTGAACGCCACCCTCCTCGGCGCCGTATGCCAGATCTTCATCAACATCATCTTCGGCCGCATCGGCGAAAAGATTGGCCCCGGTCGAGTTATCGGATACGGCGCGCTTGCCACCGCCATCATGGCGTGGCCGCTGTGGGCAATGATCGACACGGGGAACCCCGTACTCCTCACGCTCGCGGTCTGTCTCGGCCTGTCGCTAGTTACGATCACCTATTCCGTATCTGGAGTCCTCCTCTCGGAGGTCTTCCCTGCGAACGTCCGCTATTCCGGCGTGGCTATCTCCGCCAACATCGCCTCGGCAGTATCGGGGCTGCTACCCTTCCTCGCCACCGCATTGAACGCATCCAATGAGACCCCCAGTTCTACACCGGGAATCATCATCTTGGCCGTCACCGCCTTGATCACAGCCTTCGGCGGTTTCGCCGGCGAGAAGCACCGCCGCGAAGACGATGTCACCATCGTCGACTAGCCCGAAACAGTTCATAAGAAAAACAAGTTGGGACACGGTGCTCAAGCCCATTAAGCTCAGGTACCGTGTCTCACGATCTCTCCTCCTCCACCCTGAACGCACGCGCCCGGCGGGTTGTCGCCTGGGTCGCTGCCTTGAATCTCTTTGGCTTCTTCGTCGAATTCGTCGTCGCCTGCGTCATCGGCTCGGCCTCACTCTTCGCTGACGCCGCCGACTTCCTCGAGGACTTTCTCATCAACGCGCTCGTGCTCTTAGCGCTGCGCTGGTCGGTGGAGGGGCGTCGCAAAGCAAGCTATGGCCTAGCCGGGCTCATCCTGATCCCCGCCGTGGCGTCCTATGGCATGGCGATATGGAAGATCATCAACGGCGCCGTTCCTGAGCCACTCACGCTTTCCGGCACGGCCATTTTCGCCATGCTCATCAACCTGCTCTGCGCGGTGCTGCTGGTGCAATTGCGACACGGAGGTGCGCTCACGCGTGGGGCGTGGTTGGCCGCACGCAATGACGTCGCCGCCAACATTCTTATCCTCGGCGCAGGCCTTCTCATGCTGGCGTGGGCGAGCCCCTGGCCAGACATCGTGGTCGGCCTCATCATCGGCACCATTAACCTGCGCGCGGCGGCCGAGGTCTTCGAACAGGCACGCGCGGAAGACCCAGAGATCGAAGAAGACTAACGCGCCGTTTTTAAGAATTACTTAAGCATACGAGGGCCGGTTGGGCTCTACCCCTTAGACCACAGAGGCTGAAATTGCGCGTGACACGACCCCACAAACACCATTCCACTCCCCCTAATGGGGTCATTCTTTAGTTTGTGAACGAACGGTCAAAGAGACGTTTTCCCAGAATACGGTCTAGTTAGACAAAACCAAGGTCGGCGCAAATTTCTTAGTCAATTGTTCACCCGGGGGCCACCCGATCGAAATGTATTTCTGCATTTAAAAATATAAACAATTCAAGGGGTGCGTGATCCTGAAAAGCGCCTTATTGTTGCAACACGTCACGCACTGGGCATGACAGCGCGAACACAGCGCCACCACAGTGCGTCACCGCATTGCCCCAAACTTTCATCCAGGAGAACAACAATGACCCAGCGTCGTCGTACCGCCGGCTTCATCGCCGGCCTCGCGATTGCAGGCACCGCCCTCATCGCACCGGCTGCATCCGCAGCAACCCACACCGAGTCCTACCCGGAGACCCCGGCTGTCAACGCCAAGCTCCCCATCGTTCACACTTCCCACGGTTCCGACCACATGAAGGCCAACGTCCTCAACCCGCGTCCGGTATGTAACCCGTGGGAGGACCACCGCACCGTGGTCTACAAGGTGACCGATAACTTCATGCCGGCTGGCACCATCTCCACCACCAACCAGACCAAGAAGGACATCCCGCTGCAGCAGGACCTGTCCAAGTCCCAGTCCATCACCCTGTCCGTCAACGGTGACCGCACTGAGACCACCTCCATGAACGCTGGCGGCAAGGGCTCCGGCAAGAACTCCGAGGGTTCCTTCGGCATCTCCCACGAAATCGCCACCAAGCTCGGCGCTTCCGCTTCCTACTCCCTGTCCTGGGAGGCTGGCCAGTCCATCGGACCGTACGATGTTCCGCCGAACCACACCGGTGAGGCTACCTACGGCTTCCGCGTTCTGAACATGACCGGTACCCAGCAGTACTGCAAGCCGAACGGCACCTGGTCCACCCCGACCTTCTGGTCTGCAATGCAGCCGATGAAGAACGAGGTTCGCGTCAAGCTGTACGACGACATCGCTGATTCCTACGCTCCGAACAAGGACGCTCAGAACACCACCGACGTCAACGACCCGAAGGTTGTTGAGGAGGAGAAGTCCCCGGAGGCTGACGCTGAGGTCATCAAGGACAACGAGGTCGCTCCGGAGGAGAAGGCCGTGTCCGAGTCCGAGGGCAAGAAGGAAGAGGAAGCCGACAAGAAGGTCCAGGAGGACGTCGAGAACGGCAAGACCGACGAGGCTAAGCAGAAGCTGGACCTGAAGCCGGTTCTGACCACCTCCGGCGCTAAGCACGCTGGTTACGCTGGCACCGTTGCTCTCCGCCTGGAGAACGTCGGTTCCGAGCGCTACTACGGCGACTTCCCGGCTGTCCAGTACCGCGTTGATGTGAAGACCGCTGAGGGCCCGAAGGGCGTTGACCGCCTCATCACCCCGCGTTCCTCCAACGGTGCTCACATCCGTGACCTGGGCTTCGACGAGAAGTCCTCGACCCGCTCCTTCGAGGTCACCCTGGCCAACCCGATTAACGCTGGCGAGTCCGCTCGTGTTGCCAACCTGGACTTCGGCGACGGCAACACCAAGGAAGGCCGCCTGAAGAACTACATCGAGGTCACCCAGATTTCCCGCTTGAAGGGCGACAACTCCACCGACAACGACCAGAACGTTGACTCCCGCGAGATCACCGTGAAGGACACCGGCAAGAAGGCTGAGGGCCTGTTCTAAGGAACATCCCTCGCCCACTGCAGAGAGTGTGCACAGCCCGCCGGCGCTTAGTCCGGCAGTGAGAGAGTGAGAGGACCCCGACCGCTGTGAAAGCGGTCGGGGTTTCTTTATGCCCTTAATCCGCTTCCACCAACTGTCCCGCAGCTCTCCCCGCCTCCCCCGCCTTCGTTAACGCCGTGGAAGTTCTGCGCTGCAGGGTTAGTTGGCTATTGTGAACTAATGAAATTCTTTCGCTCCGCACTAGCGGGCATTCTCTCGGCGGGGTTGATCATCTCCCCCGACCTCGCGCAGCCGGCACACGCACAAGCACTGGATACGATGAGCAGCGATGCCGCCAACATCGATCAGCACTCCAGCGCCCTCGATCCCATCGCTCTGGGACCGCTGGCACCTCTACTCTTCGCCGACAACATTTTCGCCGCCTGGTCACAGGTGCTTCAACAATTGAAAGTCCCGGTGTTGGCACCGAACGCTACGCGCCCACCGGTGACAGCAGCCCCGGCACAACTGCGCGGACTGCGTCACGTCCAGGACAACGTGTGGGAGCTCAAGGCCTATTCACCGGCCATGGACCGTGTCATCACCAACGACATCATTCTTCCTCCAGGAGGATTGGAGAACACGCAGCCCCGCCCGAGCTATTACCTACTGGGTGGTGCCGGCGGTGGCGAGGACGCACTGTGGTGGGACGGCGGCGGGGCCTCCGAGTTCTTCCGTGACAAGCATGTCAATGTCATTTCCCCGCGTGGCGCATATGGATCGATGATGTCCGACTGGGCGCAGCCTCATGACACCCACGGAAAATACAAGTGGGCCACCTATCTGACCAAGGAACTCCCGCAGCTTATCGACGCCGAGTTCCACGGCAACGGCCGCGACGGAATCGCGGGTCTAAGCAACTCCGGTGGCCCCGCATTGGAGCTGGCTACGTTCGATCCGCGCTTCAAGGTGTCTGGTTCCTTCTCCGGTTGTCCCTCGACCACAGGTGTTCTCGCGCAGTCCTTTGCGTGGGCAAGTGCTGCGTTCTACGGCACTGACCCGGCTCGCTCCTTCGGCGCGCCGTGGGATCCGGCGTGGGCGCAGCATTCGCCGGTTCTCAACCTCGATCAGCAACGCGGGCGTAAAACCTTCGTCATCGTCTCCCGCGGCGGCCCGGCCGATTTTGACGTCGACATCGAGGACTCACCACTTCCCGCGCTGGGCCTCAACGAGCGTTTGGATTATTGGTGCAGCTCTTATTACGCCAAGCAGGCCACCGCAGCTGGCGTAGACCTTGACTATTACGAGCTTCCCGCGGGGCGCCACACATGGGGGCTGTTCCGGCGCGAGCTGGCCATCAGCTGGGCCACGGTGGGCCCAGCGCTCGGGGTGTAACCCCTAGATCACCGCAGGCTGCAGAAGTAAAATCAACATTCATGAATGTCATGGATACTTGGGAGCCCACGCTGGGCACCGGACCACTGTTAGGGATTGCGGTTGCGGCCATCGCCGTCATCCTCGTCCTCGTCATCTACTTCAAGGTGCACGCCTTCGTCACACTCGTCACGGTCTCCGCGCTCACCGCCCTGGCCGCTGGCATCCCGCTGGATGGTGTGGTTCCCACCATGACGAGCGGCTTCGGCTCAACCTTGGGATCCGTGGCCTTACTGGTGGGGTTGGGCGCCATGATCGGGCGTCTGGTGGAAACTTCCGGCGGTGCTAAAACGCTTGCCGACGCCCTCGTGAAACTCTTCGGCGAAGACAAAGCGCCCCTAGCACTCGGCGTGGCCTCCCTCATCATGGGCTTCCCCATCTTCTTCGATGCGGGGCTCATGGTGATGCTGCCGGTCATCTTTGCCGTCGCCAGGCGCCTGGACGGCCCAGTTCTGGCCTACGGCATCCCCGCCGCCGGCGCCTTCTCCGTCATGCACGTCTTCGTGCCACCGCACCCGGGCCCTGTTGCCGCCGGTGAGTTCTTCAGCGCGGACATCGGTCTCATTCTCATTTTTGGCCTCCTCGTTGCGCTGCCCACGTGGTATCTCTCCAGCTACCGTTTCGGGCTCCACCTGGGAAAGAAGTATCCCTATCGCCTCGAGGAAGCCATCACCGGCGCCTTGGTCAGCGATGCCGAACTCCCGGATCGCCCGGCCTCCCCGGCCTCAGTAATTGGCATCCTGCTCATCCCCATGATCCTCATCTTCGGCAATACCGGGTTGACCACGCTGGGCACCGCTGGTGTTGTTGATCCTTCCGCCACGTGGGTTCGCTTCTTCGTCTTCTTGGGCCAAACACCCATCGCGCTGTTGATTACCACTCTTGCAGCGATGGCTGTGCTGGGCCTGCGCCGCGGGGAAGGCAAGAGCGCGATTGAGAAAACCGTGGAGTCTTCGCTCGGACCGATCTGTTCCGTCGTCCTCATCACCGGCGCGGGCGGCATGTTCGGCGGGGTGCTGCGCACCAGCGGTATCGGTGATGCGCTGGCGGACTCCATGTCTAACCTCGGCGTCCCCGTTATCCTGGCCTGCTACCTCATCGCGGTAGCCCTGCGCCTGGCGCAAGGCTCGGCCACCGTTGCGCTGACGACGGCCGCCGCGCTCATGGTTCCTGCCGTGGAGGCCGGCGGCTTCAGCGAAATCCAGCTGGTTCTCATCACGCTTGCCACCGCAGCTGGCTCCGTCTTTGGCAGCCACGTCAATGACTCGGGCTTCTGGCTCGTTGGCCGTCTCATGGGCATGGACGTGTCCACCACACTGCGGACGTGGACCGTCAACCAAGCGCTGATCTCCTCGATTGGCTTCGGCATCGTCCTTATCTTCTACGGCGCCGCCGCGCTGTTCTAGACCTGCAGGTACTCGGCCGCCGCGGCGGCCAGCTCCTCCGGCGTGGCGCTGACGTCGAGCACCAGACCTGCTTCCTCCGGCCGCAGCTCCTCCAGAGTCTCGAACTGCGAATCCAGCAGAGACACCGGCATGAAGTGTCCGGTCCGCCGGCTCATGCGTTCCTTGAGCAATTCATAGGAGCCATGCAGGTGGATAAAGACCGTATCGGGTGCTGCGGCGCGGATGATGTCGCGGTAGGAATGCTTGAGCGCGGAACAGCCTACGATGGCTCCGGACTCTTGCTCAGCGAGAAAGCGGCCGATGGATTCGAGCCAGGGTTGCCGGTCATCGTCGTCAAGCGCCTGCCCCGAAGCCATCTTCTCGATGTTCGCTGCCGGGTGCATATCGTCCCCATCCCGGAAGGGCAGGCCGGTGCGCTGCGCCAGCAACTCCCCGACCGTCGATTTGCCGCAGCTCGAGACTCCCATGATCACCACGTGCTTGCGCATCATTCCTCCTTAAGACAGCACCCGATCCTACGCGCTACGTGGCGTAGCGCGGCTGAGCACAGCGATGCTTAGCCCAGTGGCCCGTAGCCAAAGTCGCCGCGCTGCACCTCGCCGCGGGCAGCCGGATCAAAGGTGGCGCACAGGGCCGCCGCCACGTAGCGCACGCCGCCCTCCGGCGCGGAGGAGCCGACGCGCTCTGCACAATTCTCAAGAGCAGGCATGCCGATACTCTGCCCCGGCATAGTCATGGAAAAGAAGGACGCCGCCATCATGGTGTTGCCATCGGCGCGCACGTACTCCGAGGAGCCCTTGATGGCCTGCCAGGCAACCGCCCCGACGGGATCGGTGCGGAACTGATCCCGCTCAGTCTGAGTCAGCTCAGCGTTGGCGGCGGGCACGGACAGCGTCGTGATGAGAAGTGCAGCGGATGCGGCGAGTAAAGAAAACTTTTTCATAGGAACACTCTATCCTCTGACCCGAGGATTGTCGCGGCGTTTTCTATTTGTCTTCGAAGCGGATCGATCAGCGCAGCTGCCGAATCTCAGCGGGCCCCACGCGGCAGCAGCCGCCCAGAAGGCCGACCCCAGCCGCGCGCATTGTTGCTGCCGCCTCAGCCAATCCCACCGCGCCGGCCGGAGCAGGACGCCAGTCGCGGGCGCCGTGGTCCCAGCTCTCTCCACTGTTGGGACAGGCTAAAAGCGGCTTATCCGTTCCAGCACGCAATGCTTTCACCGCCGCCAAAGCCTGCGGTGGGCGCACACAATTCACCCCCACGGCACCCAGCCGCGGTGCCTGGTTGGCCAGCGCGATCACCTGCGAGAGCTTCATCGGGTCGGCCGCGATGGCACCGGTGATGCTCAACGCAAAGGGCTTGGGCTGGGCCGAGAGCAGCTCCAGCAGCACCGCGGCCTCATCGACATTCGGGATGGTTTCAGCAAGAAGGAAGTCGGCCTCCGTGTCCGCGAGCACCGCCACCCGGCGGGTATGCCAGCGGTGCAATTCGTGCGCCGAAAGACCATAGGCACCGTCGTACTCGTTGCCCCGGCCTGGGCCTGCTCCATAGGGGCCAACGGATGCGGCAACCAATAGATCACCGTGGGCAGCATGTCTGTCGCCGGCCTTGCGGGCGGCGTCACGCGCTACCGTGACGCTGCGGCGCAAAAGAGACTCCGCCTCCCCGCCCAGCACATCGAAGGTGATTTGATAGGAGGCCGTGGTGGCAATCTGGGCGCCGGCGGCAAAGAAATCCGCATGGGCAGATTCGATGAGGGCGGGGTTCTCACGCAGCACACGCGCCGACCACAGCGGACCCGAGATGTCGTACCCCAGGGCTTCGAGGTGGGTTCCAAGGCCGCCGTCGAAAAGCAGCGGCGCGTCAAAGAGGGCCATGGCGCACGAGCCTAGCAATGCGTGGGCAGCCGACCCCCACCATGCCAATAGGCTTCATTAATAGTTGCATTACTTTTCTTAATCTTTTACCTTCTGGCGTTGAGCCTCAACAGCCTTTCTCCCTGCTCATTGCCATGCTTTTCGACGTCCCACTCTTACCTGGATTTCTCACGGGCCAATAAGCGCAAACTATACTTTCCCAGCCTTAACCCAGGGATTTTTGAAGAAATTCCTGAGTTTTTGAGAATAGTTGACACATCACCAGCACTTTCTTGGGAAAGCTTTCCATCAACCTAAGAAGCCACCCCCAAGTTCTACCCCCGCCGCCCGTCGTTTCTAAAGAAAACTATGCAATTTCAAGCCTTCAGGGCGGCAAACCCAAAAGAAACTTAAGCCCGCCGCGTGAAGACACATAAACTCACAGACAAACCTTAAAACTGCTGGTCAGGTGGCTTTTCAGTGCCCCGAAGAGCTTTAATTTTAAGTGAAAGTACCGCTCGGTACGAGGTCGAAAAAGCCTCCACTTAACACCTGAAGCAGAAAGAGGTGCCCGCCATGTTCCGCCTCCCATTCGGACATAAAGCCACAAAGATCGTCGCCCCGGTTGCTGCCGTTGCAGCACTCTTCGCCGGTTCCATCAACGCCCCTGCTCAGGCTGGCAGTTCCTTCGGTGCATTCAACCCGGCTGACTTCGGCTTCACCATGCCGTCCGTTGCCGGCCCGGCAGCCCCGGCTCCGCACGCTGCAGCCAGCGTTCAAGGCCTTATTAATCAAACCAATGCGCAACGTGTGGCCAATGGCCTCGCACCGCTGCGCGTTGACCCGAACCTGACCAACCTGGCACAGGATTGGGCCAATACCTTGAGCCGCGATGGCAGGACTCGCCACCGTCCGAACTACTGGACCTTCTACCCCGCCGGCCTGCCCGCCGGTGGTGAGAACGTCCTCCAAGCATGGAGCGACTACTCCGATGCCAGCCTGGTGAAGCTGTGGATGGATTCCCCCGGCCACCGCAAGAACCTGCTCGACCCCCGCGCTAAGTCCGTGGGAATCGGCCTGACCGTCGCCCCCGACGGCCGGTTGTACGCCGTGCAGAACTTTGGGCGGTAAGCTCGCACCTTCTAACGCTGATGCGCGCCTGTGAAGATAAGGCTATCTCTCTTCACGGGCGCGTCAGCCGTTGTGAGCGTCCGGAGCCATGCTGTACGTACGTTCTTTTTATCCTCTAAACTTGCTTCCAACACTCAATTACCAGGGCAGTATGCATCGATAGGAGGGGCTATGACCGTGCGCGTCCCCATGTCCCCGCCTGTCCTTGAATGGGCAGTTGAGAGAACGCAGCTCCCCATCAATGAATTGGAAAAGAAGCCTGACTTCCGCTCCTTGCGTTCTTGGCTAATAGGTGAAAGTACCCCAACATTCAGGCAAGCACAGAAGCTGGCCAAGCTTGCTGGGATCCCTTTTGGCTATCTACTACTCGAAAAGCCTGTCCAACGTACCCCTCGCCTTCCTGATTTTAGGACCCACGGGAGCACTCCGTTGTCCGGATGCAGCCCTGCGCTTGAGCAGACGATCTATGCCTGTGAACGACGCTTAGAGTGGTATGCAGAGGATGCCCTCGCCAACGGTATTACAGGGCCTAGTTTTATCGGTCGGTTCTCTACAGATACGCCGGCGCAAAAGGCCGCCGACTGGTCAAGCACTCTTCTAAATTGGACTCCAGGTAAGCATGAGCGCAACCGGAGCCGCGTAGCAACGCTGGCTGATGCCATTGAGCGCGCCGGCATTTTGGTTATGCGCAGCTCCATCGTGGGCAATAACACCCACCACAAGCTCGATCCTGATGAGTTCCGCGGTTTTACGTTGATCCGGAATTCCTATGGCCTCATCTTCATCAACACCAGTGATTCTGGAGTGGGCAAATTGTTTAGCTTGGCCCACGAGTTCGGCCACGTGCTTCTTGGCGAACAAGGTGTTTCCGGCGGCTCTCTCAATCAGCGCGCTGTCGAGCGTTGGTGCAATCAGTTCGCTGCAGAATTTCTTGTCTCTGCCAAGGACTTGCTCACAAAATGGGCCGAAACCAAAGACTTAGAAGCAGTGTGCCATTGGGCATACAAAACTTTCGGGGTCAGCCGTGACGTCACTGTATGGCTGCTCGTAGGTAACGGTGCGCTCCCCCGAGAAGCTGGTCAGCGCTTCATCAAAGAAGCCCCACGCCCAAGGACAACGCAACAGTCTGGCGGTGGTGACTTCACTCTTGGCCTACGCTCCCGTTTGGGCGGGCTCTTTCTCGAAGCGGTCACTGGAGCGCTCGCTGAAGGCAGAATTGGTGAACGCGAAGCATCCCGTCAGCTTGGTATCAAAAAAATCAGCACTATTGAGGCTTTGGTGGATCGCTACCAGGGGCTGCCATGACGCGCTACCTAATTGATTCCAATATTGTTATCAACGCGGTTCGAAGTTATCCTCGCGACGTGTTTCCAAGTTATTGGAGCTCTTTCGAAACCTTCGTGGCCACTCAAACGTTTTTCTTCCATGACACTGTACAAGAAGAACTGGAACGGAGACAAGACTCTGTTTCAGAGTGGTTCCAGGACTTCGTCCCTCATGGCCAAATCTTGCACGTAGACGACGCTGAAATTGAGTCATACCGTCTTTTATCCAAATGGGCAGCCTTCCAGCGCAAGCCTCGGTTTGATGAAGCAGCAGTACAAGAATTTCTCAATGACGCTGCCGATTCATGGATCGTGGCTTCTGCTCATGCCCGAGACCTCTCAATCATTACCGATGAGAAACCCCAACCGCGCAGAGTCAACAGAGTAAAGCTTCCCGACGCCGCTGCAGCATTAGGGGTTCACTGCTCCACCTACTTGGATTTCCTCCGGTCACGAGGAATCACGTATTAGGTGGGGATGCGGCCAAGGAAGTGATCTTCAAGAAACTTCCGCTTTTCACCGCCGTACCACTTACCCCGGCAACAGCTCGGAGGCCTCCCCCACCACGCTCACCACGAGCACATCGCGGGCGCGCGAGGCCGCCACGTAGAGCAAAGCCCTCTCGCGCTGCAGCGCCTCGTCGGCCTCGGCCGGTGCCAGCCCCTTCATCAGGTAGCGCTGCGGCAGCGCCTCCCTGCTCACGTCGAGCAAGATGACGTGCGTGAACTCTAAGCCCTTGGCGTTGTGCATCGTCATCACCGCCACCGGGCGCTCCCGGGAGGTGCGCCGCCCAGTGCTCACGGCCACGCCCAGCTCGCCCAACTGCGTGGCGATCTCATCCTTGCGGGCATTAGTCCGGGTCAGCACACCGATGGAGACATCGTCATCCCCGGAGGTCCAGTCCCGGATGCGCGCAGCCAAGGCCTCAGCCTCCTCCGCCTTGCTCTCAGAATTCAAGACAACCGGCGCAGGACCCTGGCGCACAGAACGGTAACCATGCAGATCGTCGATATTCTCTTCCGAATCCACCCACTCGGCACCGTCGAGAATCGCCGTGGCATAGCCCAGGTTCTGCCGAGTCGTGCGGTAATTCACGCGCAGCTTCGTCGTGGCACGCCCTCGCGTTTCAATCCCGTAATCACGCAGAACCAACCGCTGGCCATAAATGCGCTGGTGCGAATCCTCCGCAATGAAGATGTCATTCGGCCCGCGCTTGGCCACCGCCCGCAGGAATTTCCAGTGACCGGCGTGGAAGTCCTGGGCTTCGTCGATAAGCACGTGGTCAAACATGCCTTCAGTGCCTGTGCGGTGCTCCACGATGTGCGCGGCCACCACCGCCGCGGCCGCATACGTCAGCTTCCCAATGGATGCGCACGCCGCGTGGAAGTACTCCACAATCGCCCACACCGCCTTGCGCTCAGCGCGGTTTAGCGGAGTCCCCCGCCCGGTGCGCCGCGCACGCAGGTAGGTCTTCTCATCCGTGATCCCCTGTGTGAGGATCACCGCCGAGTACTCCTGCGCCAAAAACGTCGGGTGGGATTTCTCCCGCGGGAGTGAGCCACCCTTCAGCTCCGCGGCCTCCTGCCACTGCCGCTTTTCCTCTACGCCATCCAGGCCGCGGGGCACAAAGTCCCCATCGATGTTGAGCACCGCTGCCATCGCGGCGGCGCGCTCGGTTGCCTGTGCGTTCGCCAGCACGTCGAAGACGAGCGCATCAACGCCACTGATCCACAGCCCCGGCGCGCCATGCACGGAAGCTTCCGGAAACGTCGGGTACAGCTCATTCATCTGCGCCTTGAGCGCGTTGGCCAGCTCACGCGTGTAGGTGGTCAAAAAGACGCGCGCCTTCGGGTTCTTCTGCAACAGGTACTTCGTGCGGTGCACCACCACTACGGTCTTGCCGGTACCGGCGCCACCCGTGATGCGCGCGGAGCCAGTGTGATCTGCTTCGACCGCACGGCTCTGGCTTGGATGGAGGAAGACGCGCCACTCGGCAAAGGACCCCTCGAGGATGGCAGCCAGCTCCTCCTCGCCGGGGTCAATGACAAAGGCCCTGCGTCCCGCCGGGGACTTGATGCCTTCCACCAGCGCCTTATCAGAGCTTGCCTCAGCCACCGCGGACTGCGCCAGGCCCAAATCTTCGCGCACCTCAGCAACGCTCATCCCGGACAGCAGCCCGACCACCGCATCCTGTTCCCACTCGGGAGCGCCCGCTAGCGCCGTCAACGCTTCCTCCGTTGTGGCGGCGCGCTCCAACACCGCCACCGTCTGCGGGGAAAGACCGAGTTCATCGCTGAGCTCATGCTTGGCGACGCCCACCGCATCCCACGGCCGCACTCCCTCATCGTCCGCTGCGGCATCTGCCGAAGGCTCAGCTTCCGCCGAAGGCTCAGCTTCCGACTCGGCTTCCGCCGCCGCGGCAGCCTCCGCAGCGCGCTGTTCGGCCGCCAGGCGCTTGGCGCGCGACTCAATCTCCGCCTGCGGTATCGCCGTCGAGGCCTCTGACGCTGTGGCATCTACGAGCGACGGAACGCCGGAGACCTCGTTGACCACGAGCGTCTTCGACGTGGCGAGTGCGTAGGCATCATCGTGATTGAGGATGTCAATGAGCACGAACATGGTGTCGTTGCCATCGTGCAGCTCGAAGAGCACCGCGCGGTACTTGCGGTTGACCCGGGCTGTGCGAACGCGCTTATCCGCCGCGTCTTTGACCGGCTCCACGTGCAGCGACGGGTTCGTGGGATCGTCCACCAGCTTGTTATAGAACTCTAGGATCTGGTTTCCCAGGTTGTAGCGGTCCTCGATGCGGCGGTAGAAGGACAGGCTCGTTGCCATTGTTTTCCTCTCTTTTAAAGTCAGCGGATCAGGAGGCGCTCAGCGCCGCGGTCAGGGAATCAGGAACGGAATCAAAGTCAGCGCCGAAGACGGCATAGCCCTCGGCCTCGAAGCTAGCGCGCAGGTCCTCGGCGTCCTCCGCAAAGAGCAACAGCACCTTGTGCTGCGGCCACTGCGCCACGACCGGAACACCGGAAACCTCACCGCCCACGGAGTCAGCATCTGGCTCGGGCAAGGCTGCCGCCGCCATAGCTCGCAGCGCTGCCGCCACCTCCGGCTCGTCGGCGAAGGCATCCACTGCCTCCGCCCACCCGGACGAGATCGCCGCAACGGCCTCAGATCCTCCTGGCGCCGAAGGGGCAACCGGCTGGGCGCCGCGCGCCACGACGTCCTCCACCACGGAATCCTTCACCTCCACCTGTGCGAAGTCAGGATCGAGGTAAGCCACATTGCTCAGCCCCAGGAACAGCCGCCAGCCGTCGACCTCCTCGGAGACGTCGCTGGCGTCGAAACGCAGGCGGCGATAGGTATCGCCCACGCTGGCGGTGACCGTGCCCAGGTAGGTTTTCTCAAAGCCGTCGTGAAGCTGCCTGCCACCCATGGATGCTTCCACCAGAGCGGACATGCTGAGAATCGCCCAGTTCTTCGTTGGCTCCTTGAGCAACTCAAGAAGCAGCGTGATCGGATCATCGTCCACGCGGTTGAGGAGCTCTTGGGAGACCGTGTGCTTCTTCGCCAGCACCGGGCGAAGCTGCGGGCTTGCCCACACCGGCGGGGCCGGCGGATCCTCGCGCACCGTTGCCTGCCGGGCATCAATGTCCTGCCATGTCAGCGACCACGGCAGGTAGCCCAACTCGTAGAGCCCGTTGCGCTTATCAAAGTCATCCTTCACCCGGTTGTGCACCGCACTGGCATGGAAGGCTTCGCCGTCGAGGTAGACGGCGATATCACGGATGGCACTATCGCGCGTGGAGAAGACGAAGTCCGGGATGGTTCCGCCAATCTGCTTTTGCTCCTCCATGACCCAATCATGACGCGAGTCATCAAAGCTGATGTCCCACTGCGCGTGGTTACCCTTCATGGATTCCACCACCGTGGCGCCCTCCTTCTTCAGGTCCGCGCGCAGCTGCTCCACAAAGCGCTGCTCCAGCTTGGACTGTTCGCTACGCTCCGGGCGCTCCTCGGTGAGATGGCCCTCCCACGTAAAGGAAGCGGGATCAGCATCAGTAGAGACCTGGAGGTCATCCGCCAGAATCTTGCGCAGCGCCACCACCGCGGCCTCGCGGGAGGTCTGCGGGATCTGACTGCTGCGTGCAAAGGGCAGCAAACAGGACGGGCAGCACTGCCGCACCTCTTCAGCGCAGTGGCAGGAGGCCAAGCGGCGGTAAGCCACGAGCAGCATCTGGCGCACGTGTGCCGGTTCCGTGAACTGCGCCAGGTAACCGGTACCGCCCGGCACGGTGTCATGAATAAGCAACATGTCCACCGGGCTGCCATCGGAATCCACGCGCACCGGCTCCACGTCCAAGTGGTCCGGGTTGCCGCCCAGGTATTCCTTGAAGCCCAGCTTCAGCGCCGCCACCAAGGAGGGAAGCGTGGTGGATTCCACCATTCCTAGCAGCGCCGGCAGGTGCACGAGAACCGCCTGCGTGCCCAGGCTGCGCCCCAGTGCAAAGCTAATGGAGTGCTCCTCGGCCGCGTTGCGGTACTCGCACCACGGCGCATGGTCCTGCCAGCGGTTAGCACCCACATCGGAATCCAAGTGCCCACAGCGCTCGCACACGCGGAACAGCGGCGCCTCACGCTCTACTGCCGCAAAGGTGCGTTGGCTGCCGCCGCCCATGCGGCCCAGGTTCAGCCACCGCATCTCCACGTGCGAGAGATACTCCATACCGAAGCCGGAATCAGACAGGTACCAGGCTTTACCGCGCCCGCCCTCGGGCACGTCAAAACTCAGCTGCGTGTGGAAGCGCAGGGAGGTGCGGTCATCGGTGATGTCATTGATGGCGGAGCGAGCCGCGTCCACGGTGGCATAGACCTTGGTCATCTCCACCACATCAATAAGCTGGTCCCTATCCGCAAAGCCCTTGGCCCCACACTCCGGGCACGCACCTACGCGCGGGGCGGCCACGGCCACCTCCTCATCGCTCGAGAGCACCGCACCGGTGGCCTCCGAATATGAGCACTCCGGGCACAGGCGCCATTGGGTCAGCGCCGAGTGGTGCTCACCCAGCTCCACCGAGTCCACCTTCGCGCCCACGCCCTGCACGTAGAAGGTATTGCCGGGCGCTAGCTCCGTGAGCGCCGAGGACACCCCGCGGCTATAGCTATAGGTCTCCGTCTCAAATTTCTGTACCTCCTCATTGAAGGAGGAGACAGCCAGGTTGAACTCCACGGCATCATCCAACAACGTGAAGTTCGGCAACAGCCCGAAGCGCTCCAAGGCACTGATCCAGTACTCATCGGCGTGATCCTCCAACTGCTTGCGCACAAACCTCTGGGAAGCAACCGTGGCATCAAACTGGTTCTTCAGCTCATCATCCTCCACCGCGGAGGCCTCCACGCGTGCCTTCAACTCCGTCACGCGCTTGCCCAGCACCTCCCGGCGGGACAAGAGCAGCTTCTGTGTTGCACCCCAACGCTCGCGTGCGGATTGCAAGTCCGCCACCATGCCGGACGCAGCACCATCCTCACCCGGCAGGCACCAGCCGCGCAGCTCATCCAGCACCTCCGCCGAAGCATGCTGCGCCACCGTAGAAGCAAAACGCTCATAGGCCGCCAACACCACTGAAGGCGAAAGCTCAACCAACGCATCCACCACGGAGTAGCTGGCATACGTAAACACGTCGCGCGCGCTGCGCAGCTGCTCCACCGAGCCCGCCACATCAGTGCTATCCAGCAGGTAAGCCACGAACTGGCGGTGCATAATATCGCGCGCGGACAGATACGCCGCGGGTGCCGTCACCGAACCAGCGATGGTCTCCAGCGGGTGCTCCAGCGTGGTCAGTGCACGCCCGCGCCCGCGCACCAACGCCACGATGAGCGAGTTACCCGTCAAACGCCCGGCGCGCCCCACGCGCTGCACGTAACTGGCCACCGTATGCGGCATGGAGGACAGCATCACCGTGGACAGGTCTCCGATGTCGATACCCATCTCCAGAGTCGGCGTGGCCACGAGCACGTTCGGCGCCGAGGCGGACTGCTCCGCAAAGGGCCGCTTGAACTCATCCTCCAGCTCCTTGCGCCTAGGGGTGGGCACCAGGCCGGTGTGTTCTTCTGCCACCACGGTGCGGGTATTCGCGCTGCGGTAGAGCCGCTGGTAGTAGTTGTCCTCGACGCCCACCGGCACGAAGTGCCCGGTACAGGACAAGGTAAAGCACGCCACCGAAGACATCGCCTCACGCGCTGCGGCATCCACGCCCACGCGCAGGTGGCACACCGGGCACTCCAACAGCCCCGGCTCGGCTTCTTCGCGCACGATGATGTTCTCCGGGTCCAGCGCATACACACGCCCGCCCGTGGCCGTCGGCACGGAGAACACCACCTCCTCGAACTCGAGCTGCTTGAACAACTCCGCCACCTGGTTGGCGGCATCAAACGCGCTGCTTGTCGACGCCCCCAGTGCCGCCTTCGTCCACCGTGCATACCAGCCCTTCTGGGAATCCAGCGGCATCGTCGCGTTGTTATCGCGCTTGCCCAACGCCCCCTTGAGCGCCGCCCCCGCACGCGGGAACTTCGGCGCACCACCGCGCACGAAGGCAGGTATTCCCTTGGCACGCGCCTGACGGCGGTTAAGCAACCACGGGTTGCAGTCCTGGCGCAGGTATTCCTTGAGCCACGGGTGTGCAATGCCACCGGCAATGCGCATGTACTCCACCACGCCGCGCGCCCAGGCCAAGAGCTCCGCATCCGTGGCGAGAGTCCCCGCCACCGCACGCGCCGCCGACAGCAGCACCGCATCATCGACGCCAACCGACACCGACAGCGTTCCCGTCGTCACCAACGAACGCGGTAGATCCACCCGGTCACCGAACTGCAGCGCCAAGTCCAAGTCCAACCGCGACTGCAACGCCGACAGCGCACGCCGCTGCTCCGCAGCACCAGCGCCCTTCTCCCACACCGCCCGGTAGCGCGGTGACTCCTTCAACTGCGGCGGCAACAACTCATAGAGTGCTCGCGCACGCACCGCCGGTTCCGATTCCGCACGCGCATGCTCCACCATGCGCGACGCCACCGACGACAACGGAACGCCTGCCGACAGCGATGAAACTGTCGTCGTTTCAGACGACGAAGACGATTCAGAGGAATCAGCAAACGAGCGAACCGCTCGCCAAATTCGCGCGCGCAACGCGAAAGCGCGCGCACGGCTTTGCACGAAGCCAGCGCGGTGCGCGGCATCCTGCACAGAGTCCGCAAAGACCAGAGTCTTCTTCTCCGCGGAATCCAGATCATCCATGCCGAAGAGATTGCTCAGCGCCACCGAAAGCAACGTGGCTACCGAAGAACCCAAGAAGCGCATCGCATCGTCTTCACCACAGGACGGGCACTGCTGCGCCTTCGCGCGCTCCTCCGCATCTTCACCGGAATAAACCAGCACCGGCACCACGGGGGATTCCTCCATGGTCTCCTCATCGGGCGCATCTGCACGAAGTTCCGGCACATCCAGGTTCAGCCACGCCACGCGGGAGCTCTCGCCCTCCGCGCGCGTAACGCCCTGTGCCACCTCACTCGTGGCATCAATGAGCGGGCGCTGGCGCTCCGGCGCGCTGATAGCAATGCGGCGAATCTCCTGCGGTGCGGTGACATACGCGTCTCCACCAGGCTGCTCCGCCAACATCCATCCGGAGCGCCCACAGTGGCGGCAGTAAATCGCCGGCAACCACGCCTTGGGCGCATCGCCTGCAGTCTGCACCGTGTGCGCGCCCATGCCGCCATCATCGGACCACCTGAACACCGAAGAACGCGACGATGACGCCACCGCCCTATCGATGCGGGAGATTTCACGCACCCACAGGTGCAGCTCCACGCCGGGGAACTTCTTTCCATCCCAGCCCAATGCGGCACCGAGCTCCGCGCGCACATACGCAATGAAGGACAACGTCAGCGACAAGAACTCGACTGCCAACTCGCGGTGGCTGCGCAGCACGCTGGCCGGGAACACTCGCGATACCAGCGGTTCCACCGCCGCAATTTCGGTACCCGGCACACCAGCTTCACCGTGCTCCAGCGGCACCGGCGTTGCGGCCTCCCGCAGAATCGCGCACACCAGTTCATTGCCCGCCATTGTCAGAACCGAGTCAGCCAAGTCCGGGGAAGAATTCAATCCAGGCAAAGAGCCGAAGACGTGCCGGCTCATGGCCTCGAACACCGTCACATCAAATGACGATGCATCTTCAGCAGAACCTGAAGCAGCAACCGCAGCCGCCACCTCATCAACGACGTTCTGCATCACCTCAACCGAAGGCGTTGGCGTCACTGGCGGAAGCACGTCAGCAGAATCGGAGCTCGAAGAGTCTTCGTCGTTTGAAACGACGGCACGCAGCTTCGCCACCAATGGTCCGACCGTAGACTGCCACTCTTCCACGGTCATGAGCGTCTCCCCGACCACGGCATCCGGCGGCATCTGCTCGCCAAAGACCGTGTAAGCAAACGACAACATGTCGCTGTGCGGTGCCGCTGAATCTGTGCCGGAGTCTTTGGTGTCTCCGGTGCTTTCGGCATCTTCGGTACCTTCAGCGCTTTCGGCGCTTTCGGTGCTCTTGTCCCCCAACGTTGCGGAGGTAGCCACCGGCGTCACCTTGCCCAAAGGACGCTTTTCATCCTCGGGAGTAAGGAAGCCTTCGGGCTGATACTTCTTGAGCATCAATCCAAGTCGGCGCAGCAACATCGCCACATCGGTGCCCTGGGCTGCGTCATAAGTGTGGAACTCATCCAGCACCAAGTACTGCAGGGACCGCGCGGACTTCTCCCACAACTCACGATCCTGCTCACGCAGCAGCAACTGGTCCAACATCTTGTAATTCGTCAGCAAGATATCCGGCGGGGTATCGCGCAGCACCGAACGGTCAGAAATCAGACCATCCTTCGATACCTTCCTGCGTCCACCAGAAACCACCTCGCCGGTGTAAATACCCGCCGTCACCCCGGCGAGCTCAGCCTCGGCATGCAGCAGTTTGGCCAAACGGCGTTCCTGATCGGATGCCAGCGCGTTCATCGGGTACAGAATCAACGCCTTGATTCCGCTGCCATTAGACCGACGGCAATGATCCAGAATCGGATAGAGGAAGGACTCCGTCTTACCCGAACCGGTACCCGTCACGACCAACGTGGGCGACGGTCGCCGCTTCGAACCCGTCGAATAATCAAACGAGGACAACCGCTCGAATGCCTCAGCCTGGTGGCGATAAGGCTTGAAACCAGACGGCAGCCAACCCAGAATCCCGTCCCAAGACTTCGCCGGTGCATACGGCAAGCGCGTGCGCACATACGGCCCGTAGAACATGCCGCCCTGCGGATCGTTGAGGAACTCCCGCAGCTGCTGGGAAGTCAGATCCTCTGCCAGCGAGAAGGTCGTGGTGAGGTACTCCGACAACCCGTCAACAATGTGGGTGGAGGCGTAAGTAGGGATGAGGCTCGACATAAGGTGCTACTTCAATACTTTCGGTCTTCGCTTCGCTTCTGGCTTCCGGAACTATTGCTGGTACATCATCGCAGCATACTTTTCATACGCCGCAGTCAAGTCCGCTTCACGGTCCAATGGTGCAAACGGATATTCAAAGACGTACTCGACTCCCGACTGCGGATGCGTCCACGTGCGTTCTTCCTCCGAGAGCTGTTGTCCGTCCTTAAGTTTCTTCTCCAGCTTCAAAACGTCTTTTGGAACTTTGCGACCATTAGCGTCGTACAAGTCTTCCTGGTCATAGCGTCGCATCACCGGGAACTGCGTCCGATAGATCATCAGCAACTCATCCAGCGTTACACCCAACGACAGCGCCACCATGGCGTCAATTTCATTCTGAGCTTGGAAGCGGTCGCGGGCCTTCCGCAACGGAGTCTCGACGTCCCAGTTTTCTCCCAAAATCATCTGCCAAAGTGAGGCGTAAGCTTCACTTAAACAGTTAAGCTCGAGATATTTTCCGACAATTCTCCTGGCAAAAGGGCTGCCAGCGGCAAAAGGAAGGGAACTAAACGTGCTCGCCAGAATATTCGCAATTCCAAGTGATCTAAAAAAATAGTCGACGAGAAACGAACTTGCTGAGGCTGCTGCTAGAAGGGCCTCGATTCCATCCATTGGACCGGCGGAATTTACTCCGTTGATGTGCACAGCCCCTCGAGGAATCAAAGAAGGATACACCGTTCTAAAACCAGTGGTGGCTGCCATAATTCGCCATCCCACGCGGAACTGGTCCTTTACTAACACTGATTCACCATCGACGTCCCATATCCCATAGTCACGGTTATAGGTTTCGAGAGAGTGGTTCGGAAGGTAAGCCGTCGCAGGAATGAAGTCCTCAGAGATGGCTTCGAGATCAATCTCGGACCAATCCTGGTTGTGCTTCATCGTCGGGTTCGGCTGCTTAATCATCGGCGTCGAGATGCCCAGGTGTGGGCCTTGGAGGATGACCTCATCCCAAGACTCTGGATGCTGCCACGAAGAATCAAAGTAGCCTGCCTTCCTATCCGCTGACTCGTGCCAGCCACTGGAGAACTGGAGCCCCAATTCTTTAATCCGCGGTGCCTCGGCAAGCTTGGCCAAAACTGCAGCCGCTTCGCTGTTCACCGAATAGACAGTACGCGTCTCAAGGAGCGGAGTACCCGGTTCCTCTATGATCGAGTTCCACACCTTGAGCGTGTCTTCGTCGACCGTGATGATGCGGTCGCGATGTGGACGCAGGTCCCATTTGCCGTCATCGTCTTTGAAACCAGGAAGGTTTCCAGTGCCATCATGGCTGAAGGAATCGATGACCGTTCGCGGGTGATACAGCGATGCTGCGGATAGGAAACCAGCCTGTTCCTTGCGCTTTCCGTAAACATGAATGCCATACGAGTTGTGATGGTCAATATCGAAAAGCACAAGCTCATTAATGAACTGCCAGTGCCTGCGCAGCCGTCGATAAGCACCAGCCCTCAGTACCGCAGCCTTCTTCTCCGTGAAATGTGATTCGGGGTGGATGAGTGAGATGATGCCGTTCTCGGCAGCGTTCGCCCACGTGCGTTCCATGAAGCCACGGTAGAGATCGGGCTGTTGATTTTGGAGGTGGGGGTAGCGGGTGACGTCGCCAAGCACTGCGGAAGTGACCACTGCTTCCGCAAGGCCTTTGGAGAGGGTCTCCAGTACGGCGTCGTTGCCGGCGAGGAGTTCGCGGCGTTGTTTCTTCTCCGTCTGGGTGGGCTTGTTGGCAAGGCTGAACCAGGGATCATGTTCAGACAGCAGCGCGTCCATGTCGGTGCGCGGACGCACCCACGGCGGGTTACCCACCTGGAAGTCGAAGCCGCCCTTAGCCATGACGGTGGCGAAGTCCAGGTCCCAGTGGAAGAAGGCTTGTTCCTGGGCAATGGTGTTGGCGGTTGTCAGCCAGGGGTGTGCTTCGAGGACTTCCTCGTAGTGCAGTCGGCCGGAGGTAGAGCGGTCGAGTGATTCGACGTAGTCCAGTTCGTCCCAAGACATGTCGAAGCCGAAGGCGTACTGGTTGTCCTTGCGGTAGCGCTTCTGGCCTTCGTTGGGGATGCCGAGGAGGTCCTGCATGGTGGCGAGGTACTCGGTGATATCGGGAAGCTCATCCGTGGCGGTGACCGGCCAATACCAGAGTGCGTTCCAGGCGTTCATGGCGGTGCGCAGGCGAAGGTAGGCGCCCTCGTTGTTGTGGAGGAGTTCTTCCTCCACCTGGGCGCGGGTGACCACGTCCACGTGCTTGGCGGTATTGGGTTCCTGGCCCCACAGGTCCAGGTCACGGCGGACTTGGTCCTCGGCGATGCGCAGGCGGATAAGGGAGAGCTCCCAGAGGCGCTCAACCTGGTTGGACAGCGCGGTGGCGAGTTTGGTCTGCGTCTTATTTAGCGGTTTGCAGATGGACTTTTGCCAGGCCTTCATGGCCTTGATTTCGTCCGCCGCAAGGTTCTTGAGGTCCTTGGCGTCCACGGCACTTCCCCAGCCGTGGCTGGGAATTATGAAGTGGTGGATGCGGCCGGTGGGGTGCTGGTCCGTCTCGTTGGCATCAATGGCATCCGCCAGTTCTTTCAGCGGATGGTGCTGCGGGGTCAGCGTGAGGTAGTTCTGAACTCCCTTCTTCTTCGATGCGGTGGTGGACACCTCTTTGGCGCTGAAGGTAGAGCGGGTGGCGCCCACCAAGGAGTTGCCGTGGCGCAGGTGCAGGCCGAACCAGGGTGCTTTGAGCTCCTTGGTCATGGTGTTGAGCCATAGGGAGATTTCGGCGAGTTCCACCGCGGTCTTGTTGAGGTCGACGCCGTAGACCTGGTGCAGGGCGATGGAGGCCTTGACCTTTTGCAGCTCCTGGGTGCGGTCCTCACCGGGGATTTCCTTGCCCAGTTCGGCTTGCTTCTTGTTCAGGTAAAGCTCTGCAAGCTGGTTGACGGCTTCCACGGCGAAGGCACCGGAGCCCATGGCGGGCTCGCAGATGGTGAGGGTGAGGATGTCATCGGCGTTGTCGATACGGCCGGTGGCTTTGAGCTCCTCAATGGCCTGGCCAACGGTGAACTCGGTGATGACGGGTGGTGAGTAGAAGGACGCGGAGCGCTCGCGGTCACGGGAGGATTGGCGGTAGACAAAGCTGCCGCGGGCGTGGGTGCGCTGGACGCGTTCCACACCACCGTGTTCGCTTTCGCGGTCTTCGTAGACGATGGAATCCTGCGGGAGCGTGCGTGCTTGTGGTTCGGGAACCACCCAGGAGCCTTTGGAAGGATCGCCGTGCTTGGCTACTTCCACGAGGTCTTCTTGGGCGATGAAGCCGGTATAGGACATCAGGCCCTCGTAGACCTGGCCCAGCTCAGTCACGCCCAGGGTGGCGTAGGAAATGAAGCCGCGGTCGCTACCCCGCTTTTCTTTTGTGAGCAGGAGGTTCTGCAGGACCTTGTGCAGCGCCAGGTTGGAGAGCTTGACCTCGTCGATGTAGGAGGTGGCTTCAGACTTGAACAGGTCCGCGTCGAGGTTGCGGAATTCCAGGCCGTCTTCGGTGGCGTTGGCGTCGAAGAGTTCGGCGTTCTCATCGTGTGGATCATGGCCGCGGTTGACGCGCTCGAAGAGCAGTTGGAGGCTTTCGTAAAGGTGCGTGCCGTTTTGGGTGCGGTGCGTGGTGGGCTCGGTGAGGATGAGATCCCGCAGGCGGGAGAGGCCATAGCCTTCGTCATAGTCGTTGTCCCCGGTGGGCAGGATTTGGAGCTCCGGGGAGGATTCGGCGAAGAGGAGGAAGAGGATGCGGTAAAGGTAGCGCAGGGCTTGGTTGGCTAGTTCGTTGCCATCGATGTCACTGTTCGTGTGTTGCAACGCTCGACGTTGCAACACGTCGTTGCCGATGATCTCAATCGAGGCCTTGATGGCACCGCGTAGTTCCTCGGAGACTTTGACGGAGTGCTCGCGGGCTTGGGCGAGGGTGTCGAGCCACCAGGTGGTGCCGTCGGCACCGCGCATGGTGTGTTCGGCGGCGAGGATGGAGACGACTCGTGGGAGTTCGCCTTTGGCTTTCTGGTCATTGCGCTCGACGGCTAGGCCTAGGTCCACGGCGAGGTAGCGGCCCAGCGGCCAGGTTTCGCGCTCTGCCAGGACTGCCCAGCGGCCGGCGAGGACCAGGATGAGGTCGGGGGCTTGCTCGGTGAGGAAGAGCTCGCCGACGAGCTTGGCGGCGGTGATGTCGAGGGCCTTGGCCTCACCGATGGAGTTTGTGTTGCCCAGCTCCGGGTCGACTCCGAGAAGCGGCACGGTGGTGAGGTCCTCCACGGAATCCATCTGCCCGGCGCGCAGGATGACCAGGGAGTGGTTCTTGTCCGCGGCGGCGGTCAGCGTGAGGGGCTGGCCGTTGCGGGAGAATTCCAGGCGCTGTGGCTGCGGGTAGCCGAAGGCCGCGGAGACGAGGTCGTAGACCTCGTGCAGTGAGTCGTCGGATGCCTCCATGGAAAGTGCGGAGAGCTTGGTGTGCAGTGCTTCCCTGCGAGAGGTCAGGCGCAACAGCGGGGATTGGGTGTGCTCGTGACCAGCGCTCTTGGCATCCTTATCCGTTGCCTTCCACTCTTTGACGGCCTCCTCCACGCGCTTGCCAAAGGAGCTGCCTTTGTCATCGGTGGTGAGGTAGTAATCCGAGATCCATTCCTCGACGTTGATGATGGAATCGAAGTCTGCCATTAGCGTGCCTCTGCTTCGTTAGTGTTGGTGTGTGCGGCGGTTGTCGGCGCAGTGCTGGTGCGTGCAGCGTCGGTGTCGTCTGGGAGGATGAGTGCGAGCGGGCGCACGAGGGAGCGCTCCGGGGCCATGGATTTCAACAGCTCCTCGTCCTGGTGAATAAGGCGCTTGGTGTCCTTGATCTTGAGGGTCTGCTGGCCGTCGTTGGCCTCCTGCCAGTGATCGGCGCGCTGCTGCCAGCCGGCGATGCGGTCCTGTGCGTGGTCCAGGTTGGTGTTCTTGACCACGGTGAGGTGGCTGTGCGCGGCCCCGACGGCGGCGGCGATGAGCTGGCCGGCGGTATCGGGGACGGCGAACTCGCCGGGGTTGATGGCGTTGTCCGTCAGGCCAATGCGGCCCAGCCAGGCATAGATGTCTTCGTGGACCTCAATGTCCACTGCCTGCATGCCGGCGGGGACATCAAAGCCGAAGGGGCCTTCCGTGGCGGTGAGGAAGGTGCGGGAGAGTACCTGGCCGCGGGAGTTGGTCAGGGTTCCCATGAGCAGCAGCGTCGGTGTATCCACTGCGCCGAGCACGGCCGGGATTTCGCTTTGGGCCATGTTCGTCAGGGCGCGGTCGGCGGCCCACTCGGAGACTGGGTGCAACGGGCCGAGGAAGTGGGCGCGCGGCCAGGACTTCTCCGAGTCGCCTTCGCGCGCGGCCTTGAGGTGCTGGTTGCCGCGGCGCGCGGAGGTGGCGAGCATGAGGCGCTCGGTGACCTTGCGGTAGGACACATAATCCTGCGGCAGATAATCAAAGCGCCGGCACAGATCGCGCGGAGGGGTCAGCTCCGCGATGTCATTATCGTGCAGTACGTAGTCCACGCCACCGGCGCTTAAAGGTTTATCTGCCGAATCCTGGTAGGCCTCCGCCAGGGCGTCACCGAGGTAGTCCTTCTCCGCGCGGTAGAGGCTGTGGCGCACCGAGCGGCGCGACGGCGCGGGGGCGGCGTCGTTGGTGTGCTCGACGTCGTTGGTGTGCTCGGCATTGTCGGTGCGCTCGGCGTCGTCCGGGCCGCTGGTGGACGCGGCGGCGAGAAGGGCCCAGATATCGCCGTTCAGGCCGGAAGGGTTAGCGGTCTCCTCAGGTTCGGCGGCACGCGCGGGCTTGGCGTGCGCACCGGTAAGGATCTCCTCCGGGGAGGCTACGACTTCGTCGAAGTCGCGCTCGTGCATGAGCACCGCGCGGATCTCATCCTCCTCCGCCTTGGGGTTGTGCTTGCCCATGAGCGGGGCGGCATCGCCGAGGAGTTGGTTGGCGGAATACTCGCGGTCAATGAGGCGAGTGAGCACGCGCAGCTCACCGATGGAATCGGCCACCTCCGCGTCCTTCGGGTCCAGCAGAAGGGAGGTAATCTCCGGCTCGTGCTCCTGGCCGTAGCGGTCGATGCGGCCGTTGCGCTGCTGGATGCGGATGAGCGACCACGGGATGTCATAGTGCACCAGGTGGTGGCATTGGGCGTGCAGGTTGACGCCTTCGGAGGCGACGTCGCCGGTAATCAGCACGCGCAGAGGGGTGTCGGTGCGCTTGAATTCGTCGATAAGCGCCAGCTGATCCGAGTCTGACAGACCGCCGTGCATGACCTTCACCGCGCCCTGCGGGAGCTTGAGATGCTTGGCGACGTTCTCCTGCAACCACCGCAGCGTCGCCACCCTCTCGGAGAAGATGACGACGCGGCGATCGGAGCCCTTCTTAACGCCTATCTCCATGAGGTAGTCAATGAGTGCTGCGAACTTGTTGGAGTTTTCCTCCGTGACCTTGTTGTTGAGCTCGGCGAGGCGCTCCAGCTTGTCCTGTTCCTTGGGCTTGTCGAGCTTCTGGCGCGCGGCAATGGACTCCGCCAGCGCCGCCGGGGAGGATAGGAAAGCCTTGACCAAGGTCCAGGGGAAGAGGCGATCATTCGCCGTGGTGGCCGGGCCGTTCACCCAATCCTCGGCGATGGCGCGCGCCACGGCGTTTTCCTCCGGGGAGGCATCCACCAGGATGTTGCGGGGCTCGCCGCGCTTGGCCCACTTCTCCCCCACCACGGAGGCGACCTCCGGTGAATTGCGGTGGCGGCGGATGATGAGCTTCTTCGCGGCCTCCATGTCGATGGAGCCATCCGGGAGGACGGAAAGCGGGTCGAGCAAACGCAGGATTTCCTTGAAGGATTCCTCCCGCCCGTTGTGCGGGGTGGCCGAGGCCAAGATGAGGGACTCGGTGGTCGGCGCCAGCGTGCGTGCCAGCTCATTGTTTTGGGAGCCGGCGTTCGTGGCGTTGTGGATCTCATCGATGACCACGGCGTCCCAGCGGACCTTCTCCAGCTGCGCGCGGTACTTCGGTGCCTTGAGCGTGTCCATGGAGACGATGACGCGTGGGAAGTAGGTAAAGGGGTTCTTCGACGCCGGCAGCTTCTGGCGGACCTTCTGGATGCCCTGGCTGTCCAGGCGCACCAGCGGGATGGCGAAACGCGTCCACAGTTCCTGCTGGAACTGCTCCATGACGTGCTTGGGCGTGACGACGAGTATGCGCTCTCCCCTGCCGCGGCGGATGAGCTCCGCCAGGATCATGCCGATCTCCAGCGTCTTGCCCAGACCGACGGCATCCGCGAGCAGAACGCGCGGGCGGATGCGCTCATCGGAGAGCGCCGACTTCACGGCGGAGAGCTGATAATCCAGCGGGTCCGCCAGCATCTGCGTGGCTACCTCCAACTGCTTTTGGTACAGCGGCACCGGCGTGCGGCGCAGCGTGGACTCCAGCCAAAGGCGGGTGTAGCGAAACTGCGGTGACTCGTCCGGGCGGACGGTGACGTTGGCGGGGTCGAAGACCTCGATGTCATCGAGCGCGGTGAAGAAGGTGGCGGTGGTATCGCGCACGTAGTCGCTCACCCCGCGCGCCCGGATGCGGAAGCCGTCGGTGGTGCGTGCGACGTTGCTGACCAGCCAGTGCTCGTCGCGGCAGAAGATGGTCACGCCGGGGGCGAGCTGGGAGTAGTCGGAAAGGCTCATGGAGTCCAAGGTATCAGCGGGGATGGACTTGGCAGGGCTGATTGGGGCTCAGGAGTTCGAGAAACTGAAAGCAGAAAATGCTGCAGCAAGAACTGCCGCTTCCTAGGATGTGCGGCCGCCCAGCATCACCCCCAGGCTTTTCTCCATGAGCGTCACCACACATGGTCATTTTGCAGTTTCAGAGTCAAATCCAAACCACAAGTTCGAGCCGTAGTAGAGACATATTGGAGTGAGATTTCCAGAGAACTAACGCTCTTGATTTTGACTCGAAAGACGAATAAGCGATATTAATATCACGACGTTCTCTCGTCTACAGCAGGAGCCGACAAGCTCAGACTGACTATCTACCCGAGCGAAACCATCGCTACGCCTCATGCCACCACCGGCGGCCTTATTTGGCTTGGCAACGGGTGCCCTCTCCTTCGACAACCAATCCCTGAATGCTTCGATAAAACATGGCAATTGACAACTCAAACCCGTTCTACGTTCCCGTAGTTAGGAAGCAAAGCTTCCTCAAGAAACCGGTACCCCTTTGGTCGTTGGGCGCCGCTTTGATCCTAGGCTCACTGATAAGCTTCGGTTTCACCACACTCACGAAGGGCGAAACCGTCGATGCACAGGCTCAATCCAGCCAAACTTCCTCCGAAGCCCCAGCTTTGCCATCGTCAGCTGGCAGTACCCCAAACGCAAACACCCAAGGTTTTCCTGCATCGCCCCAGCTTGGAGCTCAAGCAGACGCCACAATCGGCGAAACAACTACCAACCATGGAGTACGCCTTACAGTCGACTCAGTCGAGGTAGTTCGGGAGTTGTCAATGACGAAAAAGTATTCCTCCGATGAAACAGAGACCATAACGCCAAATAATGAAGGAGCGAAGTTTATCCGAGTCAATGTCACAGTCGCCAACGACGGCAAAGAAGGCTTCGATCTTTCTTGTAGATTGCGTTCTTCAACAGCGCTTGAAAACTCCCAAGGACAACAATACAAAGCCATCTCAGATATTTATCGCATTCCAGGAAATCCCGGATGCCTCAGTTCAGACTCGATTGCACCCGGATTCGAGGGAAAGATATCTTACGTTTACGAGGTACCAGACAGCTTTGAATGGGGAAACTTCACGTATTTCGACCCTTCAGTGTATGAGGCACGCAAAAATCCCACTCTCATCCGTTTAGACAACGCGGAGTAACAAACCGAATGCTTCCTATTAATCAGAGATTAATAGGAAGCTGATTCTAATAGTTAGGGGCAGCCTGTTGGGTTAATGCTCACTCCAGCCCTAGTGGCCGCAAGAACGGCTTGAAATATTAACAGGGAGACTATTTTCCGTCGGCGCACATACTTCAGGATGCTTTTGCTCCGTGCCTAACCAAGATCGTTCACTCAGCTCCAGTAATTGCAATGCAGCAGATGTAGGAAAATACCGATACGCAGATTCCTATTAACCCATTCCAAAGACTTGGCCCCCGACAGGAAACACTCTTGGGGCCAAACCAGGCTCTCATCCCTTATGACAAGGGTTCTGCTACAAGTAACCAATATGGAAGCTTCCACTGGTGCAGGAATGTTTCAATGGGAGCTAGTTTCGCCAGACTTACTCCAATTTCTTCTCCTCCCTTGCACTTTTGGGGCATGCTAGAAAAGACAATTCGCTACAGAGGAGGCACCGGTGGGTTTCAACACCAACATGCACCAACTATCGGCGCTGATGCGCAATACCGAGAACGGAGAGATTCAGCTCCCCGATTTCCAGCGAAAGTATAAGTGGGAAGATGAGCGCGTCCGCCAACTCCTTATCACCATCTTTCGTGGGCATCCGTTGGGCATCATCATGTTGCTGGAAACCGGCAATTCCTCTGTCAGGTTCAAGCCACGGCCCATCGAAAGCACCGAGGCGACTGCTACTTCCGAGCCCAAGTTCTTGCTTCTCGACGGCCAGCAACGACTAACTTCGCTCACCCAAGCCCTCAAGGGTGATGGCGTTGTTCACACCAAAGACTCACGCGGCAAGCGCCTCGACCGCAGGTACTTCATCAATATCAAGAAGTCGATTGAGGATCCCTTCGAGCTGGATGAGGCAGTGATCTCCGTACCAGCTGATGGGGTTATTCGAACCAACTTTAACCGCGACATCGTTCTCGATCTCAGCAGCATGGAGAAGCAACACGAAGCGGGCTACATCCCTGTTTCGCTGTTGCTTGATCAGATGGGGCTTTTCGAATGGTTCGGCAAGCTAGGTGACACCGAGCTCATGACCGCATTCAGCGATGGGATTATCCGTCAGGTCAACGAATACAAGATTCCTGCAATTGAGCTGGACAAGCAGACGGACAAGGCAGCGGTGGCCACCGTCTTCGAAAAGGTCAATGTTGGTGGACTCCCACTCAACGTTTTTGAGCTCCTCACGGCAGTGTTTGCAGGCGATGCGGAGTACTACGACAAGTACCAACGCGATTTCCGCCTCAACGATGACTGGGTGGAGACCAAGGAGCTGTGGAAAGAACATGATGTCCTCCACAAGGTGGAGAACACTGACTTCCTCCAAGCAATCACCATGCTGACAACTCTTGAGCGAAGCAAGCACTCCTCGGTAAGCCGCAAAGTCGGCCTGTCTGCCAAGAGGGAAGACGTTCTAAAGCTTGAGTTGAACGACTACCTCACTTGGCGCGACGCCCTGCGTCAAGGATTCATCTGGGCGGCAGGCTTCCTCGCAGATCTGCACATCTATCGGTTCAGGGATGTCCCCTACCCGAAGCAATTGGTTCCGCTTGCTGCCATTGCTGTTGTTCTTGGCAAGGAAGCAGACAAACACCACGTGAAAGAAAAGATCACGCAGTGGTTCTGGAGCGGAGTCTTGGGCGAGCTCTATGGCGCTGCCATTGAGACGCGCTTCGTGCGTGACCTCGAAGGGGTACCCGCTTGGGCGATGGGTGAAGAAACTACCGCCCCGCGAACCGTGCAGGACGCTACCTTTGCTGAATCCCGCCTTCATTCTTTGCGCACCCGCAATGCCGCTGCCTACAAGGGCATCGCAGCGCTCATCATGGCACAGGGTTCAACAGACTGGGTTGAGGGAAAGCAATTCGGTGCTTTCCAGTACAGGGACATGGCCGTAGACATTCACCATATTTTCCCTCAGGACTGGTGCAAGAAGAACGGAATTGATGACGAGCGCCGCGAGTCCATCGTCAACAAGACGACGCTCAGCGCACGCACTAACCGTGTCATCGGCGGCGTTGCCCCGTCGGCATACTTGTCCAAGGTTGAGAGCGAATCTGGCTTCGATGCCGACGGCGTGGACGACGTTCTGCGCGGACACCTCATTTCACCCGACGCACTGCGCAGCGACAACTTTGATGCGTTCTTTGAACTTCGACGGGAATCGCTCTGCGCGCTCATTGAGGGCGCTCTGAAGAAGACGGTTCAGCGCGATGTCAGCGAAGGAAACGCTGTGGAAGACTCGTCATTCTTCGAGGAAGAAGCGCTTGAGGAGCCTGTCCAAACGGGAGTCGACCCCCTTTCGGAGGCCTAAGGCAAAGTTGCTTCCTCTCTGACCGACGCAGCCAGGCAGCTTTCGACCAAGAGCGACGGCACCACGCGTGTGCAGATTAGACAACTTGGCCGAACGCCGCTCTCAACCTCAGGACTCGCAATGAATGATATTCATACTCTTCGCACTCCCCGGCTCAGTTTGTCGGCACCAACTGACGCCGACATAGACGCCATCTTTGCCATCCACTCGGACGCCCGCACTTACGAACACCGCCCTGACCTAGCTATGAAGACCAGGGAGGAAGCCACGGAGTTGGCACGCACATGGCAGACCAACTGGCGCGAGAATCAGCTGGGCTACTACGTGGTATCCACGCTCGATGGCACGACCATAGGATTTACTGGCGTGCGCCATAGTGCGGAAGCTGGTGAAGAAGTACTCAACCTCTACTACCGCTTCGCACCCGAATCACAGGGCAAAGGCTACGCAAAAGAGGCCGCAGCCGCTGCAATTGCCAGTGCGCGCAAGCGTTTCCCTCAGCTCCCCGTCGTCGCCATCATCGACCCCACGAACGAGGCGTCGATTGCTCTAGCCCTAAAGCTTGGACTTCAGCACGTCCCCGGTGCGGGCGTGCCGGATGACTACGAGGTGTACCGACTCTCCTAGGTTTCGGCGTGCCACGGCACCTAACCCCTAGTCGGGTACCGCGAGTCGATGGTGAAACGCTGACACACCACCTGGGTATCGTCGTCGATTTCTAGCTCTCCGATGTATTCAACGAACTCGGGTGAGCGCCAGAACTGCTCGTGCCCGGCGCGCCAGTCGCTGGCATCGGCGTAGCCCTCGCCCTCGGCGATGGCGTGCTCGTCGCTGACGTCTGCGAGCCGGCGGACTTGGACTTCTGTGGTGCGGATGACGCACACCACGTTGTCGTGTGAGTCGAGGACTGCTTCGAGGTTGCCCACGTCCTCCTGCGGTCTGTAGCCGTACGGATATTCGGCCAACAAGGACGTCGTCGTGGTTTTAACTCCGTCCAGGATGGCGATGACGAGGGCGTCGCGAAGCGGGCCGGGAAAGGCAAACTCACCGCGGGGCAGTTCCGGTATAGGTTCCAAAGCATCCTGAGTCATACGTTTACAGTACGTGGCTCATGAATGCTGCTGACCGAGCACGTGCTTGCTTGCTGTTTTCTCCGACTAGCAGTTCGACCTGCGTGTTCGAATCATTCGCAGCAATGTCCAGCCCCAGCCCTAATGTCGACAATGCCCCTACACGGAAGGCTGGGACTCCACCTTTCTTCCCTATCACTCGGGGCCGCGCACCGTCACTTCCCATTGCCTAGCGGCGCGGCCCCTCTTGCAAACTTCAAAGCTCTTCATAAACTTCAAAGAATTCACAAAATTCATAAACTTCACAAGACTTCAAAAGCTCTTTGGGTTGGATTCGCGCAACGGGTCGTGGGAGAGCATGAGAAAATCTCCCCTTTTCTACTATTCGCGCAGAGTTTTCATTCCCTCCGTCTTTATTCATCCAGCCTCCGGCTAGGGTGCAATGGCCTTCGGCGTCGGTGTTGTCGCAGTGGCGGAGGGAGGGACGTCGGCAAGCGCGGCGCGGAACCGCACTATGTGACAGCCTGTGCCGTGTGAATAAACGCGGATAATAGTATGCACACAGCCGCAAAACCTGCACCTACGTGGACTTTTCTTCATCGCCAGGAGCTTGAAAAACTTCGAACTTTTCTTAGAATTGTCGTCTAGTTCACAATCCCCTCTTGCGATGCTACCTCTCACCACACAAGTTGCTGACACGGTTCACCGCGCGCAAAGAAAGGTTCACACACATGACAACTCCCCCGCTGGGCGTTTGGTCCGAGGTTGGCAAGCTCCACCAGGTCATGGTGTGCGCGCCGGGGCTCGCGCACGAGCGGCTGACCCCCAGCAATTGTGGGGAGCTGCTTTTCGACGACGTCCTCTGGGTCGACGAAGCCAAGAAGCATCACGCGGAGTTCGTCGCCAAGCTGCGCAGCTACGGCGTCGAGGTGCTGGAGATGCACACACTCCTGGAGGAAACCCTGGCCACCCCGGGCGGGCGTGATTTCATCCTGGATTTTAAGCTGCTGGATAAGAACGTTGGTGTCGGCATCGGCGGCGAGCTGCGCCACTGGTTCGAGGACATGTCTAATAAACGCCTGGCGGAGCTCCTCATCGGCGGGCTACCCTTCGCCGAAATTCCGAAGGGCTTAGGCCACGGAACTATCGACGCCATGCGAGAGGTCTACGGGCCTTCCGCGTTTGCGCTGCGCCCGCTGCCCAACACCCAGTACTCGCGGGATAACTCGGCGTGGATTTATGGCGGGGTCTCGCTCAACCCCATGCGCATGCCGGCGCGCCACCAGGAAACGCTGCTGACCAGAGCGATTTATAACTACCACCCACGGTTTGCGCAGGCGGATTTTCAGTTCTGGTACGGAAATACCGATGAGGAGCCAGGCCTGGCTTCCTTGGAGGGCGGGGACATCATGCCGATCGGAAAGGGCATCGTCCTCGTCGGCATGGGTGAGCGCACCACCTGGCAGGGAGTAAGCCAGCTGGCCATGCGCCTGTTCCAGGAAGGCGCGGCCGAGAAGATCATCATCGCCGCCATGGCCGCCGACCGCGCCTCGATGCACCTGGACACCGTGCTCACCTTCCTGGATGCCGATAAGGTCACCGCCTACCCCAAGATCGTGGACACTATCCGGCCCATCGTGTTGCACCCCTCCACAAGCACGGCGCCTTTCGACGTCGAACTGCCCACCGAGTCTTTCCTCGAGGTCGTCGCCAAGGCACTTGGCGTCAGGAGCCTGCAGGTGGTGGAAACCGGTGGGGACACCTATGCCGCCGCTCGCGAGCAGTGGGACGACGCCAATAACGTCGTGGCCATTGAACCGGGCGTGGTGGTGGCTTATGACCGCAACAAGCACACCAATAAGAAGCTGCGCGCCGCCGGCATTGAGGTGGTCGAGATCGGCTCGGCGGAGTTGGGCCGCGGGCGCGGGGGCGGGCACTGCATGACCTGCCCTATTGTGCGTGATGCGGTGGACTATTAGAAGGTTTCCCTTCTTCCGGCCACCGGTGCGCGTATCCCACAAAGCCAAGAGGCATCGGCCGCACTGACCCACCCATACGGGGTCATACCTAAGTTTGTGTACGAAAGATCAATGGGCTGGCCAGCAAATACTTAACGCCACTAACTTTCTTCAAGGGTCGGAAGCCGTTTTCTATATCCATTGTCCACCCCCTGCTTGGCTCCTAAAATAAGTGCGGATTCTACAAATCTCTCACTTTTCGCTTAATAAAATATAAGGACGGTACACAGGTGCTCTCTAAGGGACTGCGCGCGCTTGCACCACTGGTGGCAACCGCGGCATTAGTTACCCCCTCGGCACAGGCGGCCAACATTCCGCCCATGCCACAGGCCTACCCCATCACCAACCTCTACAAGAGCTGCAGCGCAGCAGGTGAAGACAACGCCACTCCCGAGTGGCACTTCGCAGAGACCGGCCGCCGCTACTTGAGCGACGGCACCCTGCAGTTTAAGAACACCACGAACCAGGAGGTGCCGTACACCGCCTCCGTGGAAACGGGCACCAACCACAAGATTGAGGCCAACTCCAAGGCCGCTATGCCTTCCGGCTGGGACACCACCGCCAAGTCCGACATCGGACTGAAGCTGAGCAACGGCTGGCAGGAGAAGGAAACCTTCGGCCCCGTCACCCTGAAGCCGGGCGAATCCTTCCGCGTGGAATACGGCGTGGTGGAAAAGGACTTCATCTCCATGTTCGTCGGCTGCAACGATGACCGCCTAGAGAACACGCCCGGCGCCAACGTCATCCGCGGCAAGGGCCCGGCTGAGCGCTATGCCTTTGCCTACATCATCAAGGCGGATGGTTCGATTTCGGACCTCGCCATGGAGATTCCTTCCCGCTCCCCGGGCGCGAACTCCAAGCCCATCGAGGGCAACTACACCTCCGTGTCCGGCCCCAGCCTGGAGAAGATTGCGGACCCGAAGAAGGATGAAATCATGCAGCCTTCCGAGGACCTGCAGCGCGACCCATCCTGGCCCAAGGAAGGCGAGACCTGCGAAGGCCGCGATAGCTCCTGGTACCCGCTGGACATCACTGCGGTGAAGCCGACCTTCCGCAAGCCGGGCTACTCCACAGACTTCCTCAACTGGTCCAAGGGTGACTATGAGTACGCGCCGGTCACCGATTTCGTCGTCGGCGCCGAGCACGCACCGTACACCAACTGGCAGGGCAACCGCGGCGATATCCCGAAGGGCTGGCTGGAGTCCGTTGGCGCGGTCAAGCGCGCCTACATGCCGGTGGGAACCGAGCTGCAGCACATCGACCTGGCCCCTGGTGAGCGCGTCCGCGTGGAGTACGGCACCATCATGACCCGCATCAACTACCGCGAAATCCACTGCGGTAAGGACGGAAAGTACAGCCTGACCTCCAACTACAAGCAGACCACCGCTCCCAGCGGTTTCTGGGCGGAGGCCACCATCACGGGCAAGGACGGCTCCACCCGCACCGAGGACGTCACCCCGGACGAGTACCGCGAACTCCCAGTCCCGACCCAGACCATCTACTAATCCCCCTTTTTACTTCTCAAGGAGAATTCACCATGTTCAAGACCAAGATTGCCTCCACCACCGCCGCCGTGGCCATCGCCTGCGGCCTGATCGCTACCCCGGCCGCTAACGCCCTCCCGGCACGTGACCTGGGCCCGGCCAACCCGACCACCATCGGTGAGCACTGCACCAACCCGGGTGACACCGGCCAGACCGTTAAGATCAAGCGCACCTACTTCGACGGCTCCGCCGGCTCCTGGACCGTGTCCAACTACAACGACGAGCCGCTGCCGGTCACCCGCTCCATCAAGGAAACCAAGACCAAGACCTGGAACGTTTCCGCCGGCGTTGACTTCAAGCTGCTGGATCTGATCAACTTCACCTTCTCCTCCAGCTACACCGACTCCCAGTCCTACGAGGTGGGTGAGCAGGTCGGCCCGTACAACATCGCTCCGGGCAAGACCGCTGTCATGCGCGCCGGCTGGGTTGTCTCCGACTTCGAGGGTCAGAAGACCATCTGCGGTTCCGATAACACCTGGCAGGCCAACGGCGGCACCTTCACCGCTACCCTGCCGAAGGAGCGCCACGTGGAGGTCTCCACCCGCGACAACAACGATTGGGGCTAAGACGTGCTGAAGAAGTCCATCGCGAGCGCCTTCGCCGCGCTCAGCCTCTTGGCGGCCGCTCCTGTGGCCCACGCCGCTGACTTCGGCGGGGACTTCGAGCTGCCGCAGCGCTGGAATGATGATTTCAAGCCGGGCACACACTGCTCGACGCCCGGTGAGAACGGCACCTACGTCACCGCCACCCGCCGATGGTTCACGCAGACCGACGCCGCCAGTGTGGCCAACCGCAATGATGAGCCCGTGCCGGTCAGCCACACCGTGACACAGGCCCGCACGCAGACCATCGAGGTCTCCGGTTCCATCAAGGGCGAGGGCGAGCTGGCCAAGGTTCTGACCCAGACCTACGGTTTCAACTACGTGCACGAGCAGCACTGGAAGCTGAACCAGGAGGTTGGCCCGTACACGCTGCCGGCAAACTCCCAGGGCAAGCTGGTGTGGGGCTTTACCATGCTCGACACCGACGGCCAGGACGTGCGTTGCAATGCCGACCAGGAATGGGAGGCCGTGGGCAAGCCCTACTCCGCCACCGTTCCGGAGGCGCGCTACTCTGAGCTGCAGCTTGGCGACGCCCCCGTCTGGGACTAGCCCTCCTCCTCAGGCCTCACAGAAGAGGGCACC
Organism: Corynebacterium guaraldiae; assembly: GCF_053480195.1. Taxonomy (NCBI): domain Bacteria; kingdom Bacillati; phylum Actinomycetota; class Actinomycetes; order Mycobacteriales; family Corynebacteriaceae; genus Corynebacterium; species Corynebacterium guaraldiae. The sequence goes on along the minus strand of NZ_JBRBAU010000002.1, from coordinate 35,837 downwards.
CCAAGCCGTTTCACGACGGCTGCGGGTGCCCTCTTTTTGACGTTCCACAGCGTGATCAAACGGCAGCGAGAGCATTGCAGAATCGCAATGAGACCCTTGCAGAATGGCAACGAACGACCTTCTCGCACCATGAGGCCCACCGATATACTGCCCCCATGTCTCACCGCATTTTTTCGGTTCCCTTCGCCGATATCTATCCGCACTACGTTAAGAAGGTAGAACGCAAAGGCAGGACTGTCAGCGAGCTTCACGAAGTCATCACTTGGCTTACCGGCTACTCGGTTGAGGAGCTGGAACGGGTCCGGAAGCAAAAGGTCACCCTCGAGGACTTCTTCGAGCAGGCCCCGCACCTGAACCCATCCCGCTCCCTCATCACCGGCAGCATCTGCGGGCACCGTGTCCAGGACATCGAGGACCCGCTGATGCAAAATATTCGGTACATGGACAAGCTCGTTGACGAGCTAGCCAAAGGAAAAGCCATGGAGAAAATCCTTCGCGGCTAGCCTTCGCTAACTACGCTATTCAAAGCTTCAAGCTTTAAGCCACAAAGGGATACGGCGGCGCGGTCTTCTCACGGAAGAAGTAGCGCGCGTGCGTGTGTCGAACGGACTCTAGGCTTTCAGCGCCAATGGCAACGAGCTCAACGTCTGGGTCATCGTTGATTTGATCGAGGTCGTGACGGGCAAGAGTTGCCGCAGTTAGGGATTCAAACTCCGTGACATTCAGTGCACCCGTCGGACGGTGATACTTAATAAGAAAAGCCGGCATACTATTTACTCCCTTCCGACTCGTTTTCTGTCCGTCTCCGGTCGAGCTCACTAATTAGCCTATCCAACATCCTAGAAGTCCTTTGCCGCAATAGCCGGGCTTCACGCAACTCCACTGTTTCCACTGGGCGCTCGGCAAACGGAGAAGAGAGCACATCGAAGTATTTTTCTACTCTATGCACCACTTCTGAAAGCTCATGCAACGAGCGAACCTGGGTCTCAAATTGCAACGGTACGTGCTCTCCGAGCTCAAGGTATCGGATGCCGCGACCGTACAAGTCACCAGCAAGTTCATAAAGGTTGGCCCATCGTGACTGGAGCGCCGTCCGAAGCTGAAACTCAGCCCGGCCTGCCGGAGAGTAAATATGTAAATGGATCGCCCTATACCCAGAGTGCGGCTTTTCTCTCATGTCCTGAATTTTGACGCGGTCGGCTCCCCTTTCTTCGAAGTCCTGGGCGAGTAGCTCCGCCAGCCTTGATTGTTCAGAGAGCGTCACATCAAAGTCCATTCGCACTCCTGAAAGATCTTGGATGCTCTCTAGCGGGAAGCTCGGCATTCTCCGCAGTTTCTCAACGAGCACCTGCCGAGTCTTGACCCGCGAACCTATAAGGAATCGTTTCGAGTCCGGTTCCACAACGGAATCTGTCGAGCGCTCCAGCGGCACGCTCAGTTCATTCAGTGTCGACGCTGCCAAGAACTCAAGATGGTCACAAAGAGCAGACTGATGTATGAGTATGCGCCGATATAGCTCTTCATCGATCTCTTGCCCAGTGCGCAACGCACTACCTATTCGATGTACTTGTCTCTTACTAAACGTCGTCGGCCTGTTTTCCAAGAACTGCACAGTTCCCCCTTCTTCGATAGTGGCAACCCCCAAAGACGAAGAGCATTGCCAGCATTTTCAGACACCCACACATCCCCCACCCCTTGGATGCCTGCCCTAAAGACTACGAGGGCGACCGGACACCAACACCACAATTTCGCATATATATTCGACGTTTGCGCTGAAACGCACATCCCATCTTCAGCTTTGCCATACTTGACGCATGACCACGCTAGAAACTTGTTCCAGCGCCTGGGCGAAAGCAATTATGGCCGCACTCGAGCGCGAATTCCCCGCCGCGATGCACCACACGAGCGCTTCCACAGAAGACTGCGACGTGCGCCCTCGCGAGCTACCCCCCAGTTTCTATGGCTGCTTCGACTGGCACTCCAGCGTCCACATGCAGTACTCAGGCGCGCTACTAAACAAGATTCTCGGGCCCGAGTCTCCGAAAGAACTTGCCGCGCTTCTCGACGATCGCCTCAGCGCAGAAGCCCTCACCACGGAATACAACTACCTACTCGCCCACCCCGGATATGAAATGCCCTATGGGCGCGCCTGGCTGCTGCAGCTCGCCTCCGTTCGGCCTGGCGAAGCGATGGACAAGCTCGTAGAGCTAACCGCACAGCACTGCCACGACTGGCTTGAATCACTCAACCAACCGGTGCGCCACGGCATGCATTCCAATACAGCCTTCAACCTTTTCCTCATCCTCGAGGCCGCGGAGAAACTCGGGCTGGATTCACTGGCGAGCTCGGTGCGCGAGGCTGCTGTCCGCCTTTTCGGCGAAGACCGCGACTACCCGCTCGAATGGGAGCTGTCCGGGCACGATTTCCTGTCCAACGGGCTATCGGAGGCCCTACTCATGTCGCGCGTGCTGCCGGACTTCCCACACTGGTTCGACGGCTTTCTTCCCCACCGCACCGAAGCACTGGAATTTCTCACACAAATCCCAGAGGTGCTTGACCCAACCGATGGCCGCCTGGCCCACCTCTACGGCCTAGCGCTAACCAGAGCATGGATGCTCGTTGAACTCGCCGAGCATTTCGACGCCTCCGTCCTACCACGCGCCCAAGCACTAGCAGCCAGCGCGCAAACGCAGCTTGTCGACGGCCACTTCATGTCCACCCACTGGCTCATCACCTACGCGTTGCACTTTCAGCTCGCTGCCGACGGAAGGCATTAGCCAACGGCTTCCCTCATCGCCAGCCATCCAGGCCGAGAGTTCAGGCGGCATTTTATGCCCGCTCCTGCCGCCATAGTGAGCGCATACGGAATAGTTACTTAGCGAGTAGTACTGTAACTTTCTAATTATCGTTCTCTTCAGGAGCTCACTATGGATTCTCGCTACTCGACACAGCGCGATAGCTATCGCCTGCCAGAAGAAGGAATCCGTATTGATCTGCGCGCCGAGCGTGCTCGCCGGCGAGGCTCTACTCACGACCACGAGAGCACTGCCCCTGAGCGCCCTTCCTACCGCCCGCGACGCCGCCCCAGCCAAGAACGCCTAGCTTCGTCCCCGTCGACAACTTCCCCTTCCCGTCGATCCGCTTCAACGTCGGCGCCTGCCCAACAAACGCCATCCCAACAAGTGCCGACCCAACAAGCGCCGACCCGAACGACGCCGAAGAAGACGACAACCCCTGCGCCACGGCGGAAATCACCGCGCCCTCGCACGCCCATCAGCCGTCGCGGGTTGGGAGTTCTCCTTATTTTGGCGATGGTTCTCGTCGGCATCGTCGCCGCACTTCAGATCAATAAGGAGCCAGACGCGCCCGCGCCGCAACCAACCGATGTGGTTGCGGAACCCGCCGCCGTCATCGAGCCCTCCCCAGCGGTGGAGATGTACATCCCGACAATTGATGTGCGCGCAGAGTTTGAAGAAGGCTCCTGTCGGATCAAAGACAACAAGATCAACCCCGACTCGATGAGTAAGGCTTGCACCTACACCGCGGAGGATAAACCCTATTCGCTACCCGGCACAGATGCACAGGACGTCGTGGTGGTCGCCGGACATACCGGTGCGGGAGTACCAGCGGTGTTCAATAACCTCTATGACGGTAGCGCCGACGAGCACAAAGCCTCTGTGGGCGACAAGTTATACCTGCGCACGCAGAACTCCGGCGAGCAATGGCTGGTGTACACCGCAACAGATCTGCACGATCCGTCGAAGGACGGCCTTGAGCAGGATGAGAGCATCTGGGGCACCGATACCCAGCCCGGTCGCCTTCTCACTATCAGCTGCATCCAGCCGGCCAACCCTTTGGCTGCTGCGGTGCGCAATGCCGTGGTGGGATGGCAGTTTGAGGGCGTAACCGAGGCTCCTGATCCTGCCGCAGAACAGAGCTAAGCCTGGTGCAGCATCCCCCGTTCGGGGGGATTTCCGCCACTACGCGCAGTTATCGAACATTTTCGCAGCTCAACCGACAAGACCGTTCTTATTCTTGCAGGTTAACAGACCTTGTAGCGCCGCCCGTGAGGACCTCAACCCACCGAACATGCCACCCGTTTGGCGTGAAATGCATCAGCCATGTTACGGAGCGAAATTTCGAAACCCGTGTGATTAATGTGAAAGTTGTGGCTATTGTGGTTCACGTCGGGTTGAATCCCTCTCACATACCTCACAAACCCCACAAGGAGAAGCTTATGAAGCGCATCAACCGCACCCTGACCGCAGCCGTTCTGGCCGGTTCCCTCGCACTGGGCGGCACCGCCGTTGCCTCTGCCCAGATCCCGGCTCCGGCTGAACTCACGGTCGATGGCGTCACCTACCAGAAGCAGGCCGACGGTAGCTACCAGCACCGCAACGAGAACGGCGAGTTGGACGGAACCACCAAACTGACCGCAGAGCAGGCACAGTGGGCTTGGGAGCAGCAGCAGGCTCAGGCGGCTGACGCCGAAGCACCCGAGGAAGATGCACCGACCACCACCAGCGTGATGGCCCCGGACATGGACATGGCAGCCACCGGCGAGGCTACCGCACCGTCTTCCGTTGACTACCCGATCAACGGCGAGTCCGAGGCTGAGCCGACCAGCACCGAGTTCGACAAGAAGCAGCTGGCCTGGCTGGCCCTGCCGGCCGCCCTCATCATCGGTGGCGTGACCTGGTACCTGGCCAAGGACGGCAAGACCTACGTGAAGTCCGAAGAGGCAGCTCAGAAGGACGCTCCTTCCGCTGAGGAGAAGGCCGCTTCCGAGAAGATGCTGCAGGAGAACAAGGACGAGGTCATCGCCCAGGGCGGCAAGGTTGCTGAAGGCACCGCCGCACAGACCCCAGCACAGTCCCGCGGTATCTCCGCTGAGACTGGTTCCAACACCGTTGCCCGCGGCCTCGCCGCACTGGCAATCGCAGCGATGATCGCCGCTGGCGCTGTCGTTGCTCGCCGCAAGCTCTTCATCTAAGAGGTTTAAGGCCTAGAGCCAACAGGCAACTCATCCGCGTCTCTTCCTTTCCCTACCGGGGTGGAGAGACGCGGCTTTTGCAGTTTTATACGCCCGTTGGGCCACCACTTTTCCGGCCGCACCCCTTGGAGGGAGTTAAAAGATTCAATGGATGAACTAGCACGCAAGCAAGCCTCAAAACCCGAACCACGCAGGAAGTTTCATCCCACCACCACAAGGGCCGGCACCACCCGACGAGCCAGCGCACCCTGACACAACCATGAAAATTTGCGTGGAGTAGCTTAAAAATTGGAAATAGTTTGACCTACCTCACTAATTTTCGGTTAGTATGTGGGAAGTCGACATCAGTTAACGGTGACAACATCGTCTGATACGGCGTTGACCAAACTTTCCCGATCTAACCCCAGGAGTAAGAAACATGAAGCGCATTTCCCGCAACCTCACCGCCGCAGCCCTGGCCGGCGCCCTCGCACTCGCAGGCGTCACCGCCGCCAACGCTGAAGACACCACCGGCCAGAGCACCAACGCCACCTCCAGCACCGGCACCGAAGGCGATAACGGCAGCAGCAACCAGGGCGGCAACGCCGGCAGCAGCGACGAAGGCAAGGGCGACCAGAGCAGCGAGGATCAGAGCTCTTCTGACGACATCAAGGGCAAGCTCTCCTCCGAGGACGGCAAGCCTTCCGGGCTGGGCATCGCCATCATCGTCCTCGGCGTCGTAGGCGCACTGGCCGCAGCTGCACCGGCCGCAGCACAGGCACTGGGAGTCAACCTCCCGTTCTAATCTGAATCCTGCACCATCGAGCTTCAAACGCGAAGCTCTTAGCAGCGCCGGCCCACCAGCGCGAGGCAGCCGCACCCCCATCGCCGTCGTGATGGGGGTGTTTTCACGTCCCACCCATCCACAGATACGGGACACACTTCACAAACCTACGTGATGCGGGCTACACTAGGCACCCATAGATTGTTCAACAATTTGGGAACTACAGAAGAGGTGTCCTCCTGTTATGAGCGCGCTGCACATAGACCTCAACGCTGACCTCGGCGAAACCACCGCCGGCAACCCCGTTGCCGATGACGCCGCGATGCTCCAGCTCGTCTCCTCCGCCAACGTCGCCACCGGCTTCCACGCCGGCGACCCGCACTCCATCGCGGGCACCCTCAAGGCGGCCGCAGAAGCAGGCGTCACCGTCGGCGCACACGTGGGCTATAACGACCCGGCAGCCTTCGGGCGCCGCTTCATCGATTACGCACCTGCCGAGCTTGCCGACGAAGTCACTTACCAAATCGGTGCCCTCCAAGCCCTGGCCCAGGCCAACGGAACCCGCGTGGCCTATGTCAAGCCGCACGGCGCGATGTACAACACCATCGTCCACCACGAGGCCCAGGCCCACGCCGTCATCGACGGCATCAAAGCCTTCGGTGATCTACCCGTCATGCTGCTGCCAGGAGGCGTCGCCGTCGACATCGCGGAGCAGAAGGGCCTGACCGTCATCCGCGAGGCCTTCGCCGACCGCAACTACAACCCCGATGGCACGCTCGTCTCACGGCGCGAGGCGAATGCGGTGATGGGTGATGAGGGGGACGTCGTCAAGCGCGTGCTCGAAGTCGCCGAAACCGGATCCATCACGGCCATCGATGGCTCCGTGCTCAACGTGGATGCCCAGTCGGTGTGCACGCACGGTGATTCGCCCGGCGCGGTGCAACTGCTGCGCGGTGTGGTCGCCGAGCTGCAGGAGCGCGGAATCGAGATTCGGAGCGCTATCTAATGCATATTCACCCCGTGGGAACGCGCGCGCTGCTCGTGGAGCTGGAGGACTTGTCCCAGGTCATGGCGTGGCACGCGGCCCTCGACGCCAATCCGCTCAAGGACCAAGTCGATGCCATTGCTGCCGCCACGACCTTGTTGCTGACCTTTGCCACGCCGAATTCCGCCGCCGCTGCCGCCGAGAAGCTGCAGGACTTCCACCCCACCGCGCAGGCGGGCGAGGATCCGCGCTTTGTGGAGATCGACGTCCTTTATGACGGCGAGGACCTCGACGAGGCGGCTGAGTTGATGGGTATGTCGAGCGAAGGCCTCATCGACTGGCACACGTCCACCGAGTGGCTCGCGGCCTTCGGTGGCTTCGCTCCCGGCTTTACCTATTGCACCCCGGCTGACCCGGCGCAGAACTTCAACATCGGGCGCCGCGCCACCCCGCGCACCGCGGTGCCGGCGGGGGCCGTCGGTATTGCCGGCGGATTCTCCGCTGTCTACCCGCGCGTCTCCCCCGGCGGCTGGCAGCTGCTGGGCACCACCTCGACCCCGATGTGGGAATCCGATGCCCACCCACCAGCGCTGGTGCAGCCCGGTGACCGCGTGCGCTACCGCGCGGTGAGCTCGCTGCCGGACGTGGTGTCGACCACGCCTTTCGGCCGCCGCACCCCAGCGCGCCTGCCGCGCATGGAGGTCCTCGATGCCGGGCTGCTCACGCTCTTCCAAGACCAGGGGCGCCCCGGCCGCGGCAACTTGGGTGTTACGCCCTCGGGTGCGGCGGACCTGGCGGCGGCTGCCACGGCCAACGTCGCGGTGGGCAACCCCCGCGGGGCCACCGTGCTGGAGAACATCGGTGGCATCCGCCTGCGCGCGCTGACCGACGCCGTCATGTGCGTCACCGGCGCCCAATCCCGCGTCCTGCTGGACGATATGCCGGTGCACCTCGCGCGCCCGGTGCTCGTCACCGCTGGTTCGACGGTGACCGTGGATCCCGCGACGGTGGGCCTGCGCAACTACATCGCCATCCGCGGCGGCATCGTGGCGGATGCGGAGCTGGGCTCTGCCTCGACGGACGTGCTCTCTGGGTTGGGGCCGCAGCCGGTGCGGCTGGGCGACGTCATCGGCGTCCTCCCCCGCTCCACCGCAATGACCGATGCCCAGCTGAGTAACCCGATGCGCGTTCGTGAAGGCGCGAATGGCCAGACCGAGGGCGTGCTGCGCTGCGTGCTCGGCCCGCGCGATGACTGGTTCACGCCCGAGAGCCTGGAGGCCTTCCTGGCCACCGAGTGGACCGTGACCGCGCAGTCCAACCGCGTGGGCGTGCGCCTGGTCGGCCCGGAGGGCTCCGTGGAACTAAGCCGTGCCCGCGAGGGCGAGCTGCCCTCGGAGGGCATGGTCGCCGGCTCAGTCCAGGTTCCGCCGAGTGGCGAGCCCGTGATTTTCCTCCGCGATCACGCCGTGACCGGCGGTTACCCGGTCATCGCCACGGTCCTCGAAGAAGATATTGATATTGCCGCGCAGCTCCCGCCGGGGGCGACGGTCCGCTTTGAACTCGCTTAAACACTAGTAAAGGAACACCCACCCATGATTTCTGCAGTCCTTATTGCTAACCGCGGCGAGATCGCCGTCCGAATCGCCCGCACCGCGCGCGACATGGGCATCCGCTCCATCGCCATTTACTCCGAAGCCGATGCCGGCGCCCTGCACACTCAGGTGGCTGACGAAGCCTACGCACTACCCGGCAACTCCGCGGCGGATACCTATATGAATGTCCCCGCGCTCCTCGATATCGCCGTGCGCGCCGGCGCGGATGCCATCCACCCCGGCTACGGCTTCCTCTCGGAGAACGCCGACTTTGCCCGCGCCGTGGCCGAGGCCGGCCTGACGTGGATTGGCCCGTCGCCGGAGTCCATCGAGCTGCTCGGTGACAAGATTGCCGCGCGCCGCGTGGCCGAGGAGGTTGGCGCCCCGCTGGCACCGGGTACCTCTGATCCCATCGATGACTGGCAGGAGGCCCGCGCCTTCGCTGAGGAGCACGGCCTGCCCATCGCCATCAAGGCTGCCTATGGCGGCGGCGGACGCGGCCTGAAGGTGGTGGAGAACCTCGAGGACATCGAGGCCGCCTTCAACTCCGCCGGCCGCGAAGCCAAGGAGGCTTTCGGGCGCGCGGAGTGCTACGTGGAGAAGTTCCTGACCCACCCGCGCCACGTGGAGGCGCAGATTCTGGCTGATACGCACGGCAACGTCGCCGTGCTGGGCACCCGCGATTGCTCCACGCAGCGCCGCTTCCAGAAGCTCATCGAGGAGGCTCCGGCGCCTGCGCTTTCCGACGAACAGCGCACCGGCATCCACGAGGGTGCCCGCGCCATCTGCGCGAAGGTGGGCTACACCGGTGCCGGCACGGTGGAGTACATCGTCTCCGAGGATGGCACGATTTCCTTCCTCGAGGTCAACACCCGTGTGCAGGTGGAGCACCCGGTGACTGAGATGGTCACGGGCGTGGACATCATTGCGGAGCAGTTCCGCATCGCTTCCGGCGAACCCCTCTCCTTCGCGTCTGATTCCTCTTCCTCGTCTGAAGCGCAAGCTTCAGACCCTGTGTCCGATGGCCACGCCTTCGAGTTCCGCATCAACGCCGAGGACATCCTCAACGGTTTCGCTCCCTGCCCGGGCACCATCGTGCGCTTCGAGCCGCCGACGGGCCCTGGCATCCGCGTGGACTCCGGCGTGCGCTCCGGCTCCATCGTGCCGCCCTACTATGACTCGCTCGTGGCTAAGCTTCTGGTGTGGGGGCCGACCCGCGAGATCGCACTGAAGCGTGCACAGCAGGCCCTCCAGGAATTCGACATCGAGGGCGTGCGCACCGTGCTGCCCTTCCACCGCGATATGGTCTCCTCCCAGGTCCTCGTGGATCACGGCGACGCCGATGCCGCAGCCGGCATTTACACCGACTGGCTCGACCACAACTACCGCCCCTCCGCGGAGGCCACGAGCGCTACCGTCCCCGTCGAGGCCATCTACGCGCAGCGCACCCGCGTTGCGCTGGAGATCGACGGCAAGCTTGTCAGCGTGGGCTTCCCCACCGATATGCTGTCGCAGGGGCAGGTGAAGGGGGCGTCGGCAAGCGCGGCCTCCGGTGCCAGCGCCAGCGGCAACGAGGTGACCTGTCCTTATGAGGCCAACCTCGTGGCGTGGAACGTGGCGGACGGCGAAACGGTCGAGGAAGGCCAGGCCATCGCCACGATTGAGGCCATGAAGATGGAATCCGCGGTCAAGGCTCCGGCCGCGGGCACGCTGAGCCGTGTGGCAAAGGAGGGTTCCAGGCTGGAACCGGGCGCGGTAATCGCCACGATTTCCTAAGCGGCGGGCTACTGTAAGTCGCATGCTTGCTGATTCCGTCGCGTCCGCGCTCCGCGCCGCCATCTCCGAGGGCGAGTACATGCCCGGACACCAGCTCAGCGAGGTCCGCGCGGCCGAGCGCTTCGAATGCTCCCGCAACACGCTGCGGGAGTCCTTCGCCATGCTCGCCTCCGAGCGCATCGTGGAGCGCATCCCGCACAGGGGTGTGTTCATCGCCACCCCTGACGGCGATTTCGTGCGCGATCTCTACTTGGCGCGCGCTGCCATCGAGCCGGCCGCGGCGCGCTATGCCACCTTCGAGGACCCAGGCGAGCTGGTGCGGCTGACCGAATCCGCAGTGCTTAACGACGCCCCCCGCCCCCTCATCAACCAGCGCTTCCACAAGCAGCTGGTCGCCGGTTTGGGCTCGCCGACGCTGGACCGCTCCATGTCGCACCTGCTGGCGCGCATGCGCTTGACCTTCTTGTTGACGCTGGAGCGCTACCCGCAGATTCACGATAACCACGTGCAAGCCAACATCGACTTGGCCCACCTCATTGCGCAAGGCGAGCGCGAGGCGGCCGCCGATGCCTGCCGCGCGGACTTGATGCGCGCGATGGAATCGATTCTCCGGGTCCTTTAGCTTCCTTTAGTTTCCGAGTCCCCCACTATGGCCTTCGCTCCTGTTAGCCGGTTCCACCCGCGCAAAACTAACCGGCACCACATGGTTCGAGTGAGATGGTTCGGGTCAAAAGGTTCGTTTACCCCCAAGTGAACCATCTATGCACTCAAAGAAGGTTTGTTTGCCCCCAAACAAACCTTCTGACCAGAACCATCTGAGTAGAACCATGTATCGGCGCACTGAGGGCTTGGGGTGGTAGCACCACCGCACAGAAATTAAGGGATGAGGAAGTCGCGGTCCGGGATGTCGGTGACGAGCATCTTGCCCGGGGCATGTGTGATGGCCAGGCTGGGTCGCGAGTTCATCACGATGGCCTGCGGGGTCACGCCGCACGCCCAGAAGACCGGGATGGTGCCCTCAGGGATGTCGACGGCTTCGCCGAAATCGGGCTGCGACAAGTCCTCGATGCCGATGGCAGCAGGGTCACCCACGTGAACCGGGGCACCATGGACGCCCGGGTAGCGGGAGGTGATGCGGACGGCATCGGCAACCTGGCTCGCGGGGATGGGACGCATGGAGACGACCATCGGCCCGGAGAAGACTCCAGCCGGCGCGCAGGGAATCGAGGTGCGATACATCGGCACGTTGCGGCCCTGATCAATGTGGGCGATGGAAATGCCGTTCTCCACGAGCGCATTCTCAAAGGTGAAGGAACAACCGATGAGGAAGGAGACGATGTGGGCGGAGTAGAAGGGGGAAGCGTCGTCAAGCGTCTGCGTAAGCTGGCCGTCCTCATAGATGTTGTAGGCCGGGATGTCCGTGCGGATGTCTCCGCCCGGGATGAGCTCGGAGGTGAACTGCCCGGCCTCCAGCACACCGACGATGGGGCACGGCTTGGGGTTGCGCTGTGCAAAGAGGAGGAAGTCGAAGGCGTACTCGCGCGGCAGCGCGATGAGGTTAGCCTGCATGAAGCCGCGGGCGTGGCCGGCGGTGGTGGTCATGTCGTGCGCGCGGGCGAAGGCGCGCACATCTGCGGGAGTCTGCATTATGCCCATAGTTCAACGATTCCCGAGATGGATTTAACGCCAATGAAGATTTCCAGCACGAGCGCTAGGACGCCGGCGATGAGCAGCCACATCGGCTGCTTGACGCCGTGGGTGAGGTCATGGCGCTTGAACGCGACCCACATCACCATGGCGAAGGCGATGGGCAGGATGATGCCATTGAAGGCGCCGGCGAAGATGAGCAGCTTCTGCGGTGCGGAGTTGAGGATAGCGAAGAGGATGGCGCAGACAACGATGAATCCGACGGTGAGGAAGTTACGGGTCCGCGGGCTGACCTTCTGGGTGGTCACGAAGGTGATGGAGGTGTAGGAGGCGCCGATGACGGAGGACAGGCCGGCCGCGAAAAGGACGACACCGAAGGCGCGAAGGCCGAACTCGCCGGCGGCCTGGCGGAAGGCATCGGCGGCCGTGTTGTCCTCGGAGAGCGCAACACCCGTGGCGACGACGCCCAGGACCGCGAGGAAGAGCAGCACGCGCATGATGCCGGTGACGATGATGCCGAGCACGGAGGTCTTCGTAATCGCGCCGACGTTCTCCGGGCCGGACAGGCCCGAGTCGATGAGGCGGTGTGCGCCGGCAAACGTAATGTAGCCGCCCACCGTGCCACCGATGAGGGTGGTGATGACGAAGAAGTCAATGCTTTCCGGCATGACGGTATTCTTCAGGGCCTCACCCACCGGCGGCTGGGAAACAATCGCCACGTAAAGCATGAGCAGAATCATGATGGCACCCAGCGCGGCGACGATGCGGTCAAGCGCAACACCCGCCCGCTTGGACAGGAAGATGAAGATGGCGATGGCCGAGGCGATGAGGCCACCGATGCGCGCATCGATGCCGATCATGGCGTTTAGGCCCAGGCCGGAGCCGGCGATGTTGCCGATGTTAAAGACCACGCCGCCGATGAAGACTAGGACAGCGAGGAACCAACCCAGGCCCGGCAGCACAGTGTTACCCAGCTCGTTAGCCCGCATGCCGGAGACAGCGAGGATGCGCCAGACGTTGAGCTGGATGGCGATGTCCACAATGATCGACAGCGCAATGGCAAAGGCGAAGGCCGCGCCCATCTGCACGGTGAAGACGGAGGTTTGGGTCAAAAAGCCCGGGCCGATAGCGGAGGTGGCCATGAGGAACATGGCGCCGGCCATGGCGCCGATGCCCTTGGGGGCTTGCGCTTCTTTCGGCGCGTCCTGTGTAGTTCCCTGGGCTGCTTCCTGGGAAGCTGCGGAGGAATTGGTTGATTCCAAGCTCATTGTTGGGCACCTTTCGTGACGAAGGTCGCATTTAACGATGGTGAAAGCATAAGGGTTGTTGAACAATCTGTAAACAACGCGGGGGTGGCGCACGTTACACCCATGCCATAACTACAGCCCCTCACACACTTTCCAGTGGAGCTCCGTTGCACGCGGCGAAAAAGTGACCTAGGATACCGAGTTAACTAATGGTGATTCGTTAAACCTATGGAGGAGCTCATGCCCCAAGACATCTACATCGCGGGCGCCGCACGCCTGCCCATCGGAAAATTCGGCGGTAGCCTGGCCCGCCTTTCCCTTACCGAGCTCGGTTCGCTTGCCGCCGAAGCAGCTATTGAGCGTTCGGGGCTTACTGGTGCAGACCTCGATACCGCCGTGGCCTCCAACGTCATGCCCGTCGTGCCGAAGGACCTCTACCTCTCACGCGCCATTGCCAAGAACGTCGGCATGCCGGACTCCTCCACTGCGATGGGCGTCAACCGCCTGTGCGGCTCCGGAGTCCAGGCCGTCATCAGCGCGGCCCAGCTTCTGCAGACTGGCGACGGCTCCCTGGCGCTGGCCGTCGGCGCGGAATCCATGAGCAACGCACCCTACTCCGTCGAAGGCGCACGCTTTGGCAAGCGCATGGGTGACGGCAAACTCTATGACTGGCTCACCGGCGCGCTCTCCTGCCCCTTCGGCACCGGCCACATGGGCGTGACCGCAGAAAACGTCGCCGCCGATAACAACATCTCCCGCGAGCGCCAGGACGAGTTCGCCGCCGAGTCCCAGGAGCGGGCCGCCCAGGCCCGCGCGGAAGGCGTCCACGCGGAAGAAATCGTCCCCGTCGGCGAGCTGGACTTTGATGAGGCGGTGCGAGAGACGGACGTCGAGAAGCTGGCGAAGCTCAAGCCGGTCTTTGTTAAGGACGGAACCGTCACTGCCGGCAACGCCTCCGGCATCAACGATGGCGCGGCGGCCGCTGTGCTCGCCACCGCGGAGGAAGTGACCAAGCGTGGCCTGAACCCGCTGGCGAAGATTGTGTCCTGGTCCATCGCGGGCGTGGACCCGACGCGTATGGGCATCGGCCCTATCGCTGCCGTCCCGAAGGCGCTGGAGAAGGCCGGGCTGAAACTGGAGGACATCGACCTCATCGAATCCAACGAGGCCTTCGCTGCCCAGGCCATCGCCGTGCAGGACCAGCTGGGCTTCGACCCGGCGAAGACGAACGTCTACGGCGGCGCCGTTGCACACGGCCACCCGGTTGGCGCCACGGGCGTCATCCTGCTCACCAAGCTGGCTTATGCGCTGCGCCGCCAGGGCAAGCGCTATGGCCTGGTCACCATGTGCATCGGCGGCGGTCAGGGAATCGCCATGATTATTGAGAATGGAGCGAAGTAAATGAGCATCACCAAGGTAGCCGTCATCGGCGCAGGTTCTATGGGTTCGGGCATCGCCGCGCTGTGTGCGTCGGCGGGCATGGACGTCGTGCTGCTGGACCAGAATGCGGAGGGCGCCCAAAAGGGCGTCGAGATCCAGCTCAAGCGCAAGGGCTTCCACCTGCCGGAGTTCGCCGAGCGCGTGCGCGCCAGCGATGACTACGCCCTGCTGGAGGACCGCGAGTGGGTCATCGAGGCCATCTTCGAGGACTTGGGCGCCAAGCACTCTCTCTACCAAGCCATCGAGCCTCATTTGCCCGCGGACGCTCTGTTGAGCTCGAATACCTCAACCCTGCCGCTAGCCTCTCTTCTTGAGGGCGTTCCGGAGGCCCGCCGCGATAAGTTCGCCATCACGCACTTCTTCAACCCGCCGAAGATCATGCGCCTTGTGGAGCTCATCGCCTCCGGCCCCACGGAGGCGGCACTGCGCACAACCATCGAGCAAACCCTGGGCAAGATTGCGCTCGAATGCCGCGACACCCCGGGCTTTATTGCCAACCGCGTGGGCTGCTACTGGATGGCCGCCGGCGTGGCCCGCGCCCGCGAGTTCGACGTGAGCTACGAGCTTGCCGACGCCTCCTTCGGCCGCGCCTTCGGCATCCCCCGCACCGGCATCTTTGGCCTGCTCGACTACATCGGTCTCCAGCTGGTCAAGCCGATTTGGAAGTCTCTGGAGACCGCCCTCCCCGAGGGCGATCCGCTCCTGGACGTTCCGCTCGGCGATGATCCCTTCATCGAGGGCCTCGTATCTCGCGGGCTGACCGGCCGCACGGGTGAGGGCGGCTTTTACCGCGGCCGAAACGAGGTCATTTCTGAGTCCTACGAGTACGTACCCCGCTCGACGTTGTCTGATCCCGTCGTGGGGCTCAAAGACCCCCGCGAGGTCATGGACACCGACTCCCCCGGCGGCCGCTTCGCCCGCGCGGTCTTCCTCGACACGCTGGCGTATTGCTGCGAGGTCGCGTCCTCCATTGCGGAGCACGTGGGCCTCATCGACGAGGGCCTGACCTTGGGCTTCGGCTGGAAGAAGGGCATCTTCGCGCTTGCCGACGCCATCGGAATCGACCACGTCGCCTCCGCCTACGGCTCCGATGTTCCTTCCCTGGTCTCGGCCGCTGCTTCGGCGGGTGGCTTCTACGGCGAGGGCTCGGTGCTCTCCTCTACCGGTTCGCGCCAGGAGCTCGCGCCGCGCGAAGGTGTGGTGACCTTGGCTTCTCTTGAGAAGGAGACCATCGTGTCTCTGGACGCGGGCGCGGTTCACGCGGTGTCCACGTCTGCTGGGCGCATTGGCATCATCGACCTGCACACGCCGATGAACTCCATGCCGACTCCAGCCCTCGAGGTTATTCGCGCTGCTCTCGACGCTGTATCCTCCTCCAACCTTGTCGCGCTGGTTATCAGCAACGACAAGCCGGTCTTCTGCGCGGGTGCGGACCTGGCTTCTATTGCGGCTGCGGGCGAATCGGGTTCTGCTTCGCGCGTCGAATCTTTGATTGCGGATGGCTCGAAGACCCTGCGTGCACTCAAGTTCGCTCCGGTCCCCGTGGTGGCAGCTGTGCGTGGCGTGGCCTTGGGCGGTGGCTTTGAAACTGCGCTGGCCTGCGACCGCATCGTGGCGCACGCCGATACGCGCCTCGGCTTCCCGGAGCGCACCGTGGGCTTGTACCCCGGCTGGACGGGAACCATCTCTTCGCTGGAGCGCCTCAAGGCGGCCGGTGTAGAAGACTATCACCAGAAGGCCTTCGACTTCATCGCCTCGGCCCGCAACTTCTCCTCGGCTTTCGAAGCGCAAAAGGCTGGCTTCCTCTCCTCCGATGACGTCGTGCTCATGTCCTTCGACCACGTCCTCGCCCGCGCTTTGTGCGAAGCTGCCGACCTGGCTGCCTCCTACACCCCGCCCGCGGACGCTTCTATCGAGATGTACTCCGGCTCCCCCGCCTTGGACCGCGACTGGCCCATCGACGGCACCACCGAGAACGACCACGTCATCGTGGCCAAGCTCGCCGAGATGTACACCGCTCCCAGCTCCACCTCCGCTGCTCCCGACTCCAATACAACCCCGGTTTCGCTGAGCTTCACCGAGTTCTGCGAGCGCGAAGTGGAGTACGACGTGCCACTGGTCCTCCTCCCGGCCAACGTGGAGCGCGCCAAGCACATGGCAGCCACCCGCAAGCCCCTCAACAACTAGCCTCGGCCGCTTCCGCTTCCCAACCTCGCTCCCTTTTTCGGAGCGGGGTTTCTCCTTGTTCTTTGCGACCTGGACCGGCAATTGACAGGCAGGTTTATGCTGGTCATTTGCAAGTTTGAGCTGGGCATCCTCTTTACAACTTTTAGCCTTGCACATGGTTCCACTCAAAAGGCATTAGTCACATGGTTTACTTGCACCCAAGTAAACCATCTAGGCGTTTACAAACGGTTCGTTTGCCCCAAACAAACCTTCTCACTAATGCCTTCTGAATGAAACCATCTGCCGGCGCTTTCGCGCTGGCAAGGAGTCTCGCTAGGCTGAACGAGGTTGCACGGTGTTTAACGCACCGCGCACCTCGTTAAGAACCCGTTCTCGGTTCTGGAGAAGATCCCGTGGTGAGTAACGCAACACGATGTATCCGAGATTCTGAAGGTATTTCTCTCTTTGCCGCTCAGCCCGTATCACCGCTTCGGTAGATTTTCCGTAGGTCGCTCCGTCGTACTTCACAGCGCCGTCTATTTCCATGATGATTTTGCCGTTGATAAACAAGTCCGGCCGATACCCACCCTGAAGCTCTGGCTGAACCACGAGTTTCTTTCCTAGGCCTTCCACAATCAACATGCCGCGAGCAAAGGACTCATAGGGAGATTCGGCGAGGGTGGTGGCATGCGAAACTACTCTCCTAGCTTGAGCTGCACCTTTTACACGGCCCATTGCCGTGATCATTGACCGTAATTCGTCAACGCTAACGAGTCGTTTGCGCAAAGCGGAGTCGACAGCCATCAACCCTTCCTCAAACGTCGCAAGCCGTGCGACGTCGATGCAGGTGCGCGCAACCGACGTGCACCGAAGCCCGAAGCGCTCCATAATGTCTGAGGTTGGCAGCCACATTTTTCGGTACATCACCTTACTATCCCATTGCCGTCGCGGCGGAACTGTTTTGGATTGCCGTGCTAGAACAACCTGTGCGTCCCGAGACGACAGCGTCCACAAGCCCAACAGTTTGGCCGCAGATCTTTCCACGAGAACTGACCGATGCGCGCTACGTCCGAAGGCAACGATGTCAAAGAGATGGCGTTGATAGTAAGGAAGAGTTGAATAGTACTCGCTGTTTATAGCGTAACGCGAGGTGAGGCGAATAAGTTCACCTGAAGCAATCTGTTTCCACACGGGGTGGTTGTTCGAAAGGGGTCGTAGGTAAATGAGGTGTGAATCGTCAATCATGCTTCCATCATCGTGGCTTCCAGCCCTCAAAAGCTACGGTCGATTCCCCGCCTGTGGATAACTTCAACTCATCCATCGAATTGGCTGATCCTTCAACAAAGTAATCCACAAGGTTCCACTCACAAGGCTTCACTCAGAAGTCTCTAGTCAAAAGGCTCGTTTGCACCCAAGTAAACCTTCTAACAGCACAAAGAAGGTTCGTTTGCCCCCAAACAAACCTTCTCGCTAATGCCTTATGAGCAGAACCATCTGCGACCGCTCACGGCGGTTCCAGCAGTAGCCTCCCCATTAGGACTCGAACCTAGAGGGGCCGCGGTAGTGGGGAAAAGATGGGCATGGTGAAATAGGGGCCACTTCGAAGCGCTATTTGTAGGCCGAGAAGCCCGTAATCTTCTTGCCCATAATGAGGGACTGCACTGTATCCGTGCCCTCGTAGGTGTGCATGGCCTCGATGTCCGCGAAGTGGCGCGCGATGTCGTTCTCCAGCAAAATGCCAACCCCGCCAAGCATGTCACGAGCATCGGAGGCGATACGGCGAGCAGCACGCGTGTTGTGGAGCTTCGCCGCCGAGGCCTGCTCCGGCAGCAACGTACCTGCGGTTTCTCGTAATGAGACCTCACGGCAGGTCAGCATCATCTGGCTCAAATCGAGGACCATGTTGGCCAAGCGCTGCTGAATGATCTGCGCCTTCGCCAGCTCGCGGCCAAACTGGACGCGCTCGAGCACATACGAGCGGGCAATCTCATAACAGGCCACCGCCGAACCCAGCGCCATCCAGGACACACCAATGCGTGTAGCAGTCAGCACGCGGGAAACATCCTTGAAGCTGCGACAACCCGGCAATTGGTTGGCGGCGGGGATACGACAGTCGGTCAACGTAATGTGCGCCTGGTGGATAGCCCGCAGCGAAAGCTTGCCCTCAATCACGGATGCCGAATAACCGGGGGCCTCCTGCGGAACAATGAAACCGCCAACGTTGCCATCCTCCATGCGCGCATAGATGATCGTGACGCCACCGGAAGCACCATTACCAATCCACTTCTTCTCGCCGTTCAGGACCCACTCATCGCCATCGCGCACCGCGGTGGTCTCCAAGGCAATCGAATCCGAACCGTGGGCCGGCTCCGTCAACCCAAAAGCCCCAAGCAGCGAGCACGAAGCCATTTTCGGCAAGTATGAAGCCTGCTGCTCCGGAGAACCCAACATAGAAATAGAGCGCATAGCCAGCCCCGCCTGCACCGCAATCACCGTGCCCATCGAGGCATCCGCACGTGTGACCTCCATGAGCGCCAAGCCAGCACCGAGCGTGGACATCTCTTCGTGGCCTTCAACCGCCAAGCCATCAGTCATCACGTCCAGCTCCCCCAAACGCTGAACCAAGTCCAGCGGGTATTCCGCAGCCTGCCAATGCTGGTTAATCACCGGAGCCGAGTACTCGCGGAAACGAGCAGCTCGCTTCCACCCCGCAGCATCGACCTCAGAGAGGTTGTCAAAAACGCCCAGGAAGTCAGTGGTGGGCTCGAAGAGGTTGTGGGACATAGTAAATTCTCCAACAAACAGGCAATACGAATGACGATTAGCGTTAATTGTGACCTGACTCTCTCCCTCTGTCAAGTCCGCCAAGAGCAACCACACTGTCCGAAAGCACACGTTCTCCCCCACCCCACAGCACCGGGTATACTAACCGCCATTAGCTCGATGAGGAGGACGCCCACCATGGCCAACCAGAGACGCCGCGACCAAATCGCCGCCGCCGCACTCGACCTCTTTGACCAGCGTGGCTACCACGCCACCGGCATGGAGGACATCGCCAAAGCCGTCGGCATGCGCGCCTCCAGCCTGTACAACCACTTCTCCTCCAAGCAGGAGCTTCTCGCCGAAGTCACCATCACCGCCATGGAGGACCTCCTTCGCGCCAACGCCGCTTGCCTCGCAGGGCTGAAAGACCCCCGCGACAAGCTCGTTGCCACTATGAAAGCCCACGTCATCTACCACGCCACCCACGCCCGGCGCGTCCGCGTGGTCAACAACGAGCTCACCAACCTCGAAGAGCCCCACAAATCCGTCGTCCTGCAGCTGCGCCGCGATTATGTCGCCCGCTGGATGGCCGTGGTCAACGAGGGCGACTTCCACGCCGAAAACCTCAAAATCGCCTGCTGGGCGCTCATCGACATGGGCATCGGCGTCGCCCAATGGTTTAGCCCCGACGGTGACTACACCGCCGAGGCTTTGGGTGATATGTACGGCCAGTTCGCCCTGCGCCAACTTACCTAAGAACTTACCTAGGGCGCGCAGCCAATCTGCTGCTCTTCCTCGCGCCCATCCGGGTACTGCACGCGCACGCGGGAGTAGACCTCGGCGTGGTAGCCGCAGGCCACGCGCTTGTCGACGACCACCTTCACCCGATCCTCATTGAAGGTGCCTTCCGCGCAATTGGGGTCACAGTCATTCTCGACGGCCACGCCGTCTGCCTCCGCGGAATCGTCTCCCCAGCGCTGCCAGTCCAACTCGTTGACCAGGTAGTTATTATCCGCACAGGCCAGCGAGATACGGTCCGGGCCCTCCAGCCCCGTCACGGACACGCAGTCCAAGATGGCGGTGGCGTCGATGGTGGTTTCCACGTCCGGCCCTACCAGGCCGACTACGCGCACGAGCTGGCCGGTGGCGGGCAGGACGGAGAAGGAGACGCGATCAGCATCGCGAATCACGGTCACCAGCTGGTCCTCGCCTTCGCCCTCGACGGTGCCGACCTCATTGCCTTCCGCATCCGCCAACATGTCATAAGCAATCTTTTGCTGCTCGCTGCTCAGACCCGGTTGGAGCAGCAGCTCCAGCGCGCCCAGCGCGCGGTTGGGGAAGGAATCCGCCAGCTTCTCCAACCCGGCGCGATCGGTCGCAACGACGAGCTCCTCCGGGTTGATGGAGGGCTGCGGATCAAAACCCGGCACTTCGCCTTGCGAGGAGACCTCAACGGCGCCACCGGCACCCACCGCATACTCGGTGATTGCCGTGGCATCGCCAAGCGTGTCGACGCGCTTCATGTATTCCTTCGCGGTCACGCCCTTATCCACGGCATCGGGCTGGGTTGCGGCTGCCTCGCCGGCCTGGGTCAGAATCTCCGCGGCCGAGGCCACGGGCTCCGAGTTATTGAGCAGCGGGAAGGCACCACCGATGAGCGCAAGCACCGCGACGGAAGCCGCCGCTATTGTCCACGTGGGCCGGCCCTTCGTTATCTTTGCGAGGGTCTCTTCGGAGCGGGCGAGGGAGGCGTCGTCAAGCGCTGTGTCAGGAACGGGGTTGGCGGCGCGGAGCATATCGAGAGAGCTAGGCATCGGTTTCTCCTGTGAGTTCGGAAAGGTGGGTACGCGCGCGGTGCAGGCGAACGCGCACGTTATTGCGGGAAATGCCGAGGACCTCGGCGATATCGGGGTGATCGAGTCCCTCCCAGGCGTGGAGCGTAAGAATCTCGCGCTCCGCGTGCGGAAGCTGCATCAGCGCGCGAGTGATGTCGAGGTTGGCATCGACGGCGTCATAGCCCGCATAGGATTCCAGCTCATGGTCATCGAGGTTCTCCGTCTCCCGCCGGGTGCGGTAGAACTCGCGCATCACGTTGCGGGCGATGCCATAGAGCCACGGCAGCGGCGTGCCGCGCAAGGAGTCGAAGCCGGACCAGGCCCGCTCGAAGACGTCGGCAGCCAGCTCTTCGGCGTGGCTCGGTGGAACGCGGCGGCGCAGATACGCCAGCACCGCCGGGTAATGCTCGCGAAACAGGCGGGAGAACTCCCGCTTACGCGAACCAGGCAAGGTAAGGACAGACACTAATAAAACTCCAGAATGCTAATGGGCTCACTGAGTATGTTGCACTAGACGCCCGAGCGTTACAGCACAGCAATGAAATGGTTTACTAAAGGGGATGGAACCACTCGAGCTCTCCGCCCTGACGGGCACGCAATCGCGCACCTACGGCACGCGCAAGATCACCAAAGACATGATCTCAGCACCCGTGCATGTGGCTATTGCGCTGTGGGATGAGCGCTGGGATTCCGCCGAAAACGGAACTGTCGACGGCTGGGTCATCGCCGTCAACACCAAGAAGACGCGCTTCGTGCGCAAGGGCCAGATTAAAAAGGGCGACATCGTTGAGGTGGCCGTCCGCGAATTCGAAAAGGCCACCAAGGGGCTCCGAGGACGCAGGTGGATCGTCACCGGGCGCCGGCAGGCGGGGTTGCGGGCCGCGCTGGAAAAGCGTGGCTATGCCGTGACGGGGAGTTTTGCGGAGGAGAATAGGGCGTCGAAAAGCGCCAGCTCCGTGCGGCGCAAGCAGGCCGGAATCACCGCGCGCCGCGCCAAGAAGGAAGGCGAGGCCCCGCGCAAGAAGCAAGTAGTAAAGGTGGACACACCGAAGGCGCACTGGTGGCCGAACTTCTCGACGGCCTCCTCCTGGCCCGAGGGGGCCACAGTGCGCATCGCCACGGACGCTTCCTCGGACACGGTGTTCAAGGGCTCCATGTGTTTCGTGGCCAGCAATGGCGACTACCGGTTGCGCACGCGCGAGACGACGGCCAGCACCGATGAGCTCGAGCTCGAATCCCTCACCTTGGCGCTGAAATACCTGCTCAAGGTCGGTGCAACCAAGGCGATCATCGAGTCGGACTCAGTAGCTGCTCTGGAAGCGGTGGAGCAGATTCGGAAGAAGGGCTCGAAGGCGGTGCGCTCGCGGGGCATGTGGCGCGGGCTGTCCTCGGGCTCGCGCTCGCGCTTCCAACAGGCGTGGCATGACGTGGAGGGAGTCTGCGAGGTGACCATCCGCCGCGTGTTGGGGCATGCGGGCGACCCGCTGAACCGGGCGGCGGACCAGATTGCGTACATGGGCCTGCGGGCGATTGCGCATCCAATGAAGCAATCGCAGGCAACGCTCAAGGAAGGAATCACGAAGGCGTTGGCCAAGCTCTAATTCGGGCTTTGGCTCACTGGTGACATAGGCTAAGCCACATGAGCAATCCCTTTGACTCCAACCCTTTTGAGGAGCCGGACAAACCTCTCCCCGGCCGTGGGTCGAATCCTTTCGCGGAACCCGCGCGCGAGTCAGACGCGAAGCCTTCGGCGAACCCTTTCGTTGACTCGCATGAGGCGCCGAGTGTGGAGCCCTTTGCCGAACCTATCGCAGAGCCCTTTGCCGAGCCGGAGCGCGCCTACGCCCCAGCTCCGCTGCCTGACCATGCCCCTGCCCAGCAGCCAATGGAAGGCACGATCCACAGCTTCTCCTTTTTCAAGGGGCTGTTGAGTCTGTTCTCGCTCCTCGTAGGCTTCACCGGAATTACTGACGGCGATGTGGCAATGGGCATCGGCTTCGCGCTGCCCGGAGCGTGGTACTTCCTCAAGACGCTGCAGCAGAAGGCCAACCCAACCACGCCGCAAAAGCGCCACTGGTTTGTCATTTGGCTCATCGCCATCGTGCTCATGTTCTTCGGCGCCTAGTCCATAGGCCACTGCGCGACGACCCGCCGCCACACAATGCGCAGCAGCGAATGAGGAGTCGCCACCACCTCGCGCAGGTAATTCCATGGTCGATCTTTCCGCGGGGTGCCAACACCATGCATGCGGACCCGAATCCCCAGGTGCCAGGCCCACAGGCGGGTGCGCAGCACGTGGAAGTCATTGGTCACGACGCGGAAATAGTCATAGTCCGGGCACAGCGCGTGGGCGCGCTCAAGGTTTTCGTTAGTGCTGGTAGCCAGCGGCTCCACACGAATCCGCTCTGGGTCCACACCCCGCTCGATGAGGTAGCGCGCCATTGGTTCCGCCTCACCGAAACCGGACACGATGATCGGCTCCTCCGGCAGCACGCGCGCCAGCACCACCGCGCGGTCCAAGCGGCTGCGCAGCAGCGAGCCGGGCTCGCTGCCCTCCACGCGCGCGCCCAACACCAGAAGCGGAAACTGCATGCCCGCTAGCTTAGCGTGCATACTAGTCAGCATGAGCATGTGCGTAGTCGGTTCCATCAACGCTGACCTCGTGGTCCACACCGCGCGGCACCCGCAGCCGGGCGAGACCCTGCTGGGCAGCGGCGGCACCATCACCGCGGGCGGCAAGGGAGCGAACCAGGCGGTCGCTGCCGCCCGCCTGGGTGCTCAGGTCAGCTTCGTCGGCGCGGTGGGCAACGATGCTTATGCCACGCCCGCGATGCACTACTTGCAGGCCAGCGGCGTGGACCTCACGCACGTCGAAGCCAGCGAGGAGGTGACGGGCTTGGCGGTCATCACCGTGGACAAGCAGGGCGAAAACACCATCATCGTGGTGCCGGGGGCCAATGCGCTTGTCGACGCTCCCTTCGTCACCACCCACTCCTCCCCCATCACCGAATCGGAACTCATTCTGCTCCAAGGCGAGGTTCCGGCGGAGGGTTGTGCCAAGGCCATCGAGCTGGCAACAGGGCGGGTCGTGGTTAACCTCGCACCGGTCATCGAGGTTGAAAAGGAAGCTCTCCTGCGTGCCGATCCGCTGCTAGCCAACGAGCACGAAGCCGGGCTCATTCTGGAGCAGCTGGGCCTTAGCGGCGAGGGCACGCCGGAGGAGCTGGCGCGGCGCCTAACAGAGGCCGGCTTTGCCTCGGTGGTCCTCACACTGGGCGCGCGGGGAGCGCTCGTGGCCGAAGGGGCTGAGCTTGTCAACGTCCCCTCCCCGCAGGTCACCGCCGTCGACACGACGGGCGCGGGCGATGCCTTCGCCGGCGCGCTGTGCGCCCGGTTGCTCCACGGCGACGAACTCGTGGAGGCCGCCACCTATGCCGCTCGAGTTGGGGCTTACGCCGTCACCGGAGAAGGTGCGCAGGCGTCCTACCCCGATCTCAAAAGCGAGCTTCCCAGCTAATTACTCACCGAAGAGCTGGGAGCGCAGGTTCTCGTCCTTCTTCTCCACCTCGGCGGCCATGTTCTCTTGGTAGGCCACCATCTTGTCCACCAGTGCCGGGTCACCCGCGGAGAGGATGCGCACGGCAAGCAAGCCGGCATTCTTCGCTCCGCCGATGGAGACGGTGGCTACCGGCACGCCGCCCGGCATCTGCACGATGGAGAGCAGCGAATCGAGCCCATCAAGATCCTTCAACGCGCGCGGGATGCCGATCACCGGAAGCGGCGTGGCCGCGGCGACCATGCCCGGCAGGTGAGCCGCGCCACCGGCGCAGGCGATGATGGCCTTGAGGCCGCGCTCGTGCGCGGACTTGGCATAAGCCAGCATCTTTTCCGGGGTGCGGTGCGCGCTGACAACGCCTACCTCGAAGGGCACGCCGAACTCGGCGAGCACCTCTGCGGCGGGCTTGACGGTGGGCCAATCGGAATCAGAGCCCATGATCAGGCCGACGAGTGGTTCCATAAAACTCTCCTTAGTAAATAGGTTTCAAGCTCGCTGCGGGCTTAAGCCCACTGCGCGTGGACGAGGAAGTGGGCGGCATCGTGGGCGATGCGGCGGGTTTCCGCCACATCCTCACCGACAACGTTGACGTGGCCAATCTTGCGGCCCGGCTTGTGGTCCTTTCCATAGAGGTGGATCTTCGCCTCTGGGTAACGCTCCATCACTTCGCGAACGCGCTGCGGCATGGGCATCTGCGGATCTTCTTCGGCGCCCAGCACATTAGCCATCACCGTGACCGGAGCCAGGGCTGCGGTAGAGCCCAGCGGCAGGTCCAGCACGGCGCGCAGGTGCTGCTCGAACTGCGAGGTCACGCAGCCATCCTGAGTCCAGTGGCCGGTGTTGTGCGGGCGCATGGCCAGCTCGTTGACGGCGATATCTTCCTCAACAACCGCGCCCGGCGCGCCGGAGGCGGAAGCAATGATGGATCCGGCGTCTTGCTGCGTGGCGAAGGCAAAGAGCTCCACCGCCAGCACGCCGGTAACGCCAAGTTCGGTGGCCACCTTGATGCCCACCTGCATGGCGCGCTCGGTCAACTCCGGCGAAAGGTTCGGGGCGGGGGCAAAAGCCTCGGCGCAGATGCCGTCCCGTTGCACGGACTCGGTGACCGGCCAGACCTTCACCTCGCCGGAGGGACGGCGGGCGACGAGCACGGACAGCTCGCGGGTGAGGTTGACCTTTTCTTCGGCCATGAGCGGGGTATCGGCCGCAAGCAGCTTAGCGACGAGCGGCTCCAGCTCCTCCGCGGACGGGAACCACACGCCATGGCCGTCGTAGCCGCCGCGGCGGGCTTTGAGGCACACGGAACCGTCGACAAGCGCGGCGAAGTCCCGCGCATCCTCCACCGATTCGATGGCGGCAAAGCGCGGCACTGGGGCGCCCAGCTCGGCCATTTTCTGGCGCATGAGCAGCTTGTCCTGCGCGTAGAGGAGGGCGGAAGGCTGGGGCTGGACGTTGAGGCCGTCGGCGATGAGCGCCTGCACGTGCTCGGTGGGAACGTGCTCGTGCTCGAAGGTGATTGCATCCGCGCCTTCTGCGGCGGCGGTGAGCACGTCGAGATCGTGATAGTCACCGAGAACGACGTCCGAAATCACCTGGGCGGCGGACTTATCCGGCGCGGAGGCTAGCACGCGCAGGTGGATGTCGAGCTCGGCGGCGGCCGGCTGCATCATGCGCGCAAGCTGGCCGTCTCCATAAACAGTAACGAGGGGTTTGTGTTGTTCACTCACTCTTCCAATACTAGCCTTGGGGCCATGATCGTCCGGCATACCATCTTTCAGAACTCCCTCATGACCGCCCTGTTGGATGGCATTTACGACGGCGAAATGACCATCGGTGAGCTCTTGGGCAAGGGCAACTTCGGTATCGGAACCTTCGATGCGCTGGACGGCGAGATGATCATCCTCGACGGGGTGTGCTATCAGCTGCGCGGCGATGGCACCGCGACGGTGGCTGACTTGGACCAGGGCACGCCGTTTGCGGTGGCGACGAACTTCGTCCCCCGTATTAAGGTGGCCGCACCCAAGGGTCTGAGGCGCGAGGAGCTTTCGGCATTCATCGATGAGGTGGAGCCTTCCGCCAACTTCATGTACGCGGTGCGCATCTCTGGGCGGTTCAGCAACGTGGTGACCCGCACGGTGGTCAAGCAGAGCAAGCCCTACCCGCCGATGGCGCAGGCGGTGGGCGGTGACAAGGAGCTGCGCTTTGACGACGTCGAGGGCGTCATCGGCGGTTTCCGCACGCCGGTCTTTGAGAAGGGAATCTCCGTTCCCGGATGCCACGTGCACTTCATCGACGCTGCGCGTACCTCCGGCGGGCACGTGCTGGACTACACGGTGGATGAGGCCACGATTGAGCTCTGCCCCGGCACGGACCTAGATCTGCGTCTGCCGCTGACCCACGAGTTCCGCTCCGCCAACTTGGCGCCGGAGGACCTGGACCAGCAGCTGCATACGACGGAGATTAAGGGCTAGCCCCAGACCGGTTGCTCGTTGAGGATGTCTTCGACGCGCTTTGCTTTGGGGATGGAGGGGAAATACATCGGCTTCTCATAGCCGTGAAGTGCCAGCGAGATCCCACCGCGGCGACGACGCGCACCGCGGATATCGGTGAGTGGGATGGAATCAACGCGCTTGCCTTCGCGGGCGATGACGCGCAGGTTGGTCACTATGAAACGCTTGCGGCGGGCTTTGATGAGGGGCAGGACAAAGCGCCAGACGGCAAGCAAGGCCCATATAGCTACTAGGCCATTGCGAAGCGCTAGGTCAACGCCGTTATAGTCACACCAGCCGATGGCGATCCAGCACACCCCAGTAATCACGACGAGCTCTAGAAAAGGAAAGAGCAGCGTGCGAAACGGGGCGGTCATGTCCGCGCGAACAACCTCGCCGCGGCCCATCTGCATGAGGTTCATGGGGCTCATGGTACCTTCCTGCTCTCGCTGCCCAGCTGAGAAGACGTCACGTCCCAGGCCTTGCAAGCCCAGCCAAGGCTTCGCACATGGCATTTCCTAAAAGGCGTCAGTCAAAAGGCGTCTTTGCCCCCGAAAACGCCATGTGGAGGCGTCCAAAAGGTGTCTTTGACCCCAAAGACGCCTTTTGACTAATGCCTTCTGACAGATGCCTTTTGAATAGCGCCATGTGTCGAGCACGGCGCCTTCTATGAAGGCCTCGCCGGTCGACGCTTGGATGTCCCAGCGCGGGCGATTATTTATCAGCCGGGCGCAGGTGGATGACATCACCGGCGGAGTAGTACTCGCCGCCGACGTTGATGCGGCCGTCGTCAGCCACGCCCTCGACGGTGCCGATCACATCGCCCGTCGGGGCTTCGAGGCGAACCTCTTGGCCAATGGAAGAACACACCTTGCGGTAATCAGCCATGAGCTGTGGGTCCTGCTGCTCCCACTGGGTGATGCGGCGGCGCAGGTTCTTCAGAACGGTGATGGCCAGCTCAGTGCGGTCGGTATCAAGGCCTTCGAGCGCAAGCGAAGTCGCGGCCTCGATGGGCAGTTCCTCGCGGGTCAGGGTGACATTGATGCCCATGCCCACGACCACGCGTGCTGAAGGCGGGTTAGCGGCTTGAGTCTTGGGCGCGACCTCAGCCTTATTGATCTCGGCCTTGTTGATTTCCGCTTTGTTGATCTCGGCCTTGTTGATTTCGGCCTTGTTGACCTCCGCCTTCGAGACTTCAGTCTTCGGAGCGGACTTGAAAGCCTCCCCCACCGGGCCGGCTTCCGCGAGGATGCCACACAGCTTCTTGCCATCGATGTGCACGTCATTGGGCCACTTGAGCACCGCACCATCGACCGAGTCGGTCACGGCCAAACCGGCAGCCAGGGGCAGGGTGCCAAGGTGCTCTAGCGACTCCGGGAGGATCAGTGCGGAAAAGATAAGCTGCGACCCCGCCGGGCTCACCCACTGGCGGCCCAAGCGGCCTTTGCCGGCCACCTGTTCGTCAGCAAGCAGTACGGTGCCATCAGCCACCTTCTCCGCCTGCATGAGATCGGTATTGGTGGAGCCAGTGGACTCGGTGAAATCGATGACAGCGAAGTCGTCATTCAACGCCTCGCGGATACGGTCCATATCAAGTGCAGTCATGCACCCTAGGTTACCCGCCGAGCAGTGGCCTTCTAGAAGTAACTAAAAGTAGTCCGGATTGGCCAGAATTGTGTGTGCGGTGGCCTCGTCGAGACAGGTGGTCAAGACCGCTTGCGGCAAAGCATGGGTTACCTGTTCAGGAGTAACGGAGATCTGCCGAGACTCCGCTAGGAAGGACACGGTATCCTCAACCAGCTTGTCGTAGTCCGCGCGCTCTTTCGCACCGAGGCTATCTGGTTTCCCTTCAGTCACCAGCACGTAGCGGATCTCCGGGGCGACCCACTTACACACCCACTCGCCGTATTCTTGCGCTTCCGAATCCGAGAGGTCCAGCCCCATCCGCTTCATGCTGGCGCGCATGGTGGCGCGATCAACCTTGCCGTTGTCCACCAACTGTGAGCGGACCTTAGATGAGTCCACGGTGTCGGCGAAAATAGCGCGGAACACGGTATCGCGCTGAGCCGCGGAAGGCGAAGTGGACTGCGTCGAAGACGCGTCAGCGGTCCCAGTGGAAACAGTTGTTAGCGGTGTGAAAGTCTCTGCAGATTCCGTACTAGAGCAACCAACCAAGAGCACTGCGAGGAGCGGGGCGAACTTCTTCATAGCGAATTCCAGCCTAATCCACGTGCCGCTGGGTGCTAGTGTGTGTCCATGGCAAAGGTCACTTTTGAGAACGTCGGCATCACCTATCCCCGCGCCGAGAACCCCACGGTCAAAGACCTCAATCTCGAGATTGCGGATGGCGAATTCCTGGTCCTCGTCGGACCGTCCGGCTGCGGTAAATCCACCACCCTGCGCGCCCTCGCGGGACTCGAGCCGGTCTCCAGCGGCCGCATCCTCATCGACGGCAAAGACGTCACAGGGCTGGAGCCCGGCGAGCGCGATATCGCAATGGTCTTCCAGAATTATGCGCTGTACCCGCACCTCACCGTGGCCCAGAACATGGGATTTTCCCTCAAGCTGGCCAAAATGCCCAAGGCAGACATCAAAGCCAAGGTCGAGGAAGCCGCCAAGACCCTCGGGCTCACGGAGTACCTGCAGCGCAAGCCCAAGGACCTGTCCGGTGGTCAGCGCCAGCGCGTGGCCATGGGCCGCGCCATCGTGCGCGAGCCGAAGGCCTTCCTCATGGATGAACCCCTGTCCAACCTCGATGCCAAGCTGCGCGTACAAACCCGCGCGGAGCTGGCCAGCCTCCAGCAGCGCCTCGGCACCACCACCGTCTACGTCACCCACGACCAGGTCGAGGCCATGACCATGGGAGACCGCGTCGCCGTGCTCAAAGACGGCGAACTGCAGCAGGTCGCCCCACCGCGCGAGCTTTACGACGCCCCCGCTAACGAGTTCGTCGCCGGCTTCATCGGCTCCCCCTCGATGAATATCTTTGACTACAACGGCGGCCGCGTCGGCGTTCGCCCCGAGAAGCTATTCATTAATAAGGGGCCGGTGGGCTTCCAGGGAACGGTGGAGTTCGTGGAAGAGCTGGGCTCGGAATCCTTCGTCTACGTCATGGTGGGTGAGCAGCGCTTCGTTGCCCGCGCGAGCGACAACGTTCCGCAGCGCGGCGACACCGTCGTCCTCACCTTCAACCCCCGCGAGGCCCACCACTTCGATCCGGAAACCGGCCAGCGTATCGAGGCTTAGGCAGTAGTACTAACAGGGGTAGCTTCACCCCCGTTTGAAGTGAATTAAAAGCCAAAACCACGTGCCTTGTGGGGATGATCCCCTATTTTGAAGTCATCAGAAGTTTTCCGAAAGGTGAATACTCCATGAAGAAGCCGTTTCTCCCTAGCTCGCTGCGTTCTGTCCGCCGCGGCGTAGTCGTCACCACCGCTGCACTCGCGTTGACCTTGGCAGGTTGCTCGTCGGGCGACGAGGGGTCGTCGTCAAGCGCTGGCTCCGATGCCTCCTCCACCGATGGTGGCGGCCGCGGGCCCATCACCTTTGCCATGGGCAAGAACGACACCGACAAGATCACCCCCATCATCGAGGCATGGAACGCCGAGCACCCGGACGAGAAGGTCGAGCTCAAGGAGCTCGCCGGCGAGGCCGACGCTCAGCGCGAAACCCTCGTGCAGTCCCTGCAAGCGGGCAACTCCGACTACGATGTCATGGCGCTCGACGTGGTCTGGACCGCGGACTTTGCTGCAAACCAGTGGCTGGCACCGCTGACCGGTGACCTGGAGGTTGACACCTCTGGCCTGCTGGAGCCCACCGTGGAATCCGCGACCTACAACGACACCCTCTACGCACTGCCGCAGAACACCAACGGCCAGCTGCTCTTCCGCAACACCGAGTTGGCGGACAAGGCTCCGGAGAAGTTCGAGGACATCGCGTCTGCCTGCGAGGCCATCAAGGACGATAGCTCCTGCCTGACCACCCAGCTCAAGCAGTACGAGGGCCTCACCGTCAACACCGCCGGCTTCATCGAGGGCTGGGGCGGCTCCATCTTGGATGACGAGGGCAACGTGACCGTTGACTCGGACAAGTCCAAGGAAGGCCTGCAGGCGCTTGTCGACGCCTACGAAGACGGCACCATCTCCAAGGACTCCACCGCCACGACGGAGGAGGAGACCAACTTGGCCTTCACCGAGGGCAAGACCGCATTCGCCATCAACTGGCCGTACATGTACACCAACGCTGAGGAAAAGGGCGTCAAGTTCGAGGTCCAGCCGCTGGTGGGCAAGGACGGCGTCGGTGTCTCCACGCTCGGCGGCTACAACAACGGCATCAACATCAACTCCGAGCACAAGGCTACGGCCCTGGACTTCATGAAGTTCATCATCAACGAGGAGAACCAGAAGTCCTTCGCTGAGGCTTCCTTCCCGCCGGTACTGGCTTCCATCTACGACGATGAGTCCCTGGTGGAGGAGTTCCCGTACCTTCCGGCCCTGAAGGAATCCCTGGAGAACGCCGCACCGCGTCCGGTTTCCCCGTTCTACACCGCCATCTCCAAGGCCGTGCAGGATAACGCCTACGCGGCATTGACCGCGGGCAAGTCCGTCGACGATGCAACGAAGGACATGAAGGCAGCCATCGAGGCAGCCGCGCAGGGTTAATGCTCCCAGCGTGAATGGGGCGCGAGTAAGTCCACGAGACTTGCCCGCGCCTCTTTCTTTGATCTGGCTTTGATCTGGGTGCTCGTGCACAGAGGATGTCTCAGCCACCCGCTATGATTTTCCCCAACCCCCGATAAACCCCTCCCCCTATTAATCAGAAAGGCAGGCACCGCATGGCTGGAGCACCGCCTACCGCGCAGCCCCGCAGACAGTATCTGCGCGTCGCTGCGCTCATCGCACCGGCGCTGATAGCGCTGGCCGTGGTCATCGGCTATCCCATCGTGCGCGCTGTGATGTTGTCCTTCCAGGGCAACAAGCGGCTTAACCCGACTACGGGTGTATTCGAGGAAGGCTCATTCGCAGGCCTCGAAAACTACCTGTACTGGCTCACCAATAAATGCATGTCTGCCACCGGCCAGGCCACCACATGCCCGGACGGCGTCATCGCCACCGATTTCTGGCCAGCGCTCAAAATCACGCTCTTCTTCACCGTGGTCACGGTGGCACTGGAGACGATCTTGGGCATGTTCATGGCGCTGGTGATGAACGGCGAGTACCGCGGGCGCGGCCTCGTGCGCGCGGCCGTGCTGGTGCCTTGGGCCATTCCCACCGCGGTGACGGCGAAGCTGTGGCAGTTCATGTTCGCGCCGGACGGCATCATCAACGCGCTCATCGGCTCGAACATCGCGTGGACCACGGACCCGTTTTATGCCCGCCTCGCGGTCATCATCGCCGATGTGTGGAAGACCGCCCCGTTCATGGCGCTGCTCATCCTGGCCGGCCTGCAGATGATCCCGCGCGATGTCTATGACGCCGCCCGCGTCGACGGCGCCTCGCGCATCCAAACCTTCTTCACCATTACCCTGCCGCTGGTGCGCCCGGCGCTCATGGTGGCCATCCTCTTCCGCACGCTGGACGCGCTGCGCATGTACGACCTGCCGGTCATCATGATCTCCGCCTCCTCCAACTCCCCGACGGCCACCATTTCCCAGTTGGTGGTGGAGGACATGCGCCAGGGCCACTTCAACTCTGCCTCCGCGCTATCCACCCTCATCTTCCTGCTCATCTTCACCGTCGCGTTCATCCTCGTTCGCTTCCTCGGCGCTGATGTGTCCGGTACTGCTCGCCAGAAGAAGGAGAAGAAGTCATGAAAAAGCTCGGCCATTACCTAGGCATCCTCTTCATCATGTTCTGGGGGCTCGCGCCCTTCTACTGGATGGTCGTCACCGCCCTGCGGCACAAGTCCCATACTTTCGACACCACCCCGTGGCCCACGCACGTAACCCTGGATAACTTCCGGGACGCCCTAGCCACGGACAAGGGCAATGACTTCCTCAATGCGCTGGGGAACTCTTTGATCATTTCCTTGGTCACGACCGCGGTGGCGGTCCTTATCGGTGTGTTTACCGCCTACGCCTTGGCACGCTACGACTTCCCCGGCAAAGGTATTGTCACCGGCATCATTCTGGCTGCCTCGATGTTCCCGGCCATCGCGTTGGTGACCCCGCTGTTCCAGCTCTTTGGAAACCTCGAATGGATCGGCACCTACCGCGCGATGATCATCCCGAACATCTCCTTCGCGCTACCGCTGACGGTCTATACGCTGCTGAGCTTCTTCCGCCAGCTTCCCTGGGAGTTGGAGGAGGCCGCCCGCGTGGACGGTGCTTCCCGCGGCCAGGCCTTCCGCCTCGTGCTCCTGCCCTTGGCCGCGCCGGCGCTGTTTACCACCGCCATCATCGCCTTCATCACGACGTGGAACGAGTTCATGTTGGCCAAGCAGCTATCCACCACCGCTACTGAGCCGGTGACCGTGGCCATCGCGCGCTTCTCCGGCCCCTCGGCCTTCGAGTACCCCTACGCCGCCACCATGGCCGCGGGCGCGCTGGTGACGATTCCGCTGATCATCATGGTGCTCATCTTCCAGCACCGCATCGTTGCCGGCCTCACCGCCGGCGGTGTTAAGGCCTAATGCGCCGCGCTCTGCTGTGGGACACCGCGCTGGGATTCGTTGGTTTCTTTGCGTTCCTGGCGCTGGTGCAGGCAGTCCTCAACCTTTTTCACCCCTCCCCCGCAATCTGGCCGGGGCTCCTCGCAGGCACGCTGTGCCTGGCCGAGTTTCTGCTGTGGCGGGCTAAACGGAAGGATCTCCGATGACCTGGCACGATAACGCCATTTTCTACCAGGCCCTCGTGGGCTCGTACAAGGACACCCGCGGCGAAGGCGTCGGCACGCTGCGCGGCGTTATTGAGAAGTTGGATTACCTCAAGTGGCTCGGCGTGGACTGCCTGTGGCTTTCCCCGTTTTATGCCTCCCCGCTGCGCGATGATGGCTATGACATTGCCGATTACTACTCCATCCACCCGGATTACGGCACGATGGAGGACTTCGAGGAGCTCGTCGCCGAGCTCCACGCGCGCGGCATGAGGCTGATGACGGACTTGGCGTTCAACCACACTTCCACCGATCACCCGTGGTTCCAGGCCTCGCGCACCGATCCGGAAGGGCCGTACGGTGATTACTACGTGTGGGGCGATGATCCCCTGCGCTACCCAGAGATCCGCATCATTTTCACCGATACGGAAACCTCGAATTGGGCGTGGGATCCGGAGCGCAAGCAGTACTACTTCCACCGCTTTTACTCGCACCAGCCGGACCTGAACTATGACAACCCGAAGGTCCACGAGGAAGTGTTCAAGATCCTCTCCTTCTGGCTGGACAAGGGCGTGGACGGCTTCCGCCTCGATGCCATTGCATACCTCTACGAGCGCGATGGGCTGGGCGGCGAGTCCCTGCCGGAAACAGTCGAGTTTGTGGAAAGAATCCGCGCTTTCATTGACGAGAACTATCCCGAGGCCATCATGATCGCGGAGGCCAATCAGCCGCCGCACGACACCATGGAGTTCTACGGCACGGGCAATCGCTTCCACATGGTGTTCAATTTCCCCGTCATGCCGCGGCTCTACCAGGCCCTTGCACTGGGGGACGCCACACCGGTCTACGAGATCATGGCGGAATTGCCGGAGTTGCCCCAGGGCTGCCAGTGGGGCACCTTCCTGCGCAATCACGACGAGCTAACGCTGGAGATGGTTGGCGAGGATCAGCGCGCCATCATGTACGAGCACTTTCTGCCGGATGATCAGATGCGCGCTCACGTGGGTATCGCGCGGCG
This sequence comes from Corynebacterium guaraldiae, assembly GCF_053480195.1. Lineage (NCBI taxonomy): Bacteria > Bacillati > Actinomycetota > Actinomycetes > Mycobacteriales > Corynebacteriaceae > Corynebacterium > Corynebacterium guaraldiae. The sequence goes on along the minus strand of NZ_JBRBAU010000002.1, from coordinate 755 downwards.
ACTCGCCCCGCTGTTGGGCAACGACTACCGCAAGATTGAGCTCTTCTATTCCCTCCTCATGACGCTACCGGGCGCGCCCTTCCTGTATTACGGCGATGAGGTTGGCATGAACGACGCCCCCGAGCTGCCCGACCGCGATGCTGTACGCACTCCTATGCAGTGGGAGCCGGGCGAGGGCGCAGGATTCAGTACATCCGCTCAGACGCGCCGCCCCGTCGTTGGCGGGGTTGGTATTTCGGTGGAGGAGCAGCTTGCCGACGACTCCTCGATCCTCCACCGCGTTCGCAGCCTCATCCAGCAACGCAAGGCGCATCCGGAACTCGGCACCGCGCCTTTCGAGGCGGTGGAGACCGGCCACGCGGGCGTGCTGGGATTCCAGCGCGGTGAATTATTGTGCTTGCACAACTTCACCGAAAAAGCCGTGGACTTAGGACCAGTCGAACTGGGCCCCTTCGGTTATGCCTGGCTTCCGGTGGAGGCTTAACGGTCTTTTAGCGAAAACGGTAAACAGAACATGAACAGTCGATGTATTGTGCTGTAATTTTTGAGGTTTTTTAGCGTTTTATGACCAATTAAAGCTACATAATGCCTATTTGCCGAGGTCACCGGCCTTTTGCGCACAATTGGCTGTTGCGACCGGCTATTTGGTAGCAGTGTCGTGACTATCTGGTAGCGCTTCAGTGAGTATCTGGTAGCAGCTCGCGGCGCTCGGGGTGATACTTCCGGTAGCCGCACCACTCGGGTGCGGCGCGTAC